>CAZWJR010000038.1:0-16469 GCA_964634655.1 uncultured Isosphaeraceae bacterium | reverse complement strand
ATGCCAATGCCGCAATGGCTTCCGCGAGCGATGCAAACCACAGAATCCCAACACGGTTGTGCAGCAACTGCGAGTTGCCAAGGTGCGCCCGAAAGCGAAGTTCCCCCGCGTTCAAAGTTCGATAGCAAGCGCCAGCCGCAATCACTGCCGCCGTAACAATCAACGTCCATCCAACCCCGCCGCCAATACAGCCCAAACCCAAAATGAGAAACGTGTGGTAGCTGCCCGCAAACCCTCGAAACGCCCTCGCAACCAACTCCGGCTTGGCAAGAACGAAAAGCGAATCCACCACTGCATTCCCGCACTCCGGGCACTTTCCCATCGCCTTCAATCCGCGCAGGTTGTAGCCGCACCCAATGCACCGCACATCGCCAATAACCTGTGCGTTGGCGGGTACGCGGCGATAAGCAAGAAATGCTGTCCAATGCATCGGAGATCACTTTGCCATCAATTTCAACCATTTGCCATCAATGAGATCAATTCACGCAAATGCCGACGAATGCCCTCGTGCCCGCGATCCAGTTTCACACCCAGTGAATAGGCCGCATCTTTCGCAAATTCATTCTTCGGCTTGGCCGGGCTCGACATGTCAATCTCGACCTTTCTCCCCAAAAGCTCCGCAGCCATTTGCGCCCAATCCGCCCACCGGGCATAGCAATCGACCAGGTTGTACGGCTTGCCCGCAGCATGTGGATTGCCAACCGTTGCAACAGTCGCCACAGCCACATCATCAACATGCACAAATTTCCCGCCGCCCGGCTTGGCAATGGTCTCGCCGCGCTTGATCTTCTCGATCAATCCAAATCCGTGCGATCGCTTCAGTTGCGGATCAATGCCGTACACGCCGCAAGGCCGCAGCGCGCACGTGTGCCTGCCTTCTCCGAAATGCGCTGCCCACAAATGCGCTTCAATCGCCGCTTTCAGCGCGCCATACCAGTTGCCCGGTCGCAGTGGATGGTCTTCATCAATCACACCCTTCCATCGCGGCAGCATGTCGTGATGAACGGCAATGGAACTGATGAACACAAATTGTCTTGGAGCCGAAAACCGTAACAGTCGCAACGCACCCACCAGGTTCGACTGAAGATGGCGATCAATATCCGGCTTCTCATCCCAGATGGACCAATCCACACTGTTGTGGATCAGGCAATCCGCTCCATCGAGCAGCGCAGCCCAGCACGTCTCATCAGACTGCTCCCCAACAACAAACTGATCAACAAACTCCTCCACATGATCGCGGCGACTCGTGGCCCGCACCAACCCCGCAACCGTGTGTCCTTTCTTGTGGAGATCACGCGCGATCGCCGATCCAATGAATCCGGAAACGCCGGTAAGTGCCACATGCATGAGAAACCTCTCCGCAAACCAACCAACAAAAACAGCCAGTTGCAATGAGTGTAGCGATTGAACACTCCGAGTGGCCGCTTGTGCGCCTGCAAAACAACAAGTGCCAATCAGTGGGGCCGGCCTCTATGCCGGCACGGCGCCGCCGTGCCAATTCGCACCACTCCGCTTGTCTCCATCATTCTCGCAGGTACTCCAGCCTCGGCGTAGAATCCCTGCTTTGCAAGGCATCGCCGTGCTCTCCATTGCCGTTTTTATGACTCCAACTCATTCCCAACCCGCCCTCCGTCACCCACGCCAATCCCGCTGGCGTAGGTTCTGGCGCATGGCTCTTGTTGGTCTCACGGTGCTGTGCATTCTGGCAGCCGTTGGATTCTGGGTTGCCACACGATCGTGGTTCATTATCTGGGTCGCCAAGCCGGAATTGGAAAAGCGTCTCGGTGGCGAAGTCCTCATCGCCGAAGCCACCTACCAGGGCGATGGTCTCATCACAATCAAGGATTTCAAACTGCTCGCTCGTGGCCTGAAGGGGCCTGCGGCGGAGATCGCCAACATCCCTCGGGCACAAGTCACCGTGCGGCTGCGCTCACTCATTCCGTTTGTACTTTCTTTTTCAGAAGTCGATGTCGAGCAGTTGACCGTCCGCGTCAGCGAAGATGCCCGCAACATCGGTTGGATGAACTTCTGGGCGTTGAATCCAAGATGGGACCGCACCAGCCAACACCCAACCGCGCCACCGCCTCGCATTCGTCTTCGAGATGCCGCCGTGGAGTTCGGCAAGCATACCGATGATCAGTTTGAATTGACCGAAAAGCGGTTGTTCACCGGTGACATGCAGCCAACCCCCGGCGCACCAGAGTTGTACAACTTCGACCTTCGGGAAGTGGATGAACACGCCGCCATCGTCAACGGAGGTATTCGCGTCAAGGGAGACTGGGACGCCTCGCTCAATCAATGGACCAGTCGCATCGAAGATCTTGATCTGAACGAACGCATCTTCCGCATTTGTCCTCAAGTGGTTCAGGCAATGTGGGAGCGCATGGACCTGCAGGGTAGCGTGCGAAGCGTCCAAGCCTCCTGGTCGCCCAATCAATCCTTTGTCATCAAACTGGAGATTAACAACGTCGATCTCACGCTGCCGGTTACAACCGGTGTGGATTGGGCAAGGTATCGCGGCGGAAAAGTCGAAGCGACTTCGCCGAACCCCAGAATGGAGTTTTCCGGTGGAGAGATCACCGTCACGGCAAATTCCCTCATGCTTGAGAATCTTTCCGGCGTCCTAAGCAGCAGCGACAATCAAGTTGAAGTCGTCAGCGTTCCGTACAGACTGGATTTGTTCTCCATGAAAGACCTGCCCAAGTTGGATTGGACCACTCCGGGCGGCACCGAACGTTGGATCGACTACCTCCTGAAGATTGCGCCATTCGAATTCAAGTTCCGGGTCGATGATTTGACCATGAAACGAAACGATCAAGGCGACGCCGCCGCTATTGATCTGCCATTGGTCGTGGGCCACGTGCTGGAGAAGTTTCAAGTCTCTGATTGCGTATTGAGCACTTCCGTGGATGTCTCGCGCACGGCCGTGGCAAAAGAAGGCGAGCGGATCACTGAATCCAAAACAACCGTTTCCGGCCAAGCCTACATTCACCACGCCACCGGTAGATACCAGAAGTTTCCATACCAACTGGATGAGGTCGATGGCTACCTGCGATTTGATCAGGATCGGATCTCCGTCGAGTACCTCACCGGCAACGGCTCCGGCAGCGGCAAGATTCGCATCACTGGCGAAATCGCTCCCCCCAACAACGACGCCATGATTTCGCTGCACGTCGTCGGTACCGATGTCCCCGTGGACGATCGCCTTCGCCAAGCGCTCCACGGCGCGGAATTGCGCACCTTCGACATGTTCTTCAACAAAGACATTCTCGCCTCCATGTCCGCCGGCGGATTCGTCCCGGATGAGGCCGCGATCGCATCCCTGACAGCGGAAAAGGATGGCCTCCTAACCCAATTGGACCAGGCGAAGAAGAACACCACGCCGGATCAAGGAGCAACCCAATCCGTCATCGATGAGATTCAAGGCAAAATCACCCGTCTGCAACGCTCCATCGACGCCAAACCATTCCAACTCGGCGGTACCGTCAGCCTCAATCTCAAAGTTGAGCGTGAGTATGGCGACATCCGGCACACACACACTGGTGGCACCATTGGCGTTCAATCCATTGGCATCATGTATGAACAGTTCCCATTTCCCATTCGATTCACAGGCGGAACGCTCGAATGGGGTCGCGAGAAAATTGTCGTCGGTGGCGATGGCCTTATGTTCGTCGCCCCCGGCGGTGGGGCCGGAGTTGTCACTGGCGAATTGATCTTGCCCGCGTCAAGAGACCTCGACGCGGTTCGGCCCGACCTGTCCATCCACGTAACGGATGATCAGGTGCATAATTCTCTCTACGCATCAATCCCGCCGACGCATGAAGAAAAGGCAGAACCAGGCGCGGATTATTCAAAATGGCCCGGCGGCGTGCTTTCCAAATCAGCCGCGCTCGTCAAGAGCGTTGGCCTTAGCGGCGCCGCCGACTACGTCGGAACCATCAACACCGACTCGCCCGGCCGAATCAAATACGATTTCAACGTATCGCTCAAACAGTGCCGTGCCCAACCGAATGCAGACTTCATCCGTTCCTTCGGCGGAAAGTCGGATGCATGGTCCACGGGTGTCGTGATGAACGGACTGACAGGCGATGTTCGCGTCGATCAGGATTCCATTCGAATTGAAAACGTGCTTGGCTCCGGAATCGCCGATGGTCAAATGCTGCTCAATGGTCGCAGCAACTTTGGCGCGCGGCCCACAACCTGGGAAGTGGAAGCCGAACTCAAACAGGCGCGCCTGGAATCAGCGTCCATGCCCCAATTCCTCCGTGCGTTTGCGGATGATCAGGCTGTCAATATCTATCAGGATTGCAAACCGGTCGGTCTGTTTGATGCGCATCTCAACACATCCTCAAGAAACGATTGGCTGTTCACGATTCGGCCGCATCTGTTGGGCATGACCTGGAACCAGCGCCCTGTGCTGGCATCATTCGAGGAAGGTCACATTGTGATGAAAGCGGGGGAGATCCGTTTGGAAGATATCCATGGCCGTCACGATCAAGGCGAGTTCCATTTAACCGGAAACGTGGTGACCGGCCAACCGGATGTAGATGTCACACTTCGCATCAGCCACACAGGACAAGTGCGATCCGATTTCGTTCAGGCCTTCCTGCCGCAAACCGTCATGAACGCACTCGATGGGATCAAGTTCAATGATGTCGGGCCAACCTCGCTCAATGATTGTGATCTGCGCCTCACCCAGTTCGACAGTGGCAATGGCACAAAAGCATGGCGGACTTCTTTCGTCGGTTCCGCCCAGACCACCAAAGCGGAATTCCACGCTGGCTTGCAGTTCAATGACGTGGCCGGAAAGATAAGCATCGATCTTCTCCAGGCCCAAGGTGAGCCCTTGAAACTTGATCTGCAGGCCACCGCTGATCAGGCAAGCGCCATGGGGCAATCACTAACCAACGTTCAGGCAACGCTGCGGGCATCCGATGATGGCCAAATCCTGCAGATGCCTCTCTTTCGTGGCGACGCAGGCAACGGCGCGGTCTCCGCCCAGGCATGGACTGGCATCGGTGATCGCCACGATTACGAAGCCCAAATCACCATGGCCGGGGTCCCATTGAATGAATTCATGCTCGCAAACCCACAATCAGGATCCGTCGAGCCAACCGAAGCCAAGCAGCGCGGCGCCTTTGGCGAAATGTACGCCAACATCTCCGTTTCAGGTGATCGCACCGATTCCTCCCAACGCCGCGGCCGTGGCGTCATTCGTGTGGTCAACGGCCGTCTCGTCGGGTTCCCGCTCGTCGTTCAACTCATGCAGGTGGCCCAGTTCACCGCACCGCTTGGTGGCAACCTCGATTTCGCTGACGCAAAAATGTACATCATCGGCGATCGCGTCATGTTTGAAAACATCACCTTTGAAAGCACTATGGGCAGCAACGCCCTTCTCCAACTCTCCGGCGAAGGCGAAATGGACTACAACACCTTCGAACTAAACACCCGCTTTCGCAGCCGCGGCGGCATCAAGTTCATCAGCGATGTGATCAGTTCCGTCGGCGATGCGCTTTACCAGATCGAGCTCACCGGTCCGCTATCAAACCCCTCCGCTCGTCTGGTACCTCTGCCTTCCGCAACCGATAAACTGGGAAACCCCTGACCCAACGTTTTCGTGGATATGATGCCTTTCCACGTCGATAATAGAACCTGAAATGAAGCCACTTTCCGAGATTGATCAACAAACCCTGCCCGCGATCCACGCGCTGATCCAGTCCATCGGCGGCGATCCGGATTCCTTCGACGGCCAACTCGTCGTCCAACTCATCCAGACCTCGCTCAAACTCATTCCAGATGGCCACGATACCGGCCAGTTGAAACTGCTCAACAGCGCATTGAAGGAAATGCGATACGCCTACCGCGTCTTCAACGAATACCGCGGCATTTCCAAAATCACAATCTTTGGCTCCGCACGCACCCCTCCCAACCATCCGGACTACCTCGCCGCACACGCCTTCAGCACCGCCATGGCAGAAAAAAGATGGATGGCCATCACCGGCGCTGGCAACGGCATCATGAAGGCCGGCCATGAAGGCCCCACACGCGAATCCAGTTTCGGCCTCTCCATCCGCCTCCCTTTCGAAACCACCGCCAACACCGTCATTGAAGGCGATCCCAAACTAATAAACTTTCGCTATTTCTTCACCCGCAAACTCATGTTCATGACGCACTCCGATGCCGTCTCCGTTTTTCCCGGCGGTTTCGGTACGCAGGATGAACTCTTTGAATGTCTCACCCTCGTCCAAACCGGCAAGACAAACATCATCCCCATAGTCATGCTCGAAGGTGAAGGCGGCGTGTATTGGAAAAATTGGGAACACTACGTCCGCACCCACCTCCTGAAAAACGGATGGATCAGCCCGGAAGACACCTCGATCTACCACATCGCCACTTCCATTGATGACGCCGTCCAGCACGTGCTCGGTTTCTATCGCGTCTTTCACTCCAGTCGCTACGTACGCGACACCCTCGTCATTCGCCTCAAGCAAAAACTCAATGATGAACAGATAGAAATCTTGAACGACGAATTCGCTGGCTTGATCAAGGAAGGTCGTATCGAGCAGGTTCCCGCATTCAGCGTGGAGAAAGACCATCTCGATCTGCCTCGCCTGGCTTTCGCTCACACTCGGTATCAATACGGCCGGGTCCGCGCCCTGATCGATCGCATCAACAGTTTTGCAGATAACCCTACCGGCGGAAAAAAGCCCGAGCCAGCCGCTAAACAGCATCGCTAAGTTTTGGAAAAATCTCTTGAGCAGGCGGTGGGAGTGGGGGGGCCGGACCGGACCTTGAACTCGCCGAACCATGATTGATCCCCGGAGCGTAACGCTGGTATGAAGATTCGTGTTTCTTGGATTTGCCCTCTCATCTGCGGAGCCTCGCTCACCGGCTGCGTTGAACCCGCTCCCGCGCCAACCTCTGCCGGTGCAAGTGCAACCGACGCATCATCCGCCATCGTTTCCCCCGCCGCCGCGCTCCGCAATCGGTTGACCAACTCCGACAACGGCTTGGAAGTCCGCCGCCTCGTCGTCAACGACCAACCCGGCCTCATCATGGCAGCCCTCTCCAAACGCGCCGATGGGGGTGCCGTTGCAGATCCTATCCTCCAACGTCTCAAGCAAAACGGCTTTCGTTTCGTCCGATTGCCGGAGGATCAAGTCGAAAACTTCATCACCGATCTCGGCGGCGCAAGTTACGACGCACACGAATGGAACGGCCAGGTAACAGAATGGCGTTCGCTTGTGGATCGCCCTATTGATGATGCCGGCGTCGCGGTCGCTATTGATGGCATCGTCAGCCGTTACGCCGGTGGCGATTTCCGCCTCATGATGCGCAGTTGGACCGTCCAGATGGAAGATGGCACCGTCGTCCATCTGGAAATGCTCCCTCGCCGCCGAGGGCCGCAGACAACAGACCTGCGCCGCTTGCTCGGCAGCGAAACTCGCTCCGAACAGGGCTTCAGTTCCATGGCGATCGACTTGCAACTTCAACCCGGATTCGCCTACGTCCTTCTATGCGAATCACCTCAAAATGATTGGCCCGGTCTGGATGGCTCCGCGCCAACCGCACCCGCCTCCACTGCAGCCAAACCAGCAAAACCACCCCGCACCGGCCCGTTTGATATGATCGGCCCGGAAGCCGCAGCCCCGCCCACACTGGGCGAGCTTCTGCTCGCCGTCCACCGTGATCCGCCCGCAAAAGGCTTGTTGGTTCTCATTCCCAAGATTTCGCCGCAACTCTTGCCGCCCGATCGCGCTGCCTCACCATCACCTTGAACTGAAGGACCGCCACCCATCGCAACACTTCCCGACAAAGGCCGTCGCTGGGCCCGAAGAGGTTTACGTCGCCGCCACCGCCGCGCGCTGCCATCGATGTCGGTCATCCCCACTCTCTGCACGCTCGGCAACCTCATCGCGGGTTTCGCCGCAATCCATTACGCCGCCCGTGAGCCATCCGTCCGCCTCCTCTGGCACGACTGGACACCGCTCACCTTTGCCGGCGCACTTGTGTTTCTCGGAATGTTCCTCGATGCCATCGATGGAAGTCTCGCCCGCCTCACACGTTCAACTTCCGAACTCGGCGGCCAACTCGATTCCCTCGCCGATGTCGTCACCTTCGGCGTCGCCCCGGCGTTCATGACGCTCCGTCTCATCCAAAACCACCTCTCCGGCGAAGGTCTGCTCGTCGGCCCGGATACCGCCGTCCTCGGCAAAGTCATCTGGTGCATCGCCGCCGTGTACGTCAGTTGCGCCGCACTCCGCTTGGCCAGATTCAACGTCGAGATGGGCTCCAACACCGTCAATGATCACAGCCTCTTTCGCGGCCTGCCCTCACCTGGTGCCGCCGGAACAATCGCCAGCCTCATCATTCTCCACCAACAATTAATCGTCGGCGCAGAAACAGATGCCGAAATGCTGCGAATTGCCAAGTGGTCCACACTCGGCATGCCGCTGGCCCTGCTTCTCTGCGCCTTTGGCATGGTCTCTTCCATTCCCTACATCCACTTCGCCAACCGATATTTCCGCGGCCGCAGAAGTTTCGCCTACGTTGTGCGCCTCGTCGTCATCATCGTGCTGCTCATCGCATGGTTTCAGGCCACCGTCGCACTCGGTTTCCTCGTCTACGCGCTCTCCGGCCCGCTGCGATTGCTGACCAATCGTTTCAAACACCGAAAACCGCCGATGGTTTCGACATCCGGCTGACGGCGCGATAGGCTTCACAGATGAACACGGCTTCGATTCTTCGCACACGCTTTGCGCCCAGTCCTTCGGGCCACCTGCACGTCGGCGGTGCGCGCACCGCCCTGTTCTGCTGGGCGTATGCAAAAAAACGCGGTGGCAAATTCGTCCTCCGAATCGAAGACACCGATGCCAAACGCTCCTCCGATGCCTCCAGCATGGCCTTCCTCGAAGACCTCCAATGGCTCGGCATCCTCTGGGATGAAGGCCCGGAATTCCACGGCAGCGGCGGCGGCCCATTCGGTCCATATTTCCAATCGCAGCGCCTCGAAACCTACAACCGCTACTTCGATCAACTCATCTCACAGGGCAAGGCTTACCGCGCCTTCGAGACTCCCGAAGAACTGGAAATCGTCCGCAAAAAAGCCCAAAGCGAAAAACGCAACTACCGCTACGATCGCGCCGCGCTGACCCTCACTCCAGATCAAATCGCCAAATTCCTCGCCGAAGGCAAACCACACGTCGTCCGTTTCAAGATCCCCGATGGCCTTGAGCGCGTCACCTTTCACGATGAAGTGCGTGGCGACATGGTGGTGGAACGCGCGGAACTCGACGATTTCGTCATCCGCAAGGCCGATGGCTTTCCGATGTATAACTTTGCCGTCGTCGTTGATGATGAACTCATGGGCGTCACGCACGTCATGCGCGCCCAGGAACACCTAAGCAACACCCCTCGCCAAATCATGCTTCAGGAAGCGCTCGGCTTCCGCCGCCCCGTCTTCGCTCACATCTCGCTCATCACCAATCCCGATGGCTCAAAAATGTCCAAGCGCGATAAGGACAAAGCCCTGCGAGCCGCCGTCAAACAGCGCAACCTCACCGCCCCACCCATAAGTCCTGTGGCCTCCATCCAAAGCCCAGGGACTCCTGTCCCTGGGACCGCCATAATCGCGCCCGAAATCTGGAAGTGGTGGCTCTCTGACAAAGACAATCAACTCGACCTCAACGACGCAGAGAAACTCGCCGCCGCACTCGCCATCAATCTCCCGGAAATCAACGTCGATGACTTCCGCCGTCACGGCTACCTGCCCGAAGTCCTCATCAACTACCTCGCGCTGCTCGGCTGGTCACCCGGCGGCGACATCGAAAAATTCGATCGCCAATTCCTCGTCGATCGCTTCGACTTTGATCGCGTCGTAAAAACTCCCGCAAAATTCGATCGTGAAAAACTCCTCGCATTTAACCTCGATGCCCTCCAGGCCCTCGGCCCCGATGGCTTCGCCAAACGCTTCCGGGAACACTGCGAAAAATACCATCCGGAGTTCATCGCCAAACTGACTCCCCAGCAGTTTGAAATGCTGGCCCGCGCCAATCACGCGCGTTCCAAAACACTCGAAGACCCAATCAAAAGTTGCCGCTTCTTCGTCCTTGCCGATGATGAAATCATCTACGAAAAATCCAAAGCAGTGCAGGACGCACTCTTGGGGAGCGCGGACGTCTCGTCCGCGTCCAGCGCACCCAATGGCTACTCCCACCTCCAATTGCTGATCCCCATACTGCAAAACGTCCAACCTTGGACCGTCGAGAAAATCGAAGCCGCCGTCAAGGACTACGCAAACACCCACGCCGATGGGAAGGGGGGGCTCGGCAAAGTCGCCCAACCCCTCCGCATCGCCGTCAGTGGCGATCTCGTAAGCCCCGCCATCTTCGACACCCTCGCAATCCTCGGCCGCGATTCAACCCTCAAAAGAATCCAACGCTGCCTCTCCCAACGCAATGCTCCTTAGCACCGCATGATAATGCGGTGCCATGCGCGGCTACATCCAGCCGTTGAGCCGCGCGAAATACCTTCTACAGCTCAATCTGCGTCCCAATCTCAATCACCTGATTTGGTGGCAGTCCAAAAAACGCCGTCGCAGGCAGCGAATTTCGCGCCAGCGCACCGAAAAGCTTCTCGCGCCAAACCGCCATCCCTCGCCGAGGTCCGCTCACAAGCGTCTCCCGGCTCAAAAAGTACGTCAACCGCTGCGGATGAATCTCCTGACCATCAATGGAAATCCGCCGCAACAACGTCGGCACATGCCGCGATTCCATAAATCCGTACCTCGCAATCACTCGTTGAAATCCATGCCCAAGACTCGTCCGTTCAATTCGCATCTCCTCCTTCACCTGCGGAACCTCCTCCGTCAGGATCGTCAGAAGAACAACATTCTCATGCAGAACCTGATTGTGCTTCAGATTATGAACCAGCGCTAACGGTATCCCCGCCGCACTTCCCGTCATGTAGACCGCCAGCCCCTTGATCCGTGTCGGTGGCGATCGCATCAAACTCTCCAAAAACAACTCGACCGGCAACAGCCTGGTTTCCAGCCGCTGTGATAGCAACGCACGGCCGCGCTTCCACGTTGTCATGATCAGGTAAATCAAACCCGCAACCACCAGCGCAAACCACCCGCCGTGAAACACCTTCATGATGTTCGCACCGAAGAACATCAGATCAACACCCAGAAACACTATTGTCACCGCCAGCGCCACCGAAAGCGGCCAGCGCCACAGTTTCCACGCCACCGGGAACGCCAATACCGTCGTAATCACCATCGTCGTCGCAATAGCCATGCCATAGGCACCCGCCATCGCGCTCGATGAACCAAATCCAATCACCAGCCCAATCGTCAACAGCATCAACATCCAGTTGACCGAGCCAATGTAAATCTGCCCCATCGTTGTTTCCGATGTGTGCTCAACCTTCACTCGTGGCATGTACCCAAGTTGCGCCGCCTGCATCGTCAATGAAAACACCCCGGTAATCACCGCTTGCGATGCAATAATCGTCGCCGCCGTCGCCAGTCCAACCAGTGGATACAAACCCCACGAAGGTGCGAGCAAGTAAAACGGATTCGATGCCGCCTCCGGCTTGCTCATCAGCAACGCGCCCTGTCCAAAATAATTCAGAATCAACGCCGGCCCGACAAGACAAAACCAGTCGATCTGCACAGGCTTCTCGCCAAAATGTCCCAAGTCCGCATACAAAGCCTCTCCGCCCGTCGCCACCAGAAACACCGCACCCAGCACAACAAATCCCGGCATCCCGTTCTGTGCAAAAAATTCCACCGCATACCACGGGTTCACCGCCGCAAGCACCGTTGGCTCACGCACAATTCCGCAAATCCCCAAAATCGCCAGCGTGCTGAACCACACCAGCATCACCGGCCCAAACACCGATCCAATCCCACCCGTTCCATGATGTTGCACCATGAACAACCCCACCAAAATCACAATCGTCAGCGGAACAACATACGGATCAAACATCGATGTCGCCACGGAAAGCCCCTCCACCGCGCTAAGCACCGAGATCGCCGGCGTCAGCGCACCATCTGCGTAAAGCAGCGCCGCGCCAAACAAACCCAGCCCGATCGCTATCCCCGCAAGCCGGCCGCGCTTCACCACCGTGCCCACCAGCGCCACCAACGCCAGGATCCCGCCCTCACCGCGATTGTCCGCTCGTATCACGTACAGGTGATATTTGATCGTGATCACAATGATCAGCGTCCAGAACACCAGCGACAGAACGCCAAGAATGTTTTCGTGAGATATCCCAATGCCATGCGGCCCGTAGAAACATTCCCGAATCGCATACAGCGGGCTTGTGCCGATGTCCCCATAAATAATCCCCATCGCCAGCAGCGCCATCCGTAAGACATCACGCTGGTTCGTCGGTGTTTCAATCTTCTTGCTCAATGCAGTGCCGGCCATGAATGGCTCCTCTAAATACAAAACGCCACCCATGAGGTGTCTCACCAGTGGCTTTCAGATGTATCGGGGAGCCGGCCGAAGGTGGCATCGCGGTTCGCCCTTCCAGTTGCCGACGGAGTTAGCTGACGGGCTCGACCTTGGAAGTGGTCTAAGCGATGGTTGCCCATCGCCATGCGCCCCATCCTCGCCATGTTGATCTGGCAAGGAGGTTGGGTCCTCCGCATCCATGTTCAGGAAGGAACACGGATTTAGGCCGCAAGGAAAGATTAAAGCGTCATCAATTCGCCAAGTCAATGGCTGCCTCGACCACCGCCATTCACCTTTCACCATGTTTCAGAAATCAAGAACGGTCCGCTGAATCCCTCTGCGGTGCTAGAATGTCCGTTTTCACACCCATGACAACCGCCGAACCCAAGCCATCCCTCGACTTCATCCGCACCATTATTGAAGAAGACATCGCTTCCAACAAGCACGGCGGCAAGGTCGTCACGCGCTTTCCCCCGGAACCCAACGGTTACCTCCACATTGGCCATGCAACCTCCCTCTGCCTGAACTTCGGCATAGCGCGCGATTACAATGGCACATGCCACCTGCGCTTCGATGACACCAATCCCATCAAGGAAGAACAGGAATACATCGACTCCATCAAGGCCGATGTGCGCTGGCTCGGCTGGGATTGGGGCAGACACGAGTACTACGCCTCCGATTACTTTGAGCAGTTGTACGACTGGGCCGTCCTCCTCATCAAGCGCGGCAAGGCATTTGTGTGCGATCTCAAAGTCGAAGAAGTCCGCAAGCATCGTGGTACCCTCACCTCGCCCGGCACGGAAAGTCCCTTTCGCAATCGCTCCGTGGAAGAGAATCTCGATCTGCTCGACCGCATGCGCAAAGGCGAGTTCCCCGATGGCTCACGCACCCTCCGCGCCAAGATCGATATGGCCTCGCCCAACCTGAACCTGCGCGATCCCATCATGTATCGCATAATGCATGCGGTCCATCATCGCACCGGCAGCAAATGGTGCATCTATCCCATGTACGATTACGCCCACGGCCAGAGCGATTGGATCGAAGGCGTAACCCACTCCATCTGCACGCTGGAGTTTGAAGATCACCGTCCGCTCTACGAATGGTTCATCGAACAGATCAGCGCCGGCGGCGGCGCACCCAAAAACGTGGGACATCGCCCGCGCCAGTACGAATTTGCCCGGCGGAACTTGAGTTACACCATCATGAGCAAGCGGAAACTGCTCGATCTCGTCGAGCAGAATCACGTCAACGGCTGGGATGATCCCCGCATGCCCACTCTCGCTGGCATGCGGCGTCGCGGCTACACACCCACCGCGATTCGCAATTGGGCAGATTCCATTGGCGTCGCTCGCCGTGAAAACGTCATCGACATCGCACTGCTCGAACATTCCGTGCGTGAAGACCTCAACAAAACCGCCCCGCGCGTGTTTGCAGTTCTCAATCCGCTCAAGGTCGTGATCGACAATTACCCCGCCGGTCAGGTCGATCACCTCGAAGCCGTCAACAACCCGGAGAATCCCGCTGCAGGTTCACGGCAGGTTCCATTCTCCAACGTGATCTACATCGAGCGCGAAGACTTCGCCGAAGTCCCGCCGCCAAAATACTTCCGCCTCTCGCCCGGCAAGGAAGTCCGTCTCCGCGCCGCCTACTACATCACATGCACCCATGTGGTGAAGGATGCCGCTGGCGAAGTGACCGAAGTTCACTGCACCTACGATCCCGCAACCCGTGGCGGCGGCTCACCCGATGGCCGCAAAGTCAAAGGCACATTGCACTGGGTCAGCGCACCGCACGCGGTCGATGCGGAAGTCCGCCTCTACGATCGCCTCTTCATGAAATCCGACCCCGGCGATACCGAAGAAGGCGGCTCGTTCCTCGACAGCCTGAATCCCCATTCGCTTGATGTGCTTCACAACTGCAAACTCGAAGCCAGCCTCGCAAGCGCAAAACCCGGCGAGCGATTCCAGTTTGAGCGCCAGGGTTACTTCTGCGTGGACCCGGATTCCGCCACAGGCAAAGTGGTGTTCAACCGCACCGTCGCGCTGCGCGATTCATGGACCAAGGAAGCGGGAAAAACCCCGTAATGCCTTCGCCGGTCGCCAGTGTTCAGTCCCTCTTGATGAGCGTGATCGATTACGCAGGGTTGTTTCCGCCTGCCAAACTCGACATGGCAACCACCGTACGCAATTACGCCAACTACCTCAATCTCGAAGAAGGCTGGATGATGGGCCGCCTCATCGTGCCCGTCGCGCGTCTCGATGAATTCGAACGAGAAGTGCGACAAATAGCCCCCCGCACCGGCGAAGTCGACTTGGAACCCTGGCAAATCAGCGCCATCACCGCCAACGCATCAGACCTCGACGCCGTCGCCGCCGATCTCGCTCTCATTCAGGCATTCAACAAGCGACTCGGCGAAGATGGCCTCGGTCTTGCCTCCATCGACGTGATCGAACTGAAAGCCGAAACCACCGATGCTATCTCCGGCGTGCTCGATGAAATGCCCGATGACCTCTTCCCGTTCTTCGAATTGCCCATCGATCGTGATCCGCGCGGCCTCATCGCCGCCCTCGTCGATGGCGAAGCCGGCGCAAAAGTCCGCACCGGTGGCATCACCGCCGAGGCCTACCCATCACCGGAAAACCTCGCCCGTTTTATCGCCGCATGCGCCGCCGTCAACATCCCCTTCAAAGCCACCGCGGGTATGCACCACCCGCTTCGGCATTTTTCCGACGCCGTCAAAACCAAGGAGTTCGGTTTCCTCAACGTCTTCATGGCCGGCTGCCTCGCCGATGCGCACGAACTCGATGAACCAACCCTGCGGCAAGTTCTGGAAGATGATTTCATCTCACGCTTCAAATTCGATGAAGGCGGTGCGACATGGAGTGAATACCGCCTCGGCATCGATGAAATCGAAGAATCCCGCGATGGCTTCGCCGTATCATTCGGTTCCTGCTCATTTGAAGAACCGATCGATGGCCTGAAATCCCTGAACTTGCTGTAACAGCATTCCGAGCGCACCCATGCCCAAACTCGATTCCACCCACGATTCCAATCGCCGCAGTTGGGTGGAATCCGCCAACGCACCCGCCTGCGATTTTCCCATTCAAAACCTCCCCCTCGGCATCTTCCGCCGTCGTGGCACCACCGAAGCCCCGCGCATCGGCACCGCCATCGGCGATCAAATTCTCGATCTGCAAAAATGCATTGCTGATCGCCTTCTCAAGAACATATCCCCGGAATGCGCCTGCGCTCTCTCCGCAAAAACGCTCAACGATTTCATGGCCCAGGGCCAGGATAGTTGGCAAGCCGCGCGCCGCGCCACCGCCGATCTCCTCGATGCGAAACTGACCACACCGCAAGACCGCGCCAAACCAAAAGCCGCACTGCTCCCCATCGCCGATGCCGAAATGCTCCTGCCCGCAAGCATCGGCGATTACACCGATTTTTACGCTTCCATCCACCACGCTCACAACGTCGGCTCCATGTTCCGCCCGGATAATCCCATTCTCCCCAACTACAAGCACCTGCCCGTCGGCTATCACGGCCGCGCCAGTTCCATCGTCCCCAGCGGCGCATCCATCCGCCGCCCGATGGGTCAGACATCCGCAACCGATACCGGTCCGCCCGCATTCGGCCCCTCCAAACTTCTCGATTACGAAACAGAACTCGGCTTCTTCATCGGCCCCGGCAACGATCTTGGCAACCGCATCGCAATCCAGAACGCCCCTTCACACATCTTCGGCATGGTGATCCTCAACGATTGGTCCGCCCGCGATGTCCAAAAGTGGGAGTACCAACCCCTCGGCCCGTTCAACGCAAAAAATTTCGCCACCACCATCAGCCCATGGGTCGTCACCATGGCCGCGCTCGAACCCTTCCGCAAACCCGCCCCGCCGCGCCCCGCAGGCGATCCCCAACCCCAGCCCAATCAGCAACCCCCCCATGACAAGGCCATCGACAACACCGTCGAAGTACCCCACACCACCGCAACCAAGCGGCAAAAAAAAA
>CAZWJR010000037.1:14753-16489 GCA_964634655.1 uncultured Isosphaeraceae bacterium | reverse complement strand
CCAATTGAAGCCCCAACGGCGCGCGCAAACTACACCACCCCACCCAAAAAACCACCTCACCGCCGTCACACAAATCACCAAATCGCCAGATCACAAGATCGCCAAATTCCCCACCCTGCCCCGTCGAATCGTCAATCGCAAATCGTCAATCGAAAATCCCCCCTCCCGCCGCTACAGTCTCCACTCCAAAGGAGTCCAAACCATGCCCCGCCTTTTCCTGCCCATTCTCGCCACCCTCGCCCTCACCGCATCCCTCGCGGCACAGACCTCCAAACCCGTCTCTGCCGCCAAGCCCGCCGCTCCGCCCTCCATTGAACGCTTCATGAAAATCCGCGCCCCCGGCAGCCCCACCCTTGCGCAGGACGGCACCCTTTTCGTCCGCGATTGGCCCGATGGCGTCAACCAACTCTACAAGCGCGATCCCGGCAAGCCCCTTTCCGCGCCCATGACCCGCCTCACCAACTTCACTGATGGCATGAACTCCTATTCCCTCTCCCCGGATGGCAAAACCATCATCATCGCCGCCGCCGTGGGAGGCAACGAGCAGGACAACCTTCACAAACTCGATGTCGCCACCGGCACCATCACGCCACTGCTCATCGATACCAAAGTCGTCTTCACCTTCCAATGCTGGCTCCACGACAGCACCGGTTTCATCTACACCGCTAACGACACCAGCCCCGCAGACTTCTACATGTACCGGTACGATTTTGCCTCCGCCAAATCCACCAACCTGCTCTCCAAGCCCGGCAATTGGTCCGCCTCTGATATCACCAATGATGGCAAGCGTTTGCTTGTCGGCCAGTACATTTCCGCTTCCGTCGCCAACGCCTACGAACTCGATGCTTCCACCGGCACACTCAACAAAATCGATGTCGGCGGCGAGGAAACCTTCAACGAACCCGCAGGCTACCTCCCCGGCGAAAAATCCGCCATGATCATCTCCGACAAGGAAGAAGGCTTCCGCCGCCTCTTTGTCCGCGATCTCCTCACCGGAAAATCCACAAAACCCCTGCCCGATCTCGACAAGTTCGATATCGAAGGCGGCGCCATGAACGAGGACCGCACCCTCGGCGCCGTCATCTACAACGAGAACGGCTACGCCACCATGCGCGTCATGGATTTGCCCACCTTCAAACCCGTCAAAATGCCCAACGTGGAAAAAGGCCTCGTCGGCAGCGTGCGCATGCGCGGCAACACAATCACCTGGACCAACAGCAACACACGCACTCCCGGCCATGCCTACGCATGGGCCAGCGATTCCGCAGGCGATATCCGCCCCCTCACCGCCGCCGATACACAAGGCATTGATCTTGCCGCCTTCACCCTGCCGGAACTTGTCACCTACAAGTCTTTTGATGGTGTTGAGATTCCCGCCTTCCTCTACACACCGCCCGGTTTCAAGAAGGGCAATCCTGTTCCGTTCGTCGTCAATTTCCATGGCGGGCCGGAAGGCCAGTCTCGCCCCGGCTTCAGCGCACTCACGCAGTACCTCCTCGCCTGCGGCTTCGGTGTCATGCAACCCAACGTCCGAGGCTCCACCGGCTACGGTCGCGCCTTCCAGATGATGGATGACTACAAAAAACGCTGGGACAGCGTGAAAGATGGCGTCCAGGCCGCCAAGTGGCTCGCAACCAACGGCTACTCCACCGCCGGAAAAATCGCCGCCTACGGCGGAAGTTACGGCGGCATCAAGGCCGTCGCCACCGTCATCGAAGGCGCGGATGTCTTCGGCG
>CAZWJR010000037.1:0-14743 GCA_964634655.1 uncultured Isosphaeraceae bacterium | reverse complement strand
ATCGTCAACATGAAAACATTCCTCGAACAAACCAAGGACTATCGCCGCAAACTCCGCGAAGCAGAGTACGGCCCGTTGAGCGATCCGGAATTCCTCGCTTCCATCTCATCGCTCAATCGCATCGATGAAATCAAATGCCCAATGCTCATCGCTCACGGCCTCAACGATCCGCGCGTCCCCGTCGGCGAAGCCATGCAACTCGCCGTCGGTCTGCAAAAACGCGGCTACGACCCGGAACTCATCTTCTGCCCCGATGAAGGCCACGGCTTTGCCAAACTCGAAAACCGCCTGCTTTTTGCCCAAAGAATGGTGAAATTCCTGCAACGCACGATTGGCGACTAAGCACGATGCATGCAAAGCATCACTGCCGGTGTTTGTCCTGATTCAGTTTCATGATCCACTCCATCATCGCATCCGCCATGATGGTCTGGCCAAGTTCGTTCGGATGGATCGCGTCGCGATAGGTTTCTCGTTCGGAGTAAAGTGTCTCGCGCATCAATGGCGCAAAATCAATGATCGGAACGTTCCGATTCTCCAGCAGTCGCCGCAGGGCGTGATAGCCGGCCTTGGGCGTTTTTGAAATGATCTCGTTCCGTTCCTGGTGCAACGCTCCCGCGACCGGAATCTTCTTGGCCTGAATCAGGTCCAGCAGATCGCGCAGAGCCTGCAATGATTGCTCGATCTGCGCATCCGTCGGCGCGACAACCACCGGCGGGTTGAGATAATCCGTGATCGGCGAAAGATACGCCGGCACGTACCGCATGATCGCATCCTGCAGCGCCAGCCACGGCCGCTGCGTCGGTGCCGCCCAACCCAACGGCGCAAACGTTGGAACATCGCAATAGTCATCGCTGCCAAGAACCACCACGACCGCATCCGCATCAAACAATCCAAACCGTTTCACATACGCCAGCACGTTCGGCGGCCCCCAACTCGCTGCGGAAATATTGCCAACCACCACCGGCCGCCCCATTCGCTCCGCCAGTTTTCGCCGAAGGACTTCCGTCACCAGATTGCTCTGATCCGTCAGCGCCCCGCCATTCACCAGACTGTCGCCCAGCACCATGACGCGAAATTCCGTCGCATCCGTTTTCTTCGCAGGAAATTCATCACTGCGCATCGAATAGGAGTTGAACCAGATCTTGTTGCCGAACCGGTGATAGTGCGTGGATGGCCGGTACAGATACTCGATTTCCGGATCCGTGATCAGCAGCGGCGGATCTCCCAGGTCCAGATAGAACCTGCAGTACAACTCTGCACCGACGATCAGAATGGTTCCCGCAATCAGTGCACGCTGGAGCCAGCGCCAGCGACGCTTCTTGGGTTTGGCCGGCGCACAGGTACGCTCCGCATCTGCACCATCAGGATTGTCAGGGTTGGGCATATATGTTGGACCAGGCTGCAAAGATCGGCCGCCGCACCGCGCGAAGTTGAATGGTAACACGGCAGTTCGCCGATACCATTGCTTCTTTCGCGCTTACGGCAGCAAGGAACGTTCTCACATGCGGCGAAGAATTGAAGCGGTCGTGGCAGCCCTGCCGGGCTTGAAGACACGGCCGGCTTATGCGCTGCGGCAGGCGTGGGCGGAAGGCTACGGGCTCCGCAACCTTCGCGCTGATTTTCTTGCAGGCCTCGTGGTGGGTGTCGTGGCACTGCCGTTGTCGATGGCGCTGGCAATCGCTTCCGGAGTGCCTCCGCAGCACGGCTTGTACACCGCGATTGTTGCCGGTGGATTGATTGCGGTGCTCGGGGGATCGCGCGTGCAGGTCTCCGGTCCAACCGCCGCGTTCGTTGTCATCCTGGCGCCCATTTCGGCTAAGTTCGGCATTGGCGGGCTGATGATTGCCTCCGCCATGGCCGGTGTGCTGCTGCTGCTCATGGGAATGCTGCGCTTCGGCACGCTCATCCAATTCATTCCGTATCCGGTTACAACGGGATTCACCGCAGGAATTGCCGTGGTGATTGCCACGCTGCAAATGAAGGATTTCTTCGGCCTGCCGATTGACCACATGCCGGAGCACTACATTGAGAAAGTAGCCGCGCTGGTCGGCGCGCTTCCAAAACTGAATTGGCCGGACCTTGCAATCGGAGTGGCTACCTTGGCGATGCTGGTGATTTCGCCTCGCTTCACAAAGAAGATTCCCGCCCCGCTCATTGCGTTGCCGCTGGCCGCGCTGGCCGCGTTCCTCATCTCGCAGTATCAGCCCGATTGGCACATCGCCACCATCAACAGCCGATTCACGTACATCGCCGGAGGTGTGGAGCACGCGGGAATTCCCAACCTGCCTCCGATGCCGGGCTGGCCGTGGGACTTTGCCGGCCCGGATGGCCAGCCGATTGAGTTCGACTTCACCATGTTTCGCGCGCTCATGCTCTCGGCGTTTGCAATTGCAATGCTTGGGGCGATTGAATCGCTGTTGTCCGCTGTCGTGTCCGATGGCATGTCAGGATTCACGCACGAACCCAACGCGGAACTTGTGGCACAGGGGGTCGGCAACATCGTGGCGCCGTTTTTTGGCGGTTTCGCTGCGACCGGTGCGATTGCACGCACCGCCACCAACGTGAGAGCCGGCGGTCGCTCCCCGGTCGCGGCGTTCATCCATTCGCTTTTCGTGCTTGGAGCCATGATTTCCTTTGCGCCACTGCTGGGCTATCTGCCGATGGCGGCGCTGGCTGCTCTGCTGCTGATTGTGGCCAAAAATATGAGCGAGGCCCGTCACGCCATCTACATGATCCGCATCGCTCCCAAAAGCGATGTGGCGGTACTGCTGACGTGCTTCGGTCTCACGGTGGTATTCGACATGGTGGTCGCGGTCTCGGCGGGAATTGTTCTTGCTGCTGTTCTCTTCATGCGACGCATGGCGGAAGTCAGCGGGATCCAACTCGTCGGCAATTCCCATCCGCAATTGGATGGGCCACTTCCGGATGGCGTCCTGCTCTATGAAATCAACGGGCCGCTCTTCTTCGGTGCGGCCCAGAAAGCCATGAGCGAGTTGCACCAGATCGGCAGCGGTGTCCGCGCGGTGGTTCTGGATATGGAGGCTGTGCCAGCCATTGATGCCACGGGGCTGGTCAATCTTCAGTCAACCATCAAACGTCTTCACAAGGACCGTATACTCATCGCGCTGGGCGGAGTGCAATCCCAACCGTTGGAAGTGCTGCAGAAGGCGGGGCTTGATGAGCTCGACTCCAGCATCGGGGTCTTTTCAACGCTTCAGCAAGCCGTTGAAGAAACCCGTCAACGTCTAGCGAAGTAGGGTCTCCGCTTCGAATCAGAGAACAATTTCCACGATCTCAAAGCGTTTCTCGCCGCGACGGGAATCCACTTTCACCACTTCACCCACGCGAGCCTTCATGAGGGCTTCACCCATTGGCGAAGTCGGCGTCACTTCAATGTAGTCCGCATCAAAGTTGCCGGATGTCTCACCGACCAGTTTGTACATCTCGTGCGCATCGGATTCCGTATCCCGCAACCGAACGGTCGCACCAAGAAACACCATGTCCTTGGGCATGGAGTCGCCATCGGCAACGATGGCCGACGCCAGGCGGGCTTCCAACTGACGAATTTTCGCCTCGTTCATGCCCTGATCTTCACGGGCAGCGTGGTAGTCGCCGTTCTCTTTGAGGTCACCGAGTTCCCGGGCTGTGCCGATTCGCTCGGAGAGCACTCGACGGAGTCGATGGCAATCCTTGAGTTGTTCTTCAAGGCTGGTCTTGTCTTTCGGCGTGATGTAGTCCATGGAATTATTCTCACAGTCAAAAGGACTCGGTCGCGGTCGCCGATGCGGCCGAGAAAGTCGGTTTGGGTTGAGGTCGGTTGGTGATAAGGATAGCAAATTACCGGGCGGATGACGAGAAAAATTTCGCCAAAAAAAACCAGTGAATGGCGCTACGACCGGCGAGAGGAACGCCAGTTTCTAGGCGGTGCGATGATCGGGAGGAGCCTCGGCTTCCGTACCGTTGGCAGCAAAGGCCGCGCCGCAAAGCACGCATTGCCATTCGTGGTCGGCCTGGGACGCTTGTTGGATCGGCTGTTTGCAGACGGGGCACGCGCCGTTTTTCAGCCGAGCCAAGGCCATGGATCGCTCCATCGTTCGCAGAATTCGAAGGCTGATCACAGCGATCCCCAACCCGCCCAAGCCTGCGAACAACAGCAGCAAAGTTCCCTGCGGAAAAACGAAGATCAACCCAAACGCCAGCAGAAACGCCATCACATAAATCCATAGGACGGTGACGGCGAACCATGAGTTGATCAATCGAAGAAAGCGGTAAAACACTGTTGAACTGTAGCGGTGTTTTTTCCGCAGTGCCACAGACTAGCAATTGCAGAGCCAGTTTGCGTTGAACAAATCGCTTGAAACACCCTTGATGTGCTAGATTGCAGCGTCAACGGTAATCCCATGAAGATCCTCATCACAGGTCCAGAAGGTCAAATCGGCTGGGAACTTTGTCGCGCACTTCCAGTGGCGTGGCAGGTCATGGCGGTTGATCGCCGGAGAATGGATTTGGCCGACCCGGCGATGATTCAGCAAACCATTCGAGATCTGAAGCCCGATGTGATCTTAAATGCGGCGGCATACACGGCCGTGGACAAAGCAGAAACCGAACCGGAACTGGCGGCTGCAGTCAATGCAGAGGCGGTGGGCATCATCGGGCAGGAGGCCAAACGAATCGGCGCGGCTGTGGTGCATTACTCCACTGACTACGTCTTTGATGGATGCAAATCCACACCGTATCAACCGGACGATGCGGCCAATCCGATGAGCGTCTATGGCCGCACCAAACACCAAGGCGAACAGGCGTTGTTGAAATCCGGGGCTGCCGCGCTGATCTTGCGGACGTCCTGGGTGTATGGCTTGCGCGGACGAAATTTTCTTCTTGCCATCCTTCGCAAAGCGATGCGCGAGCCGGAACTGCGCGTGGTGAATGACCAGACCGGCTGCCCCACATCATGCGGCGACATTGCAAAGGCAACCGTCAGGATTGTGGAAGGCGCCCTTCGAGGCGAACCGGGGAATTGGTCCTTCGGCGGCAAGGAAGGCGTTTACCACCTGGTTTCAGCGGGCGCCACGACATGGTTTGATTTCGCACGTGCGGCGTTGGAATTGGCGCACATTCATCCCTGCCCACGCCTAGTCGCAATTTCGACCGCGGAATTTGGGGCACCGGCACACCGGCCTGCCTACTCCGTTCTTGACTGCAGCCGCACGCAAGCCGCTTTCAATGTTGGAATCGGCGATTGGCATGCTGGATTGAAGGAAGTGCTGCGTGAGGGTGCGGCTGGCAATCCGGCAGCCTGATCACCACGGCGATTCAAACGCACCGATGGCGTGGCGAATGGCGGGCTCGCCACGATCGGGTAAGTTGATCGCGATCACATCGAAACGCAACGGGCGATTCTGGTACTTTGGCGATTTGGAAAGTCGAGCCGCCAACCGCGAGAGTCGAAATCTCTTCTTTTTTGTCATGGCCTGTTCGGGCAGGGCTGCTTCATCGCGGCGGGTCTTAACTTCCACAATCACCACGGTCCTGCGATCCGGATCAAGGGCGATGAGATCGGCTTCATCATCCACGATTACTCTGTTGCGTTCGAGAATTCGGTAGCCGTGGCGTTTGAGCCACTTCGCAGCCAGTTTCTCGCCGCGACCCCCAACGCCCCCCATTGAACGGCGGGCAGCAAAGATTCGCCCAAGCCAATTCACCGGCCATACCTCACGAGGGCCACGGCGAGGACCCGGCGGCCCATTTCGTTGAGTTCATCGTGAATGCCGCGCGCAAACAGCGTGTTGATGTAGCGGTTGCGCTCTTCGTTTTCCCGCTCAATCGATAGTTGAGTTTCCAACTGCCGCTGCACATCGTAAAGAGTTTGGTGCGGCTTCTGATCGATTGCGGCGACGTGAATCCAGATGACTCGTCCTTCGGTTTCGATTGGTTTACTCGTCTGCCCCACTTCCAGGCCTTTGAGGTACGGCTTCCAATCTTCGTTGAGTGGAATATCCGTGATGCCGCCGGGACCCATGGGGAATGGATCAGGAGTGCTGATGGCGTCCGGGCCGACAAACTCGGCGACGGATTCATAGGAATCTGCCGCAGCCAAACGCTGTTTCACGGCTGCGATCTTGTCGGCGTCCTGTGTTGTTGAAAGGCGAAGGACGTTAAGCGTGACAGAAGCGGGCGGATTGAACTCGGCCTGCCGCTTCTTGTACTCCCGCTGCACATCCTTCCACGAAACGATCACGCGCGGCTTGACCTTGCGATCAATCAGAAAACGGATGAGCACCGTGTCGCGTTCACGTTGTGTGTATTGCTCCAGCGTCAAACCGAGTTCTTCGCGCAGGCGTTCTTCTGTCACCATGCGGCTGCCTCGGCCGGTGGCGATTGTCTTTTCCTGCAGGTTGCGGATGAAAGCGAACAACCCCTGCTGCTGCTGTTCCGTCAGCGAAGCCTCTGCTTCGGCCAGAAATAACTCCGTCAGCACCACATCCGTCAGTCGGTTCATGATGATCTGCTGGGCGCGCGCGGGAAAATCAGCGGGACGAACGCGATCAGCCTCTTTGCGAAGTTGATCGGCGATCGGTTCGAGCAGTGCGTCTGCAAAGATCGGCCGGCCGCTGACCTGGCCCACCACGGTGTCGATGACCACCATGTCGCCGGGGTTGATCAGGCGCTCGCCGCGCCGCAGCGGCGCAGGAGGCGATGGAGGCGCGGCGGCGGCTCCCGGTGTGGCAGAAGCCTCTGTCGTGTCTGGTGAAGCAGGAGGCGCGGCGGATACGGCCTGGGTATCCAATGGTTTCTCGGAAGTGATCGGCGGCTGGGTTGTGGCGGCTTGCACCGTGAGATCCGGCGCGGGATTGGCCTTTGCCGTTGGCTCCACGGGCTTCGATTCGGCAGGTGCCGCAGCGACCGGCTTGGCAGTCGGCGCTTTCGGCTGTGCAAATTCCGCAATCTCCACAGGGCGCGGCGCAAGGCCACGATCATTGGTGGAAGCGCAACCCGCAATCATCGATGCCATCACTGAAGCGACGGCGCAATTTCGAATCCAGTTCATTGAAGGCGTCACGGCAGGTCTCTCATTCGCATGGCGGGATTGTACAGATCGGCGGCCCTATACTGGTTTCGCCACCGAAAAAAGAAAGCAGAGCCACCAATCATGTCAGATTCACACAATACCCCGCCGACTTCGGCCCCAGCAGCCGCACCAAAATTGCACATCGACAGCGATTGGAAGGCCGAGGCCCAGAAGGAAAAGGAGCGGCTGGCCCAGAAGGAACAGGCTGCCAAAGCCAGCAAATCCGCGGAAGGCAAGCCCGGCGCTGGAGGGAAAGGCGCCAGTTCCAAGGGCGAACCTGGCGAATTGCCCGAAGCCAGTTTCCGTTCGCTCATCGGGATGCTTGCATCACAGGCGGTGATGGGGCTGGGTGCGATGGCGGACCCGCAGACCAATCGAGTCGTCATAGATCTGGAGGGATCGCGATTTGCCATTGATCTGCTGGATGTTCTGGAGCAGAAAACCAAGGGCAATCTGGAAAAGGAAGAAGCGGATGAATTGCGACAGATTCTGGCGGAACTCCGCAGCCGCTTTGTGCAGATTTCACAACTGGTTGCCAAGCAGATGGCTGCACAACAGGCGGCTGGGCCGGGAATTGTTACCGGTGCGGCCAACCCCATAGGCTCCATCAAGCCCTGATGAATCTTATTGCCGCTCCACCCAACGGCCGTTGCGGTAGTACGGTCTGGTGACATCGACGCCAAGAGTCTCGGCGAGCCGATCGGGATCGACTTCGATCAGCGGCGCGCTGGCGGTGATCAGCATGTCTGCTGACCATGATCGCTCTGCGCCGGAGAGCAGCGCGATTTCCAATCGCAACATGCGCGTGAGGTTTTCCGGTGAAAGCGTCGGGCGGGTTTGCCCTCGGTAGAACTTGAGGTCTTCCTGGAATCTTGCCGCACCACCGGGTATCAAGCGATCGGACTGATTGAGCAGGTCCTCGGCTCCGGATTTTCGCAGGGCTTCGGCGGCTTTGGGGCCCTGACCGTGACGATAATGGCCAAAAGCCTCTCCCAATGCGATAGCAGCGGAAGTTGAAGAAACGCCTGAATCCACCGGCGATGATGATTGATCCGCACTGGGTGAAATGGGACTCATCCCTGGTCCAAGCAACGATGCCAGCGCCCGCAACCGCCGCTTGCCTCTGACATTTGTGTTTGGCTCCAATGTAGCCAGCGCCAGGCATGCGCTGCGGCCAAGGCGTACGGGGTCCAGCGCGCCGGCCAATGCAAAGAGTTGTTTGGCCAGATCGCGCGATGCTTTCTCCACGGAGGCATCTGAAATATCCTCCGCCAGATCAAAGTAGGCTTGCGGGTTCTCCGGCCTTAACGCTGCCAGGCGCGCCGGAGTCGAAACGGTCACAGCCTTTGGGGATTTCGGTGACGTGCGAACAGGAGGCGTGGCGGTGGCCGCTGGCGCGGGTGCTGAACCCGGCGAAGTCGCAACGGAATTTCCCACTGAACTGTCTGGTGATGCAGAGGCGATTGGTTCTGCGCGCTCGCCTTTTGGAGCCAATCGCAGTTTCCACATTCGCGCGATCGATCGCTCCACGTGCAGGGCTTGCTCAAGAGCGGTGGCGGCATCGCTGCGTACGTCGGCAGATTTTCGCAACAGTTCAAGGGCGGCGGATCGTTTGGGCGGTTGCTCTGCCACGAGCAGATAAACCAATCCATCAAGAACGGTCAACTGCTGCGCGATGAAAGTCTGCGTGACGCCATCGGCCAATCGCAACCGTGTGGC
Source organism: uncultured Isosphaeraceae bacterium (assembly GCA_964634655.1). Classification (GTDB taxonomy): domain Bacteria; phylum Planctomycetota; class Phycisphaerae; order Phycisphaerales; family SM1A02; genus CAZWJR01. Next base: position 5,955 of record CAZWJR010000037.1, on the reverse strand, counting down.
ACGGCGGCGTTGAAGGCCGGGTAGAGAGTCCGGCGCGGGTGAAACAACGATTGCCATTTGCGCGCGATTGAGAACGGATTCTGCCAGCAGCCGGGCGGCATCCTGTGGCGAGCGTGCCACCATACTCGGCCGGGCCTCCCGTTTGAGCAGCGCGAGCCGCATGAGGTAGGAATCCACCAATTGATCGGCCTGATCATCAACTTGGTCGCCGGTCGTCGGCTGCAGGTCCAGAGCGTGTTTGAGCAGCGCCAGCCGGGCGGCAATGATCCAACTAACTCCAACGGTTGAACGAACAGCGGGCAATGTTTGGCCGGTGAATTCCTGCACGACTCGAGAGATAACATCGGTTGTTGGCGCATCGCCGAATTGATCGAGCATCGCCATCGACATGTTGGGGCCTGCGGAGAACCGTGAGACAATTTCCTGGGCGGCGGTGCGCACTTCCTGCGGCTGGCCCCGGTAGGCTTCCTTCACAAGCGTTTCGGAATCCAGCAGGCCGAGATCGCCTCCGGTGCCAACGCGCAGCAACTGCAACTGCTGAATGCGCTGTTCCGGATTGCGGCCGATATCCTGATAAGCGCGCGTCCATTCGCCATCTATGCCGGACGGTGCGCCGGGCGTCGTGGTGCGCCCACGGTTTATTGACGGCCCGACGTTCACGGGATTGGTTGGACCCGGCGGGAGAACTCTCAATTCATCGAGCACCCGATCGGCGTGAATGGGGTTCTGGCCTGCCAATGCTTCCGCCGCCTCGTTCAGGCGACAGGCGCCGACGATTTGTCGCATGATTTCCGCTGGATGCGCTGCGGGCGTTTCATCCAATGCGCTTTCCAACATGCCGGACCAGCGAGCGGCAACTTTCTCATCAACCAGAATGGGGCGGCCCTGGGCGATGGCATCCGCGCCGGATCCGCGGTTCGACGCCGGCCAAACGGTGGCGACTTCATCACGAATCCGCCAGCGATGTCGCTGATCCGCCAGTTCCGGCAGCACAAGCCGATCTGGGAACCAACGTGCTGCATCGGAGGTCGCCAGCATGCTTGTCAGTACCCATAGATCGCGAGCGGTGATTTTTTCCGTATCAAACAGTTCCAGCATTTTCTGCTTCACGATATCACTGGGATTTTCCAGCGCGATTGCAATCAGACGACCCAGCACATCGGAAGTTGGACCGGGGCGTGCGAGATCGGTGTCGGTTTCCAAAACGGCTGTGAGCGCGTTCATGATGGCTGCGTCATTCTCATCGCCACGGCCAAGACCGCGCTGAGCGGCCAGCCACAGTTCCCAGCGGTCGTAGGTCTGCTGATCGATCTCCATCGTCGCGATGATTTGAGGAATCAGCAGGTTGAGCCAATGGCGGGCGGCGGTTTCAAAGGTTGCATCCTCGTGGACTATTTCCGGCACCTGGGTGCGCAAGAGAGCCCGCGCCTTCTCCACCACTACTGGCGGCAGGCTCACGATGGATCGGGCTTCGCTTATCCGCGCGAGCGTACCTACCTTCCAGGCTCCACGCCAAATATCCAGCGGTTCGGTCGTGCTGCCTTGCGGAAGGAAGTATCCGAGCAGGCGATCGCTGACGGTTGGCCGATCACCCGCGCTGCGCAGTGCCTCAAAAAGTTTTTCTTCAATCTTGTTGCGTGTGCTGACATCACCCAGAAACCACCCCGCGCCGATGGTATTGATGGTGATTTCCCAGTGGCGAAAGACCACTTCCGATGGAACATCTTCCACCGTCAGTTTGCGGGCAGATTCATCAAGGAAACCCGGGAGCGCGGCAAATTGGCTGACCGCCGCCAACGCGTCTGGTGGAACCGCGTTGCCAAGAAACGTTGGCGTCTTGGGAAACGTTGCCAGCCGCTCCTTCTGTTCTGGCGGAGGCGGGGGAACTGGGACCGGCCTCGAGGAATTCTCCACAGCGCGAGGCGGCGTTGGATCGACTGGAGGGGTAGCCGTTTTCGTCGGGACAAACGCAAGCCGCACTCCGATGATGCACGCGGCGAGTGTAATCACGCCGAAGATCAACGAAAGTTTAATGGTCGGCCAGGCGTTTTCACGTTTCAATTCGGTGGAAAGACTTTCCGTCAGGCGATCCAGCAACGCTGGGCTTGATGAGTAACCTGTTGAGGCGGGCGGCAAGTAATTGGACATGGATTGGCCGGAGGTGATCTCCTGCACGCCCAGCCGCGCCCCGCCGCTCTGGCCGTACTCGCTCAAACCCTTAACCACGCGCATCAGTCCTTGCACCGTCACACCCCACGCCGATGCAAGAGCCACCAATTGCGTGCGGCTGCGCGCGTTCCACCCGCCGGAAGCAACGAGCACCGCCAGAACCATTCGATCAAACGGAGTGAGATTGAAGACGGGGGCATTTGCAGAGGACGCCGAACGCCGCGGCGGCAATTGATGATGCGGTGAAATCGGCAGACCGGCACGAAATTTCGGACGATTGCCGGAAGCTTCTCTCACACCTGTCATCCGCTGGCGTTCGGCCCGCCGCTTGAGTTCTTCGGCCGCCTGACGCAAGGCGTTGCGAACAACTTCTGCATCGGGGCTGCGGCCATCGGGATGTTTGAACAGTCGAGCAATTCGGTCTCGCAGCGCGGCGTCAATGCGCACGGTGTCCACACAATCCGCTTCCAAACCAAGCAGTACGGTTGGATCCGATGACTGATCAACGCCCAGGAAGCGCTGGAAGTGATCGCGTATCACGGCGTGGTTTCCCCCTTCGCGTCCGAATCGGAAGCCTGCGGAATCTGCCCATCCAAAGTCTTAAGCAACGGCCCCCAGGGATTCGGGCCAAAATCCGGGTTCAACAATTTGTGTTGATCCATCACCTGCCGGGCGCGCGGCGGATCGGTCGTCGCCAGAATCTTGATCGTGTGATATTTGGCTTCAAACCACGGGAGCGACCCGGTTTCGTTCCCGGCGGTCAATCGACGCCAACAATCCAACGCCTTGTTCAGATCGCCCAGCGGTTCGGCAAGGACGGCGATGGATCGCAGGAATGCAGCGTTGCGCGGCCGGGCAGCCAACAGTTTGTCAAACAAGAAAAGAGCCGCTTTGGCCTTTTCCAAATCGCCGGATTGTTCCCAGAGAAACATGGAGGCTTCCGCCACGGCCGCCTGATAGCCGATGGCGCCGGATGTCGCGCTCTCCTGCGCATCGGTGAATTCATGCAGCACCCGGCCGCCGTATCGCACTACCAATTCCGCAGCGCGCAATTTCTCTTCTGCTGATGAATCGACGTTCTTCCATATTGCGTGCCCGTATCTGAACATGGCGCGCGTTACTTGTCTGGTCCAGAGCGAGGCAGGCTCCTTGGCCCAAAGTTGATCGGCGATGGGAGCGGCTGCTTCATAATCCCTCTGAAGAAGTCGCTCCTGGGCGCGGCGGCAGTCGATTTCATCGGCAATCCCGGTGAGATCAACGCCGGGGACATCACCCAGTTCCGCCAACGCTTCCAGCGCGATACGAGCCTCTGTGACTTTTTCAATTCCATCAGCAAGGGCAACTTCCAGCACCTGTCGGCAGCGCACGACGAATCGCTCGCCGCCGCCGGTCGATGCCAGATCGACGCTGCGACCTGCGGGGCTCAACAACCCAACTGCCACCGAAAGGAAGCGGTTCGCCTGAAAGTGCCGGTCATCGCCCGTTGCGGCGCGGAACAACTGGTAGAGCATGTCAGCAGCGCGGCGTTGGGCGGATTCATACACCTCGCTGCCGGGCGGGATCGCCAGCAGCTGTTCCACGGATGATTCGCTCACCTGCTGTGGCGCAACCGCCTTTCGCAATCGTAATTTCGGGGCATGGTCATTGGATGGAAATTGATTGAGAAACCGCTCGATGAGAGCATCAAGTTGTGTGCGAGAGTTCGCATCTCCGCCGGCTTCAACAATTTTGTCCTGACACACAATCGCCATCCACAGCGCCTCGGCTGCATCATCACCGGCGAGTTCCTTGGACACATCGTCAAAAGCATCGCGGGCTTCGAGGAAGCGGCTTTGGAAATACAAGCACCATGCGATAAGGCGATGACAGGAACTGGTGGGTGAACCGGCAGCACCACCAGCGAAGAGAAAACTCGTTGCATCCGGCTCCAACAATGCCGCCGTCAGTTGATCAATCGCCGATTGGTATTGACTGACCAGGGTCGCATCAAGCGTTGGAGAATCACTACCGTGCGCGCTTCGCGCTTGCTGATAGCGGATCATGCCGTTGACGTATTGAAGCGCAAAGCCGGAAGTCCCGAGCGATTCCGGACCATATCGTTTTGCCAGGTCCATGATCTGCTGCAGTTCACCGCGAGCCGCCAATTCAAGGACCGCGGTGCGAGCCAGTTCATCGGCCACTTTCGATCGCTGGGTGTCTTCAATGGTGTGAACCGCAATCAATCGCAGCCAGGCGATTGGCACCTTCTGCGGCGAACCATCCTCACCAATCTCCGCAGCGGCCAGCAATTCCTGAACGTGCTGATACTCGCGGTGTTGAAGATACACCGCAATCTTCCACGCCGGCGCCTGTCGGCGCAATGGCTCAAAAGTGTTTTCATCATCCAGCAGGTTCAGCCAGCCAATCGCCGTGGCGGTTGATGAAGTAACCGATTTGGCCAGCGCCATCCCGAGAATTGATCGCGCGATGGCTTCATTGCCACGCAGGTCGACCGAAACATCCGAAGGTTGCGGACTGGGCGTTTCCGAATTGAGCAGCGAAGCAAAGAGTGCTTCGGCGGCACGTGCATTATCTGCTCGGTCATTTAACCACGCATCGTAATAGAGAGCCCATGCGTTGAGGAATGCTGTTTGGGCGTAGAGGTTTCGGATTCGATCGCCAGCGTCGGTAAGCAGGATGGAACGCGATCCGCTGGATCGAGCCAGTCGCCGTTCGGCGTTGTCCACATCCTGCTTCAATCGCTGTCGCAGCGCGGCGATCTGCGGAATAATCTGCGTCAGCGCCTCGTTTGCCGCCTTTACTTCCGCATCGGTCGCCATTCGCAGGCGATGATTCTCCGCCGTTTTTTCCGCCACTCGATAGGAGATCCGCAACAGTGCAAGGCGCAATTCCTCTGCACTGCTTGATGGCGCTTTCTCCAGTAATTTGCGGCTGCGATCTTCCAGGTCTTTGCGCTGGACAGGATCGTTTGCGCCTTCCAGCAAGTCGGCGTACAGAGTCGCCAGGCGCAGCACCAGATCTCCGCGATCTTCCGGCTTCGCCAATTCAACCTGCTTTTCCAGGTGAACCGCCAGCAAACGCTTAAGGCTGTGCTGCTGAAGAAAATCAACAAGGTCATCGGCGGCGCGTGCTGATTGCATCTGACCGGCAAATGCCAGAAGGACAACGCACGCAGCAGCGAACTGCCACCGGCCGATCTGCCATCGATTATTTCGCCGGCACATAAGTCACCTGCTCAAATCCCACGTCATGGGCGACCTGCACAGCAGCGACCGCAAATCCCACATCCACACGATCGAAGACTTTCACAAACATGCCGCTGGACTTCGGCAACGGTTGCAGCGCGGCGATCAACTCCGCCCGATCCCGGCAGACGCGCTGGCCGATGCGATAGGCCGGCACCCCATCCATCTCACGCACTTCCACCACTTGCGTCTGAAAATCACCCGCCGCGCTCGCTGCGTTGGCGCTTTGCGTCTGCAGCCCGGAACTCAACCGGTTTTCCGGTTCTTCAAGAATGCTCGCCATAAGGAAATAGAACAACAGAAGAAAACTGATGTCGATCATGCTGGCAAGATTGACCGTGATGCGGTCGCTGGTTCTTCGAGTTGGTGCGTGTCGCCATTTCATGAATTGGTTCAGGGCGATGGGACCTGCGTGGCGATTCGAATCGTGCCCACACCCAGTTCCCGCAGGAGCAGCACGGTGCGATTGAGGTCTTCGGTGCGGGCGTTGCGGTCAACGCGAATCATGAGCTTGAGCGGTTCGCTGGTGTCGCCTCGCTTC
>CAZWJR010000036.1:7682-16979 GCA_964634655.1 uncultured Isosphaeraceae bacterium | reverse complement strand
TTGCTGTCGTTGAGCAAATCGGTGACGCTCTCCATACTGCATTCACTGGAGTATCGGGAACGGCTTCGAAGGCAGGATGAAAGACAGCAGCGGTACGATCAGCGGGTTTCAGAAACGGTGCGGAAAATGGACGGACCGGCGCGACCGGGCGGATCGGGCAAGGCAAGATGAATGTGGATTCAGGCGGAAATGATGGTGAGGTAACTCATGGCTGAAGGCAAACTTCGATGCGGCGTGGTGGGGGTGGGACGGATGGGGCGGCATCATGCGCGGGTGTACGCGCAGATGGCGGGTGCGGAACTTGTAGGCGTGGTGGATGTGAATGCGCCGGCGAGGGAAGCGATTACAGAACAGTGGGGTGGGCGCGGATTTGGAACGGTGGAGGAATTGATCAAGGCGGGTGTGGATGCGGTGACGATTGCGACGCCGACGGTTCATCATCGCGCGGCGGCGGAGCCATTGCTGCGGGCGCGGGTGGCGTGTTTGATTGAAAAGCCGCTGGCTCCTGATGTTGGTGAGGCGAGGGCGATTGCGGATACGGCTTCGCAATGCAATGCGGTGCTGCAGGTTGGTCACATCGTGCGGTATGACCCGGTGATGGTGGCGATTGGGCAGTTGAGAGGAGTCTCGCCACGGTTTATTGAGATGGATCGAATCAGTCCTATGACCTTTCGGAGCGTGGACGTGGGTGTGGTGCTGGACATGATGATTCATGATCTGGATTTGCTGCTGATGCTGGTGGGGTGCGAGCCGAGCGATGTGCAGGCAAGCGCGGTGAGCGTGTTGGGGGAGGCGGAGGATGTGTGCAACGCGCGACTGACGTTTCCTGCCACGGGAAAACATGGCGTGGGGTGCGTGGCGAATGTGACGGCAAGCAGACTTGCGATGAAGACGGAGCGAAAGATTCGTATTATCAGCGAAGATACCTATATTTCGGCGGATTTCGTGGCGCGGAGCGGCACGGTGATTCGCAAGACGGCGAATGCGGATCAACTTTCGCAGTTGCGGAAGCGGCTGAAGGCGGGTGAGGATTTGTCGGATGTGGATTACCGCACGCTTGTGCATTCCGAGGCATTGCAGGTGGGCGCGGGTGAGCCGTTGAAGTTGCAGATTGAGGATTTTCTCTCGGCGGTGCGGGGCGGACACCGGCCAACGGTGGATGCGAACGCGGGATTTGCGGCGGTGCGAACGGCGGAGCGGATTGTGGAGGCAGCGAGGAAGGCTGGGTCGCGGATGGTTTGAAGGTGGGCGCGTGCCTCGCTGGCGCGTCGGCCTGGTAGCGCCGCTTGTGAATGACTAAGAAAAAACGCCGAATTGTGTTCGGCGTTTTTCGCAGGTGCGACTGAGGTTGGGTTTATCCGATCACGTTGATTCCCAAACCATCGGGGTACTTGGAGGCCAGTTGCTTGAGGGCAAGGTCGGAGTTCTTCGGCGAGATGTTGAGTGTGCCAACGAGTTCATGAATGTTTTCTGGCGGTTTGGAAGCAAAGCCGGCTTTGGAAAGGTGATCGAACATGGCATCGCCGAGGGCGGTGCCGGGTTTCCCCGGCGTGGCGGATTTGGCCGGGCCGATGCCATCGGCGGATGTGAGCTTTGCGGTATCGGCCAAAGCGCCCACGGGTTGAGCTGCGGCGGCGAGGTCTGGGTTGTACTTGTCGAGATGATTGAGGAACTCAAGCAGGTCCTGCATGTTCACTGTGCCATCGCTGTTGAGGTCGTAGGTGGAATCCGCCTGATTCCAGGCTTGGACGAAGCCTTCCAATGTGAGATGAGTCGGTCCTTGCGGGCGATCGACGTTATCTGCCGGTGTGAGTTGCGGCGTGGGTGACGGCGCGCCAGTGATTTGGGGGATTGGCTGTCGAGTATTTTGAGGACGGGCTGCGATGCCGGGTCTGACAGTGATGTCGTTGGGCTTGATCTCGGGCTTGTGGTTTGGTTTGGGCTTGGTGGCATCGGGGAGGGCGGGTTTGGCCCAATTCGGTCGATCCGGTGTTCGCTGTAGTGCGGGGCGACGGGTGGTTGCCTGTCCGGGGAAGGCGCGAATCAGATCGGTGATGGAGGAATTTTGAATCTGCATGACGAAGGTACTCCTAGTTGAGAGGTCAAAAGGAGCAAGGCAATCTTCGCGCCGGAATCTGGAAAAGGCGGGATGCGGCCTAGCGGTATTGATAACGTTTGGCGGACGTTGCGGGGCGTGCGGTAGAATGTGCGCGATGTGAGAGCGCGGGCGAAATGTGCGCGGATGCGGGCAACTCTGACTTGGAAGCGGTCCTGTACTCCGGACTTCTGCGAGCTAGTGATTCGTCCACCCGCCGGGCGGTTTTGATTTCAATGGAACAGCATGGGGGTCGGCCAAATCCGTCGGTTGCGATGTGGAGTGGAAACCGGAAGCGACGACGTACATTTCCGCCGATTCACTGCGAGAAGCCTTGGGCTTGAAGCCCCGTGAGGATTGGAACATGGAGGCGGTGCGCTTGAGGAGATCGGGGTAAGCCTCGCCTTCAAAGACTTTCATCACAAGGTTGCCACCGTGGCGGAGCAGTGCGGGGCAGTGGTCGAGAAGAGATTGGCAGAGGCGAACGGATGCGTGATGATCGCTGAACGGATCGCCAGTGGTGTTGGGGGCCATATCCGAAAGGATGGCGTCAAAGAGGCGGGCCGGATCGCCGGTGCGCTGAAGGAGCGTTTGAGGCGCGGTGGCTGTGAAATCGCCATGGATTGCTATGACGTTTGGCTGATTGAAGTGATGTTTGATGGGCTGGAGGTCGATGCCGATGACAAAGCCGGAGGGGCCGACGCGTTTGGCAGCGACCTGCATCCAACTGCCGGGGGCAGCGCCGCAATCGAGAACGCGATCGCCGGTGCGGAGGATTCTCTTCTTCTCATCGATTTCAATGAGCTTGTAGGCGGCGCGGGAGAGGTAGCCTTCTTTTTTGGCGAGATGGAAGTAGTGGTCTTGGACGTCTCGCATGACGAGGAATTACCAGACAGCAGGCCGCCAACCTCGCGGAGAGGTACGCATCAATCCGGCAAGTGCCAATCCACAAGTTCTGGATTGTTGACGACGGCGACGTTGATATCGCCGTTGACGGTGCGGAGTGTGATGGGGTTGGTGCCATCGTTGAGGACGCCTTTGAAGACATCTTTGGTTGAGGGGGATTGGACGACGAGTTTGCCGTAGCGGGCAAAGCCGATGGCGTCGCCGCCGACGGTTTGGGCGTCAATTTTTCCCTGGGATTCGCCACGGACGCGGAAGTCGATGTCGCCGTTGCGATTGATGATGATGACGGGGCGGCTCATGGGCTGGTTGGTCATGAGACGGACATCGTTTTCGCTGGTGGTGATGTCGACGCTGCCACGAATGTTGCGTACCCAGACGCGGCCGTTGGTGGTGTGGATTTTGACGCCTTCCACTTCGGGAAGTTTGATGTAAACGTGGGCGCGCTGGTAGTGCGGTTCGGCGTTGGTGGTGTGTGTGCGAATTTGGAGGGCCTGGCCGAGATCGCCGGGGACGACTTCAACGGAGTAGGTGATGTCATCGAGTGAGGATGAGCCCTCTTTTTCGCGGCCATAGCCATGGACGGATTCTCGGACGATGGTGACTTTGCCCATAGAGAGTGCGGGATCGGCCTGGACGATGACATCGCCATTGAAGGAATCAACATCAATCTGGACGGGTCCCTGGGTGTCCACGGGTACGTCAGCATCGACGATGCTGCGATTGGCCCAGTTGTTGGGATTGATGGAGAGCCAGCCGGGGCGGTTTGGGCCGGAACAGCCTGCAAGGTTCACGCAGGCCAGCAACACAATGGAGAGAAGTATCAATCGCATGAGAATCCCTTGTCTTCAACCTTCTGCCTCGGCGATTGTATCAATTCACGTGGGAGGGTTTGCGAGACGGTACTGGATGGTGTGTTGGACTGGTGGGTGGGTAATTGGATATATAGCTGTGTAGTATTGTGTTCATTGAAAGGATGTGACTTGTGCGATTGATGCTTCTTGCGATGGCGCTGGTGGGATGTTTGCTGGGGTGCGGTGGCCGGGTTGAGGCGGATACGTACATCATCACGCTGGATGCGGCGGCTCGATCGGAACCGGCGACGGGGCGGGTGATTCTGTTTTTCATTACCAGGAATGATCGGCGATGGGTGGCACATTCTCCAATGGAAGCGCCGTTTTTTGATGCGCCGCAGCCGATTGCATCGGTGGCGGTGAAGGATTTCAAGCCGGGGGATTCTGTGATTATTGACGGGACGACGCCGGCGTTTCCGGAATCCTTGGACAAATTGGACGGATGGGTGCGGGTGCAGGCGGTGCTGGACGCGGACCAGACGGAGCGATCGCATGATGCTGGTCCGGGCAATGTGTACAGCGAGGTGTTGCGACAGGAGTTGTCGCCAACGAAAGACGAAACGGTAAGGCTCACGCTGACCAAGCCTGTGTTGGTGGCGAAGCCCGAGGATCATCCGAACTTGAAGTGGGTGCGGTTTCGCAGTGAATTGTTGAGCAAGTTTTATGGAAGAGATGTGTACCACCGGGCGGGAGTTGCGCTGCCCAAGCAGTACAACGATCCGAAGTGGCCGCGACAGCAGTGGCCTGCGATTTATGTTGTGCCGGGCTATGGCGGGCGCGATGATGCTGCGGAGAATTACCGCGACATGCTGTTGACGATGAACGTGGAGGAGATTGCGCCGATTGGGGTGTACATCGTGCTGGATCCGGAATCGCCGCTGGGGCATCATTTTTTTGTTGATTCAGCGAACAACGGAATGCGCGAAACGGCACTGATGACGGAATTCATTCCGTATCTGGAAAAAGAGTTTCGGCTGGTAGCGAAGCCGGAAGCGAGGCTGATCACGGGGCATTCATCGGGCGGGTGGTCATCGCTCTGGCTGCAATTGAAGCATCCGGAGGTGTTTGGTGGTTGCTGGTCGAGTTCGCCGGACCCGATTGATTTTCATGCGTTCCAGATGACGGATTTGTATGCGGATGAAAGTATTTTTGTGGATGCAGCAGGGAAGGAAGTGCCTTCGTACCGGAACTTCATCGATGCCAGCGGGCAGCCCGCGCCGCTCATGAAAGTGCGGCAGGAAGTGGGTATGGAGCAGGCGATTGATCCGGATGGCAGATCGGGGCAGCAGTGGAGTTCGTGGAATGCGTGTTTTTCAAAGCGGGATGAAAAGACGGGGCTGCCGGTTTCAATGTTTGATCCAAAGACGGGGCAGATCGACAAAGCTGTGGTGGAAACGTGGCAGCCCTATGACATTAGGCGAATGGTGGAGAAGGATTGGAAGCGATATGGGCCGATCGTGAAGAGCAAAGTGCATCTGGCGTGCGGCGATTTGGATTCGTACTTCCTCAACCGCGCGGTGGAACGGTTCAAGGAGGCGGTGGAGAAGTTGAAGAAGGAGGAGGCGTCGGAAAGTGGGGCTGCCGATGTGGGTGGCGGATATGTGTTGATGGTGGCGGGTGCGACGCATGACACGGTGACGCCGAATATTTTCATGCGGTGGAACAGTGAGATGCGGACGCATTTGCAGAAGAATGGGTTGCAGGATGCGGATAGGCCGGCGAAGTAGTGCGAGTTGAGTTTGGCTCGTTGAGTACTCGGGCTCTTCACCCACCCCCTAGCCCCCTCCCTCAAGGGAGGAGGAATTTGCGAGCCTTCACGTTTTCTGTTTGACGAGGCATTTGCTCAAAATCACGCTGCGGTAGTTTGTGGAATCCCACTGGGTATGGCCGACGTGGCGGTAGCCGCGCTTGGTGTACCAGGCGATGAGTTCGGCGGCGTGTTCAGAAGTATCAAGGGCAATTTCGCGGGCTGCATCGGCGATGGCGAGTTGCTCGGCGTGAATGAGCAGGAGTGTGCCGACGCCTGTGCGCTGCTGATCTGGTTCGACCGCAAATTGGCCAAAGAAGGCGACGCCGGGCTGTTCGTACCACCAGCATTCGTGATCTGTGCCGGGTGGATAGTAGACAATGGTGCCGATGAGTTTTCCGTCAAGGTGTGCGAGGTAGCACGCGCCTTTGGACAGTCTCTTGAGCGTGGTGCGATCATCCTGGTGTGAGGCGACGAAGCGCATGCCGGCATCTGCAAGGGGCTTGTAAGCGCGGTGGAGCAGATCCGTGAGTGCGGCGAGGGAATCGGTGGCTTGCCAGGGACGGATTTGGATCGTGGCGGAGTGCGTCACGGTGCGATAGACTACCTGCGTTCGCTCGGGGCGCCGCCGAAATTTGGTTTCGGTGGGCTGAGAAGCACCCGCGGAACCTGATCCGGTTTGCACCGGCGTAGGGAAGCGATTCATGATTCAAACGAATTTCGGCTCGAAAGATGACACGTCGTACACATTGCCTCTGTGTGGAGCGGACAATCCATCCACGTTGAAGCAAGGGACATCGCCGGGGAGTTTTGCATTGAAGGCGGATGTTGGCGGTGCGTTGATGTTTGCCTCGCCGGATACGCCGGGCATGCCGGGGCCATCGAAGAAGACGGCGTGGGATTTCATGCCGGAGGAGCGGTCCGCAGCCAGCGGTCAGCAGTCAGCGGTGACGCAGTTGGAGAAGGCGCGTGCGGGAATTGTGACGCCAGAGATGCGGCGGGTAGCGGAGCGGGAGCCGCATCTTTCAGCGGAACAGGTGCGTGATGAAGTGGCGGCGGGGCGGATGATTATTCCGGCGAACATTGTGCATCTGAAATATCGGCTGGACCCGATGTGCATCGGTCGGGCGAGCAAGACAAAGGTCAACGCCAACATGGGGGCTTCGCCGGTGTCTTCTTCGATGGATCAAGAAGTTGAGAAACTGAAGTGGGCGGAGCGATGGGGCGCGGACACAGTGATGGATTTGAGTACGGGGGGTGATCTGGATGCATGCCGGGAGGCGATCATCAGGAATGCGACGGTGCCGATTGGCACGGTGCCGATTTACTCGATGATCATCGGGCGGAAGCTGGAAGACTTGACCCCGGAAGTGATTCTGGCAGAGGTTGAAAACCAGGCGCGGCAGGGCGTGAGCTACATGACGATCCATGCGGGGGTGTTGCGAGAGCACTTAAAGTTTGTGAAAAATCGGCTCATTGGGATTGTGAGCCGGGGCGGATCACTGCTGGCGAAGTGGATGCTGATTCACAACAAGCAGAATCCCATGTATGAGTTGTGGGATGAGATTTGCGAGATCATGCGCCGGTTCGATGTGAGTTTTTCCATCGGTGATGGTTTGCGGCCGGGCGGATTGGCGGATGCCACGGATCGCGCGCAATTGGCGGAACTGGAGACCATCGGCGAATTGACGGAGCGGGCTTGGACGCATGGCGTGCAGGTGATGGTGGAGGGGCCGGGCCACGTGCCGCTGGATCAGATTGAATACAACATGAAGTTGCAGCGGCGGTTGTGCCACGGCGCGCCGTTTTATGTGCTTGGGCCGCTGGTGACGGATATTTTTCCCGGGTATGACCACATCACTTCTTGCATTGGTGCGACAAACGCGGCGTATCACGGTGCGGCGATGCTGTGTTACGTGACGCCAAAGGAGCATCTGGGCCTGCCGAAGAAGGATGATGTGAAGCAAGGTTGCATTGCGTACAAGATTGCAGCGCATGCTGCGGATGTGGCGCTGGGGATTCCGGGAACGCGCGACCGTGATGATGAACTGACCAAGGCGCGGGCGGCGTTGAACTGGGAAAAACATTTCGAGTTGTCGTTCGATCCGGACACGGCTCGGGCGTATCACGATGAAGATTTGGATGTGGATACGGATTTCTGTGCCATGTGCGGGCACGACTGGTGCAGTGTGCGGATCAGCAAGGAAATTCAGGAGTTTGCGTCGGGCAAGGATGATGCTTTTGCCTGGGACAAGCCCAAGAAGACCGAGGCTCTGACGGCGGAGCAGCAGGAAATTCTTGAGAAGCGCGGGGTGCTTTCGCCGGATGAGATTCACAAACTGGCGAGCAAGACAAAGAAGGCGATGCTGGGGAGTGCGGTGGCGGAAGTGGAAGACAAGAAACTGTCGTGCCACAGCGAGTACGTTGATCCCGATACAGCGAAGAAACTGCAATCGGAAAAACTGGTGCAGTTAAACACTGCGCCAACGCATAATGTGGCGACGCATGATTCAGTGATTTGACGAGTCTTGAAACTGCGGTTTTCAGCCGAATACACATCGGAGCCATAGCATGGCGAAGGAATTGTTCAGCGGTGTAACGGGGCGAGCCAAGTGGGCCTGCACGGGCTTGCTTCTAATCGGACTGTTGTGGGGTGCCATTGGCGCGGTGACACTGGATGTGACGATCCAAGATGGCGCTGACGGTGTGCGGGAATACATGACGGGTTATTTCTTCTTGATTGCAATCACCGCTCTGATCGCAATGACATTGCTCATCATGAGGCAACCAGCCGGGCGGATCGTTGCGTGGATTGCGCTGCCATTCGTTCTCATTCTTGTTCCGATCGGAACGGCGGCGGGAGTTTGTGTGATCCTCGGTCTTCATTCGGAAGACATGCGAAATTACTTGAAGCGATAGCAGGGGGTGTGGCTATGGCGACGCACGATTCGGTAATATAGAGACTGGATGACTGATGCAGCGGTTTGCGGAAGAATGCTAAGTAAACCAATGCGGCGACGGCGATCCATGCGGCGCTGGTCAGGGCGGTCCAACGAATGGATGGCTCAACGAACGAGCCAACGATCGCACCCAATTCACCAAGCACAAACAGCAGAGGCACTACGGGATAACCCCACACGCGCGTGGGGCGATCGGCGTTTGGTTTCTTCCATCTCAAAATGACAACGGCGGCACCGGTGAGAACGAAGAACACCGAATCCACCATGACGACGGCGTTGAGCAATTTGTCAACGGGTTTTTCTCCAGCGATGAGCAGCAATGCAAGCGAAATGATGCTTAGCAGCGCGATGGCAAGCAAGGGTGTGCCGAACTTGCGGCTTAGGCTGGCGAATGGCGCGAAGAAGCGGCCATCCTGCGCCATGCCGAAGATCAGGCGCGGGGCGGTGAGGAATTGGACGTTGAGCACGCCGAAGGCTGAAACAGCGACGGCAGCAGCGGCGAGGCGACGACCGAAATCCGGCCAGAGGACGCCGACGGCATCGGCGGCAAGCGTTTCGGATTTGGCTACGCCATCCACGCCAAGCAAGCGGAGGTAGGCCCAATTCACAAGCAGGTAGACAGTGATGACGACAACGACGCCGCCAATGATTGATCGGGGGAGGTTGCGGCGCGGATTGCGGACTTCCCCCCCGAGCCAAAGGACTTGTTGCCAACCGCCAAAGGCAAAGAGGACGGGG
>CAZWJR010000036.1:0-7672 GCA_964634655.1 uncultured Isosphaeraceae bacterium | reverse complement strand
ACAATACAAACAGATGAAAAAAGGAGCATCAATCATGGCTGATCTATATCCTCTTGCCTGGAGTACATTAGGCTCACCAAGTTGGTCGTTTGAACATACAGTGGAACAGGCTGCCGGATGCGGCGGGTGGCGTGGAGGGAGCGATTGCTGGGCCATTGGGAGCGAAGAGTGCGGCCATGGCGGTGATGATGAGCAGCACAAGGACCTTTGCGTAGACGGTGACGTTCTGGATGCGAGCTCCCCATCGCACGCCGATGATGTTCGCGACGGTGACGGAAAGGACCAAGGCGGCGGTGAACAGTCGGAGCGTTGCTTCCGAAGGATTGTCTATGCCAACGACGGCGAGCATGTTTTTGGCGCAGATGAATCCCATGATGCCGATGGAGCCAGGTTCAATAATGGTGGCCATGCAGAAGACGTAGAGGAAGGCGGGGCAAGGGCCGTAACTGTCGCGAAGAATTGTGTATTGAGCGCCGCTGCCGTGGTACATGCCGCCGAGTTCAGCGAAGGCGAGTGCGCCGCAGAGTGCAATGGCTCCACCGATGGCCCAGACCATCAAAGTTTGGGTAACGGATGGGCAGAGCGCGGCAACGCCGGATGGGTTGAAAAAGATGCCAACGCCAATGATGGCGCCGATGACGACGCAGGTGGCGTCGATGGGACCGAGGACGCGCGCGGGTTGGTCGGGCTTGAAGGCCGGGATTGGGGCAGACACGGGGGAAGAGAATACCGTTTCGAATGCAGCCGGTGCGAAAGGGGCTTATTGCGGCTGGATCGGGAAAAAACCGTTCGAATTGGCTCCCGGCGCGGCTTTTGGGGATAAACGGGGTAGGAAGGGCCAATAACTCTCAACCGCAAGCGTTTGATTTTGCGATGCGATCGTATGATGGCCGCGATCGCGCGGACCTACTTTTACCTCTTCCATCTGAAACCAAGGAGTTTAGTTCATGAAATTGCTTCGAATTCTCACTTCATCATTGATGGTGGGCGCGATGTGCCTGCCAGTGTTGGCTCAAGATCCGCCAAAGCCAGGGGCCGGCGAAGGCAACCCGCCGCGTGCACCCCGCGCGCCGCGCGCTCCTCGTGATCCAGCAGCCCCTCCGGGTGAAGGTCCCGGCATGCCCGGCGGCCCCGGTGGTGCGGGTGGCCCAGCCAATCCTGGTATGCGCCCCATGATGACGCCCGAGCAGTCCAAGGCGGCGTGGGAATTGGAAGCAACACACCTTGCCAAGACGCTTGGTTTCAGTGGCGATCAAACAAAGGCCACCGTGGCGGCGTACACCGATGCGCGCAAGAGCCAAATGGAAGCGATGGAGAAGTTGCGTCAGGAAGTCATCGCCAAGGCCCAACAAGGCGGCGAAGACGGCGCCCCGCGACGTGGCGGCATGGGCGCGGAAATGCAGAAGGCATTTGCTGATCTCAACAAGACAGAGAAAGCCAAACTGGAAAGCGCGCTGTCGAAGTCGCTATCGGCTGATCAGGTCAGCAAGGCCCTGCCTGCGCTGGGCTCCTTCAACGTGCAATGGGACGCGATGACGAACACGCTGGTTGGGTTCAAACTTGATGCAGCGAAGAACGATGAGGCAATGACGGCGACGCAGACGTATGTCACCGCGTTTGCCAAGGCGATGGAAAACGAAGATCGCGAAGCTTCTCGTGCAGCGAATCAGGAAGCCCGCAAGGCTCTGGGCGACACGATGAAGAAGGTGCTGTCCGAGGAACAACTTGGGCAGTTCCAGCGATACATCGGCGGCGGACGAGCTGGCGGCAGACCTGGTGGAGCGGGCGGCCGCGGTGAGGGCGCTGGCGATGGAGCCGGTGCTGGTGGCAATCCCGGCGATGGTGCGGGCGGCGGTGCCGGCGGCGGCCGTGGTGGTCGTGGCGGCGGTCGTGGTAATGGCGGCGGCGCTGGCGAGCCACAGAACTGATCCGATCGTTCTGTATCTGCTGATTTGATTCACAAGCCCGAGTGCGAAAGCGCTCGGGCTTTTTTTCATGACGACTTTGGCTGGTTCAACAATTTGAGTGTGGCTTCAAACGCAGCGTCACGCGTGGAAAAAAAGTCGGCGGCGGTCAGATCAACCGAGATGTCCGGCATCATGGAGGGCGGATCAGCGGGATCAGTCTTGAAATACTTGGTGGAATAGGAAACAGCCAGACCGGAGTGCGGCAGGTTGAAGGAACGCACCTCGCCATAGGCGTTGGGCTTCTGGCCGGTGGGCTCGCCGATGACGGTGGCGTGGAGTTTGTTTCGGATGGAATTGGCGTTGAGTTGGCCGGAGGAAAATGTGGCGCGGCCGATGAGAACGACCGTGCGATCGAGTTTGGATTTGGGAAGTTTTGCCAGATCATCGATCAGGGGATCGAGCAGCGCAGAATTGCCGCCACCGTTGTTGCGGAGATCGATGATGAGTTGCGAAGTATCGCGCTGTTGAATGAAATCGAGCAGTTCTTTTGAGAACGCGCTGACGGGCTTGCCGGTCTGATCGGCGCAGCGGTCGTAGCGGCAGTAGATGATGCTGGATTCAGGAAGTTGCTCAAACCAGTACCACTCCGGGCGCTGCAGGCGTGATATCGGGAGGGAATCCTTGATTGAATCCCACGCGGTGACCCATTGGAGTTTGACGCCAGGTGCGAGCGGGGCGAGTTCAATGGTGAACTCGCGCCCATCGGGATTTTTCAAGGCAAAGGCCGCGCGGTTCATATCCGGGATGATGTTGACTGTGTTGAGCACTTCGGCGATGGACATGAAGCGGCGGAGGGCCTGGGCGCGCCAGGATTCATTTTCATAGGGGAAGACAGTGCTGACGCGCCGAGCCGCTTCATCGGCGGAAATGTCATTGATGTGAAGGAGTTTGCAGCCGACGAGTTCGCGGTATTGTTCCGGCGCGGCGGCAACAAAGATTCCATCGCTGAACGAAAGGAAGGTGAGGGGATAGGCATGAAACGGTGGTTTTGCTGCACTGAATTCGACGCTGGTGTGACCATCGCCGAGCAGGGCGACCAGTTTCATGAACTCTACGATGACCTGATGATCGGCCAGAGAATCAATGCGAGAGCGGAGTGCATTTCCGGCTTTCTGAAAATCTTCGCGACTTGTGTGGAAGAATGCGTTCTTGTGACGCCTAGCCAGTTCAGTCATGAGCGCATCGAGGTCCTGTTGCCAGGCAATGACGCGATCGGAGGTTGCTGCTTGTTGCGAGGTTGGAGCTGGTGCGGTCGGCGGTTTTGGAGCGGGCGCGGTGCAACGGAGCGTTGCGGTTATCAGGAGCGAGATCGCGACAAGTTTCAAGATGGATTTCATGGCCGGGTTCAAATGGGAAGGCGGGCAATTTGTGGTGTTGCTTCTGCCGTCATTGTTGCGATTGACACGTGAATCGGCAACGCGGCGATTCCTTTTTCGGCGGCAAAATGCTATCCTGTAGGGCTTCGATCAAGGCAGAAACATGACACCCGCCGCATCATCCAAAGCAGTTTCTTCACCGGTGCGGCCATCCGGTGTGGCCGGGACGCTGGACCAGTTCTGGCCAATTCTGGATCAGTTCGTTGATCAGCGGCGGCAGTGGATGATTGATCTGCGGCGGAAGATTCACGCATCGCCGGAGGGTTCCGGGCAGGAGATAAAGACAACGGCGCTGGTGGCAGGATTATTGAGTGAAGCGGGGTTGCAGCCGCGCGTTATGCAGGATGGGCTTGGTGTTGTGGTGGATATCGATCTGGGCGGACCGAAGGATTCATTTGTGGCGGTGCGGGCGGAACTGGATTGCGTGCATGTGGATGATGAGAAGACGGTTGCGTATGCATCAAAGAATCCTGGTTTGTGCCACGCATGCGGTCACGATGCGCACAGCACCATCGCGCTGGCTGCGACGCTGGCGGTGCATGAGAATCGCGAGTGGCTGGGCAAACTTGGGCTAAGGCACAATTTTCGAGCGGTTTTTCAACCGGCGGAGGAAGCAGCGGATGGCGCGCTCTCCATGATTCGGCAAGGTGCGGTGAAGGGCGTCAAAGCGATTTTTGCGGTGCATGTGGAACCGTTCCTGGATGCGGGCGTCATCGGCTTGCGCAAGGGGCCGCTGACCAGCGCGTGCAAGTGTTTTCAAATCACGATCAAGGGGCGCAGCGGTCACTCGGCCCGGCCGTTCCAGACGATTGATCCGATTCCTGCAGCGGTGAGTTTAACGGATTTGTTTTATCAACTGTGCCCGCGCAGCATGGACAGCCGCTATCCGCTATCGCTGACGGTGGCTTCGATTAACGCGGGTTCATCGTTCAACGCGATTCCCGATGAGGCGATCTTGAAGGGCACGCTGCGCACGGCAAGGCTGGAGGATCTGGAAGCGGTGCAGCAGAAGATGGCGGCGATCATCAAGGGCGTGGCAACGGCGACAGGATGCGAGATCACCATGGAAGTGCCAACCTACGCACCGCCGACGAACAACGATGGAGCGTTGATTGATGTGATGGCGGAAGCGACGGTGGGGGCAAAATGCACAGCGCATTGGATCGATGTGCCAAGCCTTGGGGCGGAGGATTTTGCGTTCTTCCAGGAAGTGGTGCCGGGGGCGATTGTGAGGCTGGGTGCGGGGTTGCCGCAGAAAGATCAGCGGCGGGCTCTGCATTCAAGCATGTTTGACATTGATGAGGCAGCGCTGGGGATTGGCGCGAGAGTTTTGGCGCGGTCGGCGTTGATGGCGGCGCGGACGGCTTAGATCGATCTTGGCAGGCCTGTGATACCATTTCAACCATGCCGCAGGTTTTCACCTCCAACAAGACGTACACACTC
Organism: uncultured Isosphaeraceae bacterium; assembly: GCA_964634655.1. GTDB lineage: Bacteria > Planctomycetota > Phycisphaerae > Phycisphaerales > SM1A02 > CAZWJR01. The sequence goes on along the minus strand of CAZWJR010000036.1, from coordinate 2,886 downwards.
GGTGTTGAACTGGAATTGCAACTGGTTGATGCGGAGACCGGGGCGCTGGCGAATCGGATTCAGCCGCTGCTGGATCGTGTGCCTGCCAAGTGGAAGGACTGCTTCAAGCCGGAGTTCATGCAGAGTTACTGCGAGATCAACACCGGTGTGTGCAACACGGTCAAGGATGTTGAAAACGATCTGTCCGAGAAATTGATTTGGGCGCAGGAAGCGGTGGAGGACATGGGGCTGATGTTTGTTTGGGCGGGGACGCATCCGTTTTCGCGATGGGAGCATCAGGAGATTACGCCGGGCGATCGGTATCAGTGGCTGCTGAAGGCGATGCAGGATGTGGCGCGGCGGCTGCTGACGTTTGGCCTGCATGTGCATGTGGGTGTGGACAGCGGGGACAAGGCGATTCACTTGTGCGATCGGTTGCTCAAACACATTCCCACGCTGCTGGCGTTGAGTGTGAATTCGCCGTTTTGGTGCGGGCGGGATTCGGGTTTGCAGTCATATCGCGCGAAGATTATCGAGGCGTTGCCGACGGCGGGCCTGCCGCAGCCGATGCGGAACTGGAGTGAATACGTTTGGCTGATTGATCATTTGATCCGGACGAAGTTCATCAGTTCGATTCGTGAAATCTGGTGGGACGTGCGGCCGCATGCGGGGTTTGGCACGGTGGAGATGCGGGTGATGGATATGCCGATGAATCTGCGGCACACGCTGGGAGTTGTGGCGTTGACACAGTCACTTGTGGCGGCGCTTTCGGAATCAATCGATAACGGCGCGTACCAGTTCGACAGCCACCCGATGATCGCCAAGCAGAACAAGTGGCATGCGGGCCGCTACGGCATGGATGCAAGCCTGGTGGAGTTTGATACGGCGGGTAACGTGCAGGCGGTGCCGATTAAGACGATCACGAGGAAGTTGATTGAGCGTGTTTCGCCGTACGCGGAGAATCTGGGTTGCCTGACGCAACTGCATTATCTGGATGACATCATCGAAAACGGCACCGGTGCGGCTCGACAGCGGAAGGCGTTTGAAGAGACCGGCGATCTGCGCAAGGTGGTGATGTATCTGGCGGAGCAAGGGCAATTGGTGACGGTGTGAAATCGGGCAAGGTTTTGAACGGTGTTTGTGCGGATGAATTGCGGCTTGAGAGGCGGATATCGACGATTTGAGATTTGACGCGACAACGTGGAGGGGGATGGCCTAAAATCAGGTGACTTGCTTATCGCATCCGGGGATTGTCGCTGGTTTGGGTTTTGGAGATTTGTGAATGGAACAGCAGAACGATCCTGATTTTGGCGCGACGCAATGGGTACCGGGCGTACAGACGACTAGTGAGTCGGCAATGACGATGAAGGTTCGTCCGAAGCCGCGAAGTGATCAAAGAAAGTCGCCTGCCAAACTGGATCAAATGCCGCAGTGGAGAATTCTGCTGCACAACGATGACAAGAATGAGATCGGATACGTGGTGGACACGATAGTGGAGTTGGTATCGCTGAATCCGCTGGAGGCTCTCATTCACACGCTCGAAGCGCACAAATCCGGGTTGGCGTTGCTGATGACCACGCACCGGGAGCGGGCAGAGCTGCTGTGCGAGCAGTTTGCGAGCAAGTTTCTGACGGTGACGATTGAGCCGGAGGGGTGAGCGGAGATTCAAGATTTGCGATTTCAGACTTGAGACCGCAGGCATGAACGAGGAAGGCGGACCGGTTTACCGGTCTTTTTCTTGTGCATAATCGGCCATGCGGTGACGAGAATGGACGCCGCATTTCATCAGACCCCGCATCATGGCCATGTTGGAATCCCGAGAATGTTGGGCCATTCCAAGTTTTGAGCCATGACGGCGTCCCGAACTGATTGCACAAATGTCTGCTGGGCGCTGCCCACCACGGCGACCGGGGTGCTGATGACGCCATTGTCGTCGATTTCCACATATTTTCCTTGCTCGGAAAGGCTCATGGGTGTAGGTGAGTTTCCCACCAGAGGGGTGATACGAACGTATTGAGTGCTGGATTGTGGAACGAGATAGACACGATCGACGTTGGTATCGATTTGGATTATGAAGCGGGTGCCGTCGCCAACGGCCCTGACGCGCCGAGTTTTGGCGGATGGGTGAACGCCAAACAGGTAGCCCCATCCACTGACAAGATTCAGCGTGGGATCTCCGACGCTGACGCTGGCTTCTGCGATAGGCCTCGTTCCCGGCATCGGAGCCACGTACGCGGTGTAGTTCTGGCCGCTGCCCTCCACGCTACCGATTACAAAACTTTTGGTAGTGAACGCGTTGTTGAGGGTCTCAAAACCGCCGGCCAATGCGACGGCTTTTGTGCCGCCGATCAGGTCCTTGTCCAGGTGCGTGCCTTTGGTATTGAGCAGGTCCACCTTGCAACCTGTAACCAGAGCAGATATGCACATCACAACCAACAATGGGCGCTTCATGAGTAGGAAATCCTTGTAGAAGGCGACGGCGATTCCGGATGATGAATCCGATCGATGAGCATGACCCCAGCACAGGCAACGATCATGGCCAATGCCGGGCCAAGCGGAAAGCAAATGTAACTGAAAAAGCGGTATCCCGCGAAACTAAGCAGGCACAGAACCACAGCGGCGGTGGCGAGTAACAGAAATCGCGGACCTGCCCTTCGATCCGGCATGCGCCCGACGACGATTCCCAGTAAAGCCCCGATCATGAGCATGATTCCATGGGTCAAATCTCGGGGATACTTGATCGTGACGGCATCTCGAAGCAGCGCGTCTATGGCAGCGAGGTGTCCTTGCGGGCCTGCCAGTTTTCGCCCATCGGGTGTGGAATGCCAATCTTCCTGGAGAACTGCAGGCTCATGCCGCATGTCTCCAATCAGAACCAATTTATCTTTGAACCATTCTCGCAACTGG
>CAZWJR010000035.1:0-17009 GCA_964634655.1 uncultured Isosphaeraceae bacterium | reverse complement strand
CTGCATGCCGAGGCAGATACCCAATGCGGGCTTTTGGTTGTTGATTTCCAGCGCATCGAGAATCGCCAATTCAAACTCCTGTCGTTGGGGATCGATGGGGTTGGATTTGGGATGCTGCGGAACGCCCCAGTGTGCGGTGATGGGGTCGCCGCCGCCGGTGAGCATGATGCCATCGCAAAGGCGGACGAAATCCACGGCACATTGAGGCACACACGGAAGGATGATGGGAATGCCACCGGCCTTTTCAACCATGGCGACGTAGGATCGGCCGACCTGGTATTTTTCCGGTGTGGCGTCAGCCGTAATGCCAATGATGGGTGCGGAGGTAGGCAAGGGTTCCAATCGTCGATCTTGAGAGGTCAATCGTCAATTCTGCCATGAATTCCATAGCCTTGATTCAAGGGTTGAAATCGACTATCCTGATCGATTCGTCGCCCGCCAGCATGGTTTGAAGAGGCGGGCTGCCGGTCTTCCCATTTCGAGAAGACCAAATCCAAGACGGGAGTTTTTTTCGCATGACACAGTTCCAAGCACCGGCCCCCCCCGCTCGTCGCCCCAAGCCAGCCTATCTCAAGACGGGCACGGATAATAATCCCTACGTGGATTACAAGGCGGTGGATGATCTTCGCAGGCTGATGACGCCCAACGGCAAGATCTATTCACGCAAGCGATTGAGTGTTTCCGCTCGTGAGCAGCGAATGGTGGCGCAGGCCATCAAGCGGGCACGCTACATGGCCCTTCTGCCGTTCACCGACGCGACGCTCTGATATTCGAGTTTGATTCGAACGAATGTTGCCGAGGCGAGAACCTTGGCTGTTTTCACGTTGCCTTGCGGCGGCCGGTTATTGTCTTCACCGTACGCACGACGAAATCCTTGGCCATCGCAAGCCACAAACGGATGCGCAAGCGGCGCAGGCCATCGTCATGATGGTTGATCGCCAGCCCGCGCTTGATCCAGCCGTTGGCCGATGTGAGTTGATGCTGCTGAAGCGCCGCCAGGGCCAGGTTGTGGATGGAGCGAATGCACTCGGGTTCCATTGAAAGCACACGGCGGCTGGCGGCAATTCCACCGTCACGATCGCCAGCCTGAAAGCGCGCCAATGCCAGTAATCGCAGGAGTTCTGTGGATTCATTGCCAGCAAGGACATACTCAAAGAGTTCCGCAGCACGGGCCGGTTCATCCAGTTCCAGTAGAAGAGAGGCCAATCCCGCCAAATCAGGCCGTGGCACGGTCGGGTTTGCGGAGGCGGATTCAACTGATTTGGCTGGCGCGGCTTCACGGATTTCTGCAGTGACGAGGGCGTATTCTTCCAAGAGGTACCGGCGGGCCTCATTGCGACGATCGCGGCGGAGCAACGCCTCACCCATCGCGCATCGAATTGCCGGATAGTTGGAATCGAGTTTCAGGACGAGTTCAAACTCCAGACTTGCTTGATGAAAGCGGTGAGCGGCCAGCGCGACTTGCCCCAGCCGGAAGTGGGCATCCACGTTGGCTGGCTCAAGTTCCAGTACACGGCGATATTTTTCCGCAGCCTCCGGAAGCCGGCCCAGGTCGTGCAACAGGCCACCGAATTCCAGGAGCGTATCAATGCTGCCGGGATCATCGCGAAGTTCCCGCAGGTAAAGTTGCAACGCGCGTTGGGGTTTGCCGGCGATTGCCATGAGGGCAGCGAGCCGGGCACGGAGTCGCGGCATTTGCGGTTCCAGCCGCAGCGCTTCCTTAAGACACCATTCGGCTCTATCGAACACGCGCCGTTGAATCAGGCTCTCGGCCATCACAGCCAGACATTGGGCGCTGGGTTCCGGAAGCGCATGCTGGGCCATGTAGAAAGTGGTTTCGGCATCATCGTGAGCGCCGAGGCGGAGGTGGCTTTCAATCTTGTGGGCATACGCCTCTTCAAATTGCGGCTCAATCCGAATGGCCCGCTCCAGCCAGCCGATGGCGCGTTCGAAGTGGCCACGCCGATTCGCCAGCACGCCGGCCGCCACAAGGGGGTCGGGTTGATCCGGCATGAGGTCGATGGCGCGTTCATAACTGATCAGGGCGTCCTCTTCGCGGCCCGCCTGTTCCAAGGTGAGCCCGAGATTGAAGTGCCATTCTGCCTGATCGGGATTGAGTGAAATTGCTTTGCGCAGTTCGGCTTCGGCATCGGCCCAACGGCCGCGCTCAAACAGTTCCAAGGCCCGGTCTGCGTGTGCTTCAGCGTCCAACCAGTCGCTCATGCCGTACTCCAAGGACTTTTTTCGCTCGCGCGGAAAAAAGAGTGCACGATCCAAAGAAAGTGTAGCCGATACGAGGGAACACGACCTACTTTATACGTGTCAAACCATTTGTCCTCCCGACTGTTTTTTCAATGGAAAGGTGCGTGCTGGAAGTCCATGGCCAGAGCCCCTGTGAAATCCCGGACCACCGGACTCCACCGCACCGTGGTGGTTGGTGCCATCGGCCTTATGGCGGCATGTGCGGCGCCCGGAAACCCAGGCGGCGACAACTCATCCCCTGCCAGGGATTCGTGGTTTGACACCCAGATTTCGATCGATGCACAGCCGTCCGCCCCTCCCGAGACCCCGCCGAATGCCCCGAGCACACCGCCGGTACCTGCCGAGCCGCTCACCGAACAGCAGCAGCGCCAATTGCAGATTTTCAGCCTCACCGTGCTGAATCCATCTGCGGAGATCACTTCCGAGGTGCGGCGCAACGCCGCCCAGGAACTACTGGCGATGGGGGTACCGGAGGCAATTGAGGTCTTGGATCAAGGCCTGCGAAGTCAGAAGCCAGCCGTCATACTTGCGGTTGTCAATGCGATGCAAACGGCGGTCACTCCCGTTGAGTCGTTGCGGAAATCTGCACTTGCTGCCTTGCTCGGCGCTCCCGATGGCGTTGTGGAATCGCTCTCGTGGGCGGTGGCACGTTACGGAAGCGATGCTTTGAAGCAAGTGGCCGAGATGGCGTTGAACCGCGCGGAAACACCCGCCGCACGCCTTGGGCCAATCCAGGCGCTAAGCGCGTTTGAAGGCCAGGCGGCTGCCGCAAGCCTGATGAGAATCGTGAACAATCCGGATGAGTCTGCGGAACTGGTTTCTGCCGCTTGCGATGGCCTCCAGCGGCTGTCGGGCCTGTCCCACGGACCTGACGTTGCGGCATGGCGGGTATGGTGGAAGGAAGCCGGGGCACTACCAGCCGGACAGTGGTCTGCGTACATCACCAAGTCCTTGAGCAAGCGTGCTGCGCAGTTGCAACAGGATCTTCAAAAGCAGCGCGAAGCCAACGACAATACCTCCCGCGAATTGTTTGGCGCCTATCGCGATCTCTTTCCCGCATTGGCCACGGATGAACAGCTGCGGAGGCTGCCGGGCCTGATGCAACATTCGCTGGCACCGGTGCGGGAGTTTGCGCTTGGTCGAGTATCCGTGCTTCTGCAGGACAGCGTGCGGATTCCGCCGGAGGTCCAGCAGAAAGTCGCCGATCGGCTGCTCGATGAATCGCCTGCGCTTCGAGCGCAGGCGGCAAGAACCTTGCATGAAATGAATTACGAAGGCATCGGCACACTCATTGCAACCAGAGTGAGCACTGAAACTACGCCCGCCGTTGTCAGCGCTTTTCTGGACATCCTCATCAAGCGACCTGCGCGCGCGGCGGTGGAACCTGCCAAGAAATGGCTGGGCGATGCTGAACTTGGCGAGAAAGCGGCGCGTGTGATCTGGCGTACCCATGAAACCGATGCTCTGCCCGCGGAGACACTTTCTTCACTTCGCACAGACTTGCGCAAATTGTTTCAGCAGCGGAACACTCCTTCAATCACGAGGTTGTTGGCGTGGATAGGTGATGATTCCGATGTTGCGGCGCTCACGGGTCTACTGGATGGCGAGAATCCAGCACTGCGTGGAGCGGTGGCCGAGGGTTTTGCCCAGCGGGGATTGCGACAGCCGCTGATTCCACGCGCGGCTGATCCATCCATTTATCCGTTTGCGATACAGGCCGTGGCAGACGGGCCGGCCGATGTGGCATCGCTGCGGCTGCTCATCAATTGGTCGCCGACCGATGCGACTTCCAAAATGTGGAACGATGGCGTGGCGAGACTCCTTGGCAGGCTTCCCACGGCAAATCTGCTGGCCGCCGATGATGTGCTGGCATCCGCCGTTCACGTTGATGCGTCCGTCCGCCGGTCTCTTCTGGCTCGCATCGTGAACATGCCTAAGGAAGAGTTGGCGGCTAGTCAGCGAGCGATTGCCATCGCCCGGTATGCACCGTTCCTCATTGATCAGGGTGATGCTGCACGCGCCTACACCTTGCTGGATAGTGTGAGAGGCCAATTGGAAGGCGAAGCGCCGTTGCTCTTTCAAGCGGCGGCACTTTCCGGGCGGTATGACAAGGCGGCGGAAATCAGTGCCGAAGCGCAGGAGTGGGTAAATTTATTGTCCCGGACCGCTGATCGAGACCTGACCGCTGCCGCTCCGCTCTGCAATGAAATCAACCGCCGGTTCGCAGGCCGACTGGCTCAAGAACATCGCGCCACCGTCGATCAGATTTCCCAGGCCATCCGCAGGGATGCCTCAGCCGATGCCACTTCGAACTACCCGAACAACGGACCGCGACCGTAAGTACAAAAGAAGACGGTACACTTGCGGCACCATGGCGAATCGCAGCCCAAAAGTTCCATCAAAAGCATCTTCATCCGCCACCCGAATGGAGCGTGATTCCATGGGTGAAATGACCGTTCCCGCCGAGGCTTTGTATGGTGCCACCACCCAGCGGGCGGTGCTCAATTTCCCGGTCTCCGGTCGGCCCGTTCCGCCGCGCGTCATTCGCGCTTTTGCACTTTTGAAGAAAGCCTGCTCGCAAACGAACGGCGATCTGAAAAAACTGGAATCCAACAAAGTCAAAGCAATTGGCAGCGCGTGCGATGAGATCGCCAGCTCATTTCTGGATGGCTACGACTCCCCCGCCGCACTCGCCATGATGCGGCACTTCCCCATCGACATCTTTCAAACCGGCTCGGGCACCTCAACGAACATGAACGTGAATGAGGTGATTGCCAACCTCGCCAAATCCAAAAAAGCCGTGTTGCACCCGAACGATCACGTGAACATGGGGCAGTCGTCCAATGACACTTTCCCAACGGCCATGCAGGTCGCGGCGGCGGTGGCGATCAACGATGAATTGGCGCCGGCACTTACCCATCTGGCAAGATCGCTGAAGACGAAGGCAAAGGCGTGGGACAAGATTGTGAAAATCGGCCGCACGCATTTGATGGATGCCACGCCGATTCGGCTTGGGCAGGAATTCTCCGGTTACGCCGCACAGGCCGACTACTGTGTGAAGCGGGCCGAACGTGCCATGACACGATTGGCGGAGAATCTGCCGATCGGCGGCACCGCGGTGGGCACCGGCATCAACACCCATCCAAAATTCGGCTCAATGGTGGCTGGCAAACTCACCGCGCTGACCAAAGTGAAATTCGCCGAAGCCGCCAATCACTTTGAAGCCCAGGCCACGCGCGATTGCGTGGTGGAAGCGTCCGGCCACCTCAAGACCATTGCCGTCGCGCTTTCCAAAATCGCCAGCGATATTCGGTTGCTCGGCTCGGGGCCACGCTGCGGCATCTTTGAATTGAGCCTCCCTGCCACCCAGCCGGGTTCATCGATCATGCCGGGCAAGGTCAATCCCGTCATTTGCGAAAGCGTGATGATGGTGGCGTGTCAGGTGATTGGAAACGACACCGCCATCACAATCGGCGGCATGGGCGGCGTGGGTTCGCTCCTTGAACTCAACGTCAGCATGCCCATGATGGCGGACAATCTCATCTGGCAGATCACGTTGCTTGCCAACGCTGCCAACATGTTTGCGGACAAGTGCATCGCCGGGCTGGAAGTGAACAAGGACATCGCCACCGGCATGGTGGAAAAGAGCCTGATGATGTGCACAAGTCTGGCCCCGGAGATTGGCTATGACAACGCCGCGAAAGTTGCCAAATCAGCATTTGCGGAAGGCAAGACCGTGCGTCAGTACGTTCTGGAACACAAGATGATCGATCCCAGCCGACTGGATCAACTGCTCAATCCCTGGGACATGACGATTCCTGGCGCTTCTGGTGCGGGCGGCGGGTGATGGTTACGGGATTTTCCGGGGGAGGTATGCTGACGCCATGCCCTGCTATGAATTCAACGGCATTCGCCCAGTGGTTGATCCCACCGCATTTGTGCACCCCACCGCTTCACTTATTGGCGACGTGATCATCGGACCGGGCTGTCTGGTCGGGCCGTGTGCCTCGCTGCGTGGCGACATCGGCCGGCTCATCATGAAGGCAGGTTCCAACGTGCAGGACAATTGCACGCTGCACTGCTTTCCTGGCAAAGATGTGATTATTGAAGAGGATGGGCATGTCGGGCACGGTGCAGTGCTTCATAGTTGCACGGTAAAAAGGAACGCCATAATCGGCATGAACGCCGTGGTCATGGATGATGCGGTCATCGGTGAAGAAAGTTTTGTGGCGGCAATGGCGTTTGTGAAGGCGGGCACCGTTGTACCGCCTCGGACACTTGTTGCGGGAGTGCCCGCCAAGCCGCTGCGAGAACTTACCGCTGAAGAGATCGACTGGAAAACCAAGGGCACAGCGATTTACCAGGAACTGGCACGCCGATATCTGGCCGCCATGAAGGAAGTAGCGCCGTTGCGGGCCGTGGAACCCGATCGCAAGCGCGTCCCGGATTTTGCCTACAAGCCCAAGCATCAACAGGCTTGAGCACTTCTGGCGGCCATTACCGGCTGGGACTTCTCTCAATCGCACCAAGCATGCGCTTCGCTTCTGCGTCTGCAGGGTCAATGGCGATGGCTTGCAACAGTGCTGCGCGGGCTGCATCACGTTGTCCCATCTGGAGCTGCAATCGCCCTAACTGCGTGTAATCCGAGGCCAAATACCGCGGCGGTCTGTTGGTCCCGACAGCAGCCATGCTTTCGTGAACCAAGTCAATTGCCTTCTTGATTTCCACAATCGCCTCTTCGAGCCGATGCTGTCGTCGCAGCGCTTCGGCCAGATTTGATTGAGCGGTGTAGTGATCTGCTTTGATCCGAAGCGCTTCTCGATAGTGTTGCTCGGCCTCAACCGGGTCACGATCAATCAGAAGGTTCGCCAGATTGTTGTGCGGCATCCACGCTTCGTTGTTCTTGCTCAACGTGTCGCGATACACGGTCTCTGCACTGGCATAGGTTTGAGCCTGTTGAAAGCTGATGATGCCCAGGGCAAACACAAAGCCCACGCCCGGGAGAATCAGTTTCTTCGTATCTCTCACGAGCCATGTGAAAGCACCGATGATCAACACGATGATGCCGAGGCTGGCCAGGTATTGAAAGTGATCCGCCACGAATGAAAACCTCATCGGATAAATGTTGATGAAGCCAAGCGCAGGAAAAATGGTGCCTGCATAGAAGGCCGCCGCAAGTACCGGACCGCGCCAACCGCGCCCATACGCCAGAATGCCAATCACCAAGGCAACTCCAACCACCGCTACCGGCCAAAACGCAGCAGCAGCACCAGCATCAATCTCCCAGCGCGGATAAATAAACATCACCGGCCACGGCCAGACCAGTTTCCAGGGGTAAAACAACAGAGAGCGACTGGCGATGATCAGCCTTTGCGCAAACGAGAATGCAAATTCGCTGCCCTCTGCGCCGACATGTGCTTTCTCGACCGCCGCCGTATTCAACGCCAACAGCAAACCTATGAGAAACAGAGGCGCCAGCGGCAACAGTCTCGCCAAAGACATCCGCTTGCGCTGATACAGCATCATCAGAATCAGCGCCGCCGGCAGCGAGCACGTCACCGATTTGCTTAGCAACGCCAGCACGAAACAACCAAACGCACAGCCGTACCACAGCCAAGGCGTGCGGCCACCTGCTTCCTCCCGACTCTGATCAAATCGCAAATACGAAAGTGCCGCCAGTAAATAGAACAATGCCGAAAGGACATTTTTGCGTTCGGTGATCCACGCCACGGATTCAACATGCACCGGATGCACTGCAAACACTAACGCCACCAACCAGCCAAGGGGAATCCCGATTCGCAAACACAATCGCCACACCAGCAGTGCATTGGTTGCGTGTAATAGCACGTTCACAATGTGATAACCCATGGGATCAAGTCCCCACATTTTGTGTTCCACCCAGAACATGCTGAAAATCACCGGATAATACTGGGGAGTGCGAGTCATCGGCGTGTCGCCGGGAAACCAAATCCATCGCAAGCCCTGCCAATCCAGCAGCAGCGGGTTTCTCGTGATGTAGGAATCGTCATCCCAGATGAACCCGCCATGCATCGCTGGGATGTAGGTGATGATCGTCGCGATGATAACGAACAGTGCGCAGGCCCAGATTGAAGCGGGAATCTGGCCCGGAAGCCGATCGTTCGGTCTTGCTGACTTGGATGGCCGGCTGCTCTTCATAGGGAGTGATGCAATGACACCGGCACCTCAACCGCAGCACGTGCTGGAGTGGCGGCGATTTGGCGAAAGAAATCCGCGATCATCGAACGATGGAAGACCGCATTAATCAGGTGGGCATCAACGTGACCCGCGTCCGGCACTTCTTGCAATGTGATGTTCGCTGCCGATTTCGCCAATCTCCGGCCGTGCGAAATCGGCGAAACCATGTCGTTGCACCCGTGAACCAGCAGCATCGGGCAATGCAGCGCTTTCAATTCGCGTTCGTGAAGATTCAACGGTCTTAGGCCACGCAGTTGTTGCACGATCATTGCCAGGCTGGTAATCGGCCAGCGCGGATATCCCGCTACACGCAATCGGCCCTGCAGTGATGTGTGAAACTCACAATACGGACCATAGGCGACTATCCCAACGATTCGATGGGAGTGTTCCGGTGCCTTCGCCGCCTCAATCGCAGCCTTGATTGCAATCACCGCGCCCATGGAGTGACCGACCAACACGAATTGTCGATCTCCCAATCGATCCAGCAGAGCCAGCAAGTCATGCTGCTCACCATCACCAAGATTGCTCTTGCCGGTCGCCTCGCCGTGGCCGCGCAAGTCGTAAAGCACAACATTGCTGCAAAAAGGCAGAAAGGCATGCAATCGCGGCAGCACATCAACGCGGCTGTGGCCCCATCCGTGAAGAAAAACCGCCGTCAGTGATCGAGGATCGTTAGCTGCCGTTTTGGTTTCTCCCGCGCTTTCCGGCGATGTCGCAACTTCCCAGACCGGCAGCCGTGACCCATCCGGCCGCTCCAGCCACCATTCTCCAAATCGCAATCCAAGATCGCCCGGATCGCAAGGCAGCCCTTTCGCCAACGCATACGCCGTCCCGTGGCGCGGCGGATGGCGCATTTCATGCACCAACATTACTGTCAGCAATGCTATGAGCACGGCCAGCGCGATCAGAAGAAAAGTCAACAATCCAGCCATAGGCGCAGTGTATCGGACCGAGTGCTCAAAGTTGTTACGTTCCTGCGGTGCCGCTGTACCACGCACTGCGATCAACGCCGCTAAACTGTGGCGCGATGAAGCCCACGCTCAAACCTGGCAACACCGCCGAAGTGACGATCTCCGTCACCGAAGACATGTGCCCGGCCTTCGATGGCGTGGTTGTGCATCGTGTTTATTCAACGTGGTCCATGGCTCATCACATGGAACTTGCTGCCCGCAAAGTGCTTGCCCCGCATTTGGATGACCATGAAGAGGGCATCGGTTCGCACCTCTCCATTGACCACGTTGCCCCCGCGCCGCTGGGCCACACGGTGCGTGTGGTGGCCACGGCCACGGAAGTCGGGCCAACCACCCTCATTTGCGAGGTCATCGCGTACGATGGTGATCGAATCATCGGCCGCGGCCGTCAGATTCAGCGAATTCTTCCCAAGACCAAGCTCCAATCACTGATTGATCGAGCGAAACAAACGTCGCACCATGAACACAGCCACCATTGAGGCAAAATCCATGTCGTCCTCCCTGCCGCAAAGCGATCAACTTGTACTAAGCGAAATTGATGGCCACGTCGGCATCCTCACGCTCAACCGGCCCAAGGTGCTCAACGCGCTGAATCCGGAATTGATGACCATGCTCGCCACGCAGATGGAAGCGTTCGACAAACAACCGAACGTCCACGTGATCCTGCTCTGCGGCAGCGAACGCGCCTGGGCCGCCGGTGCGGATATTGGCGATATGGCCGAACAATCCGCCATCAGCATGTATCAGCGCGATCAGTTTGCCACTTGGGACCGCATCGCACGGATCAAGAAGCCGATCATCGCCGCCGTCAGCGGGTTTGCCCTGGGCGGCGGGTGCGAACTCATGATGATGTGCGACATCGTGATTGCCTCGGAAACCGCGCAGATTGGCCAGCCGGAGATCAACATCGGCGTCATGCCGGGTGCCGGTGGCACGCAGCGGCTGACTCGGGCCGTGGGCAAAGCCGTGGCGATGGATGTGATATTGAGCGGCAGAAACCTCTCGGCTACCGAGGCCTTGGAAATGGGGCTGGTTTCTCGAGTGGTGCCGAAAGAACACTGGCACAGCGCGGCTCTAAAACTGGCCCACGAAATGGCGAAGAAGCCGCCCATCGCCCTGTGTCTGGCCAAGGAAGCCGTCCTCAAAGCACACGAATTGAATCTCACCGAAGGTATCCTGCACGAGCGCAAACTCTTCTACACACTCTTTGCAACGGAAGATCAAAAGGAAGGTATGCGTGCTTTTGTGGAGAAGCGCAAAGCGACCTTCAAGGGAAAGTGAACGAAAGAATTCTGAAATGACCACTGCCACCGCCACACCCGCTACCAAAACCATTGAAGTGATCGTTGCTGATCATATCTGCACGATCACGCTCAATCGCCCAGATGTTCTCAACGCCTTCAACGATCAACTCACTACGGAACTGGGTGAGGCTTTGAAGAATGCGGAGCGAGATGCCAACACCCGCGTCATCGTCATAACAGGCGCGGGTCGTGCGTTCTCATCCGGCCAGGACCTTGCGGATCTCAAGACCCGCTACGTGCCCGGCTACGTTCCGGAACTCGGCGAAGACCTTCGCCGCCGCTACAACCCGATTATCAAACGCATTCGAGAAATGGAGAAACCCGTCATCGCGGCCGTGAATGGCGTGGCGGCCGGCGCGGGGTGCAGTCTGGCCCTTGCCTGCGACATGCGCATTGCCTCCGATCAGGCTTCCTTCATTGAAGTCTTCGTCAATGTGGGTTTGATTCCCGATTCCGGCTCCACTTTCGTGCTGCCGCGCCTCGTAGGCCTCGGCAAAGCGATGGAGTTGTGCTGCACCGGCCAGAAAGTGGATGCGAATGAAGCGCTCCGCATAGGACTTGTGAATCAAGTCGTTCCCGCCGCGGAACTGACCGCCGCCACCGCCAAACTCGCCGGCAAACTTGCGAGTCTGCCCAGCAGAGCGATCGCACTCACAAAACGCCTGCTGAATCAATCGATGGGAAATGACCTGAACGCGCAGTTGGAAGCCGAAGCCTACGATCAGGAAACAGCCGGCAAAACCGCCGATCATCATGAAGGCGTGATGTCGTTCCTGGAGAAACGCAAACCAAGTTTTCAAGGCAAATGAGCGCACCCCCTACCGCCATCCACCCAATTGGAGTCATCGGTGCCGGCGCCATGGGTGCCGGCATCGCCCACGTTGCGGCCGCCAGCGGCTGGCCCGTGTAGCTCCTTGATGTCAACGAACAAACCGTTCTCGCCGCCATCGATGGCATTCGCAAGCGAATTGATCGCCAGGTTGACAAAGGCCTGCTCACCGCCGAAAAACGCGATGAAATCCTGCCGCGATTGAAGGTTGCCAGATCTGCGGACGATCTGAAAAACTGCGATCTGGTCATTGAAGCAATCGTCGAAGACCTTGCCATCAAGACTGCAATGCTAAGTGGCGTGTTGAAGGTTCTTCCCAAAGACGCCGTCATCGCCAGCAACACATCTTCGCTCTCCATCAGCAAACTGGGCGAATCCCTCGGCCCCGGCGCGGCAGCGCGCGTTGTGGGAATGCATTTTTTCAATCCCGCGCCGCTCATGCCGCTGGTTGAAGTCATCGCCGGCCGCCACAGCAGCGCGGATTCCATCAAGCGCGTCACCTTGATCGCAGAAGCCTGGGGCAAGACCGTCGCCCGCTGCAACGACACCCCCGGCTTCATCGTCAACCGTGTCGCCCGACCGTTCTATCTGGAATCATTTCGCATCGTGGAAGATGGCTACGCCGGCGTCGATGAAATTGACAAAGCCATGCGCGATCTGGGCGGCTTCAAGATGGGGCCATTTGAACTGACTGATCTCATCGGCCACGATGTCAACACCGCCACAACGCAATCCGTCTGGGAACAACTCGGCAAGCCCGCGCGCCTCCGCCCCAGCAAACTGCAACAGCAATTGGTGACCGATGGCCACCTCGGCCGCAAGACCAAGCGCGGAGCATACAACCACGAAGTCGATCCACCTGCGCCAAGCCTGGTGACTGCCCGCAAATCCTTGGCGACTTCCGATCGCCTCACCGATGCAGTAGAGGATTTCGTCTCTCGCGCCACAGATCAAATCGGCTCCGCGCTGGAAAAATACATCTTCGCGCGCGTTCTGGTCGCCATCATTAACGAGGCCGCATGGGCGTTCACGGACAAGGTCGCCGCTGCAGCCGATATCAATACCGCTTTGAAACTCGGCACCAACTACCCAAAGGGTCCGCTGGAATGGGCCGAGGAAATCGGCTACTCCACCTGCGGCGAACTGCTCGATGCGCTCAACACCACCGTCGCGGACAAACGCTTTGAAGCGCCGGACCTGTTGAAGACAAGAGTCTGATCCGCAGCATCATCGCCAATCGACATAAATACACCGTCTGATAATTACTCGGACTGCCAGCTGTTGGTGCAACCACTATTGGCACTCTGGCGAACTCATGTGAGATGAGAGGATTCTCCGGTAACCATTCAGCCGGGAATCGCAGGGAAGTTCTGGCTTCTGCACTCCAGTAGCGTACGTTTGAGTTAGCAGTCGCCGCTTACTCGCAGGACGCGATTGCAAAATCTGTACAGGGAGAGAGAGAAATGAAACGTCAACACTTCGCCACAGCCGTTCTTGCTGCATCGCTTTCTGCATTTCTGGCAGGTAATGCACAGGCTGGCATCATGCTGCACAGCCTTCTGCCCCAGAACCTCAACTCCACTTCATTCACCGTTGATGGTGTGGGCATCACCGTCACTTCAACCGGCGGCAACTTCAAGCAGAAAACGGTCGGCGGATTCACCGCCACCGGCATATCCGGCGGCGCCGTTGACGCTGAGATTGATAATAACGAATACATGCTGTTCACCTTCGATCGCGCCGTCAATATCACACTCTTGAGCATCGCCCACCTCTATACAAAGGGCAACTATGGCGATCTGTGGAACGAAGATGCCAAGGTCGTCACGAGCGCCGGCACCTTCGACCTCATCGCAACCGGAGCAACCACTGGCTCGTGGAACGGCCTTGGCACATTGGTGAATGACTCGCCCGGCACGGAAGGCAACGGCGGCGCGTGGACCGTCTCCGGCAGCGACATTTTCGGCGCGGCCATCACCTCACTCAAACTAAAATCCGGCAACCCCGGCAGCGAAGCAAAATACGGCGACTTCGGATTCCGCGAACTTCAATTCAACGCCACAATCCCAGGCCCCGGCGGTCTGGCAATCGTGGGACTCTTCGGCTTGATGCCTCGTCGACGTCGGTAATTATCGATTCAATCCAAATCACGGCGGGCCGCATCGCACGATGCGGCCCGTCTCTCTTTTTTTGGGCTGCCGCACCGCTGCACGCATCTCGCTAAACTTACCGCATGCCACGCGCTGCCATCATTGCCGCTCTCCGCACACCCGTCGGCCGCTACGGCGGAGCCCTGAAGTCCATCCGGCCCGATGATCTGGCAGCACACATCATCAAAGCCGTCATCCAGAAAAGCGGCATCGACCCCGCACTGATCGACGATGTCTATCTCGGCGCGGCCAACCAGGCCGGTGAAGACAACCGCAACGTCGCCCGAATGGCGGCATTGCTTGCCGGCCTGCCGGTTACCGTCCCTGGCGCAACCGTGAACCGCCTCTGTGCCAGCGGTTTGGAAGCAATCAACATTGCCGCCCGAATGATCGAAGCAGGTCATGGCGACGTGTTCATCGCAGGCGGAGTCGAAAGCATGAGCCGTGCGCCGTTTGTGTTTCTCAAATCGGAAGAAGGCTTCGATCGCAACCCGCCCCAGATTTTCGATACCACCATCGGCTGGAGATTCACAAATCCCAAACTCGCTGCGATGTATCACCCATACTCCATGGGCGAAACAGCGGAGAACGTCGCTCGCAAGTACAACATCACGCGCGAAGAGCAGGACCGCTTCGCATCGTGGTCCCAGCAAAAATGGGCCGCCGCCAATGAGTTGGGCCTGTTCCAAAATGAAATTGTGCCGGTCGAGATTCCTGGCGCATCAAAGAAAGATGCTCCCACCCTGTTCGACACCGATGAACACCCGCGCCCCGACACTACATTGGAAAAACTCGCCAAACTCAAACCCGCATTCGCCAAGGATGACAAGGGTACAGTCACCGCGGGCAACTCCTCCGGCGTGAACGATGGCGCCGCCGCGCTGCTATTGGTGGAAGAAAAACGAGCGAAGCAACTCGGCCTCAAACCCCTTGCTTTCGTCGGCCCGTCCGCATCGGCCGGCGTTGACCCGGCGTTGATGGGCTTGGGGCCTGTTTCTGCCGTGCGAAAAGCGTTGCATCGGGCTGGTCTGAAAATCACTGACATCGATATCATTGAATTGAACGAAGCGTTCGCAGCCCAGTCGATCGCCTGCGTTCGAGAGTTGGGAATCGATGACTCGAAGGTGAACCCGAAAGGCGGCGCGATCGCCATCGGCCACCCGCTGGGCATGAGCGGGGCACGCATCACCGCCAGCCTGGTTCATGAGATGGTGCGCACCGGCGCGAAGCGCGGCTTGGCGACGGCGTGCATAGGGGTGGGACAGGGTTTGGCGACGGTGATTTTTCGAGATTGAAATGGAAATTCAACCAAGTATCTCATTTATGAGCCCTCCTGATCGCAAGGAACTTGTTGCTGAGATTTTGATTGCAAACGTGCAGATCGCGGAAGTGCGGCGCGATCATAACAATTATCGTGTTCAGATTTTCCCCCGACCAGACGGCGATTGCTGGGATTTGGAAGTTGAGACTCTATTGAGCATGGTCACTAACGCCTACGATAAACTGCGAGCCAGACTCGATGACAACAAGGACCAAATTGTATGAGCGGTAGTTCCAACGTCGGCATGCACATCGACCACTGCGTCAACGAAGACCCTGCGAAGCTCGCGGCCTTCGAATCGCACATCGCCTCCGGCGGCCACATTGAAGCCGACGACTGGATGCCGCAAGCCTATCGCGAAGGCATGCTCAAGATGGCGGAGCATCACGCCAATTCCGAAATCATCGGCGCATTGCCCGAAGGCGAATGGATCACCCGCGCTCCATCGCTCAAACGCAAACTCGCGCTCACCGCCAAAGTGCAGGACGAGGTCGGCCACGGCCAGATGCTATATCGCGTCTCCCAGGACCTCGGCAAAACCCGCGATGACATGCTGCGCGATCTCATCACCGGCAAAACCAAGTACCACAACTGTTTCAATTATCCCGCGCCGACGTGGGCAGACATCGCCATGATCCAGTGGCTGATCGACGGCGCGGCGATCATGAATCAGAAAACCCTCGCCGACGGCGCGTACGGCCCGTATGTTCGCACGATGAAGCGCATCAACATGGAAGAGGCGTTCCACTTCAAATCCGGCGAGGACATGGTGCTCACGCTCATGGCCGGCACCGCAAAACAAAAGGCAATGACGCAGGAAGCGTTCGACCGCTGGTGGGGTCCGTCGATCATGTTCTTCGGCCCGCCTGACAAACCCGGTTGTGAGAAACTGCCACCCATGCGCTGGCGGATGAAGACGGAGACGAATGATTCACTCCGTCGCCGCTTCGTGAACCGCTTCGCACCCGCTGCCATTGATCTGGGTTTGAAGATTCATGTCGTGGTCAAAGACGAACACGGCATCGTCACTTCCAAGAAACCCGATGAGAACGTGCGCTTCGATGAAACCACCGGCAACTGGGGCTTCACCCAACCCGATTGGGACGAGTTCTTCAAAGTGATCCGCGGCGGTGGGCCATGCAACGCGAAACGCCTCGCGCTGCGGCGATTCAGTTATGAGCAAGGTCAGTGGGTGCGGGCGGCGATTTTTGCAGGCAAGGCGAGTTTGCCGCCGGCAGCGTAACACGATGCCTAACGAAGCAATAGAGATTCACGACACAAGGTTAACCCGAGTTGAACAACGCGGCCAAAACGTAACGTTGTCGATGGAAGCGTACGTCCATCGTTCCGATGGCCGACCGATGATCGATCCCGGCAGCGGGTGGTCGCAGTCCATTGAGATGGACCTCACCGATGCGTCAGTTGAAGGCAGCGTTTCCGAATTGCCTGCGGACATCATGAGCGGCCAGATTCAAATCAACGACCGCGCGTACCCCAACGAAATCCCCCTTCCACTGAATGTGACCGGAAATGTCTTGGTTGAGCTAATCCTCGACAATGCGCATCAATTGCATCTGCGAGCAAGACACGCGACTGTTCGATTGCTCGGCAACGCCAGATTTATCGAGAACTTTCCGTAATCCAACGGCAGACGATAGAATCGTCGCCGATGTCCAAAATCCGCGAGCAATTCCAATCGCCGCCCGCCTCGCCGCTCGCCGTCTCCCCCACCGGCGATCTCAAACCCTACGTCATCTTCACGCAGCTTCGCGCCAACGGCCCCTACATCTACGCCGGCTGGCTCGAAGCGGCTGATGACGCGATGGCGATGGAGTTTGCCAAGGAACACTACGGCCAGGATCAGGAGTGCGTGAACGTGATGGCGATCCGCCGCGAGCACAGCACTAGCAGCGATGGGCTTTATGTTGCAGGCGGCATGAATTCCCCCTCCCTTGA
>CAZWJR010000034.1:0-17302 GCA_964634655.1 uncultured Isosphaeraceae bacterium | reverse complement strand
ATAATCTTGTGCAGCGAGCGGCGGCGGTGACGTTGAAGGAGCGGCGGAAGTTGATTCTGGCGTACCGGGAATCGCCTTTGAGTCACATCGATATTTTGAACATGCAGCGGTTGAGCGAGGCGGGGGCGATCATTGCGCCGCTGGCGCCGGGGTTTTATATGTTGCCAAAGACGGTGGATGATCTGGTGGACTTCATGGTTGGCAAGCTGTTGGATCTGGTGGGTGTGGGGCATGAATTGAACACCCGGTGGGGGGAGTTGGAGGCGGGGATGAAACAGCCGACTGGTGATGGCAGAGTCCCATAGGGGTGACACACTGGCGAGAATGTGCGGGTTCGGGACCTCGAAAATGCTGATGGTTTGAGTGCGGGCGGACTGTTTGAACAGTTTGGTTGGTGTGGAGTCGATGGTGTGCTGGTGGCGTTCGACCGGCTGATGTGGCTGGGAATAGCCGCTGCATACGTGGGGAATCAACATGCACCGCACCAGCCGCACCGTCGCAACGAATGATTCTGTAACGACCAGTTACCAGTTTCCCAAGCCAGCGGAAACGATTGGGAAGAATCGCGAAGAGGCGAACGGCGGGGATGAGTTCATGGCAGATTCCGCGGAGAACGTGCTGGCGGCATTGGCGAATGTGAGCAGGCGCATTGATGATCTGGCGCGGGAACTCAACTGCCTGGGTTACTTTGATGATGATTCAGACCGCCCGAAAGCCGCGTGAGATCACGGTTTGTTCTGGACGGGGGCGGCGCTGCGCTGGGAGTAAGCGGCGGCGGCGCGAGCGAGCAGTTCGCTGATACGGCGGGCACGATAATTTTCATCGGTGGCAAGACTGGGACACGCGGATTGGGCGGCCTCGGTCGGTTGCGCTGTTTTTGGCGCGGTTGTTTTTGCGGGCGGCTGCGGTGGGGCTTCCGGGGTTGAAGGCACTTCGGGGATGAGTGCATCTATTCTGAAATTGATTGGCGAGGCAGCGGCGAGGTTTTGTTTCGCGTGATGCTGCTGGTCGATTCGATTTTCGTTCGCGTTGGAAGGGACGGCTTCGATTGGGGTTTCCACGGCTTCGGTGGGCAGGCCGATGTGGTAGGTGGTTCCGGCGGGAACTTTTGCGGAGAGGCCCTGACGGGTGGAGACGTATTGAGACTGGGGGAAGATGGCGAAGAGGCCACCGCTGGCGCGCATGAACTTGTCGCTCTGGCCGGGCACGCGATAGACGTTAGAGAAGCCGAGGGGCACGCGGAGATCAACCTGCATATCGCGCAGGCTGGTGGAGAGTGAGTTCACATCGGCGACGTTGGGATCCACCTGCACGAAGGGTGGGGCGGGTTGCTGCGCGAGCACGCCGTCGGATGCGGGCAGTGCGAGGATCAATGCACCAAGAAATAGGAAGATCGATCTCATGTGCTGGAAGTATAGTCGGCACAATTGGGGTGGAGGTTGGATATTGGGATTGAAAGCGAGAGTGGAGAGGAGAGGAAGCCGCGGATTTCGCAGGTATTGCGGATGGCGATTTTGTGATGTTTGCGGAGGGTGGAGCGGTTTGAGGTGGGTGTTTCGATTACAAACCGCGGCGTAATGGAAAGGTGATGACTGCCTCGCTGGCGCGTCGGCCTGGTAGGTTGGTGAGTACGCCCCCCGGGGGGTGTAGTATTACAGTGCATGGTGAAGCCAACGGTTGAATCTCTTAATGTTTCTTCGGGCGGAATTCCGAAGCGGGGGGTGGCGCGGGCTTTGGTGGCGGCTGGTGGATTGGTGGGTGATGCGCATGACCATGAGAAGCACAACACGCCTTTGCAGGCGGTGAGCATTATTGATGCTGAGGATCTGGATGATCTGCGGGGTGAGGGGTTTGATGTGTTTGCTGGGGCGACGGGTGAGAATGTGACGGTGCGCGGGTTGCAGGTGGATGCGATGAGTATTGGAGATCGATTGCGGTTTGGGGGCGGTGTGGAAATTGAATTGACGAAGAAGCGACAGCCATGCATGGTGCTGGATCAGATTGATCCGGAATTAAAGAAAGCGATTCTGGGGCGGTGCGGATTTCTGGCGAAGGTTGTGCGGGAAGGAGAGTTGCGGGTTGGTGAGGCGATTGAAGTTGTTGCGGCGAAAGCGGTGGCAAAAGCGGCTGGCGTTGAGTCATGACGATGGTGTTGTGTACCGGCGCGATCTTGATTGGCGGGAAAGGAAGCCGGATGAGGGCGGGAGGAGATGGCGGGACGCCGAAGCATCGGGTGGTTTTGGGAGATGGAAGAATGATGCTGGAGCATGTGGTTGGGAATATGCGAGAGGTGTGCGAGCGAATCGTGCTGGTGGGCGGGGATGAGAGCGATCGTGTGGCGGGAGTGGATTTTGTGATAGCGGATGTTCGTGCGGGGCTTGGGCCACTGGGTGGGATTGAGGGATTGCTTGCCAGCGATTTGGATGCGGGCGGCGAGTATTTGGTTTGTCCGTGCGACATGCCGGGGTTGTCGGCGGATGCGATGCGATTGTTGCTGACGCGGAGTGAAAAGTTGGCGACGATTGTGCGATTGGAGAATCGGCAGGAGGCGGAATCTCTTCCAGCGCGGATTGGGGTGGGGGCGCTGGCGACGGTGCGGCGATTGCTGGATGGCGGTGAGCGGGCGGTGTGGCGATTGATGAAGGAGTTGGCGGCGGAGGTGGTGATGATTCCGCCGCGGTGGGAGAGGGAGTTTTGGAATGTGAATACGCCTGGGGATTTAACACGCCATTAAAGGTTCACCGCAGAGACGCAGAGATCGCAGAGGAGAGCGAGGGCGCGAGCGAGAGCGGGGAATCCGCAGATTGCGCAGATGAATCCAATGGAATTTCGGGGCTTTTCACCCACCCCCTGGCCCCCTCCCTCGAGGGAGGGGGATCGTCATCAGCAACGATTCATGCGATCGCGTGATGAGCCTGCGGCGATTTGCTGATCGGACAGGTTGGAGTTTGTGTGTCCGTTGGTGTGTGGTGGTGTTGCGGTGTGGGTGGGTTCGATTGTTACGGCGATGCTTTTGAAGGAGGGGGTTTTGGATTGGGGGTCGGCGGTTTTTGGGATGAGAATGTTGGCTTCGGGGTAGTACATGGCAGCGTTGCCGGGCGGGATGCTGAATTCGCGGACGAGGATGTTGGGCATGGAGCCGGTGTCGGTGCGGATGGTGACGCGATCATCGATGTGCAGGCCGAGGGATTGGATGTCGTAGCGGTTCATGAGGATGACATCGCGGCGTTCCTGGCCACGGTAGATGTCTTCTTCTTCGTAGACGACGGTGTTGAACTGGCCTTCGGAGCGGATGGTCATGAGGCGGAGGACGGAGGGCGGAGGACGGAGGGCTGAGTGCTGAGGACTGAGGACTGAGGAAGGCGATTGGTTGTTGCCGAGGAGAGGTGGTAGATCGATGGTGTGGATTTTGGCTCGTCCGGTGTCGGTGGCGAAGTGGGGTTTGTGGAAGAGGCGGCCGGGTATTGTGAATTCTTTTTTGGTTTGATCGATGTCGGCCAGTTGTTCGTAGCCGGGGATGATTCGTGCGATGAGTTGGCGGATGGAGGCGTGGTTGGTGAGGGTTTGCCAGTTGATTGGACATCCGGGGTCGCGTAGTGACCCGGCTATTGGGTCTTCTGTGGAGGGATTGGCGGATTGGGAAGTTGTTTGCTTCTCACCCACCCCCCTGCCCCCTCCCTCGAGGGAGGGGGAGTTGTCGGATTGGGTCTGTTTGTTTTCCAACACTGCTTGTGCGATGTTGGCGATGATTTGGATTTCGCTGCGTGGGCCTTGGTGGCGTGGGGTTCCGCCATCGCTCATGCGCACGTAGTTGAACATGGATTCCTGTGTGGTGGGTTGCGGTTCTTCATCGCGCGCGAGGACGGGGAGGATGAGGGTTTCGCGGCCACGGCCCCATGCGTGGCCGGTGTTGAGTGTGGTGGACATGTACATAACCATGTCGATGCGGCTCATGGCTGCGTGGGCGAAGTTGGCGTCGGGGTTGGAGCCGAAGAGATTGCCACCGAGGCAGGAGGCGAAATGGATTTTGCCTTCGTGGGCGCGGTGCATGCATGAGAGGGTGTCCATGCCATCCCAGTCGGGAAGTTTTAAGTTGAATTCGGTCTGGAGTTTCTTGAAGACGGCGTCCTTGAGGCGCGGTGTCACACCCATGGAGCCGATGCCTTGGACGTTGGAATGGCCACGGAGGGGGAGGAGACCTTTGCCGGGGCCACCGAGCATGCCGCGCATGATGGCGAGGTTGGCAATGGCTTGAACGTTGCGGACGCCATGTTCGTGATGGGTAACACCCATGGCCCATGCGAATATGGTTTTGTTTGAACGGAGGTAGGTTTCCGCGACGCGGTTGATGGTGGGGCGATCGACGCCGCTGCGGTGGATGATTTGGTCCCAGGAGAGATTCTGAATGTGGGATTTGAATGCGGGCCAGCCATCGGCGTGTTGCGTGAGGAAGTTGTGATCGATGGGAGCGGGGGAATCCGCAGATGGCACAGATGGGTTATTGGTGAGAGCGTCTTTTTCTATGAGATATTTTGTGATGCCGCTTAGAAGAGCGATATCGCCGCCGATGTTTGGTTGGACGTATTCATCAGCGATGGTGGAGCCGAAGAGGAGGGAGCGGACATCGGAAGGAACTTTGAAACGAACGAGGCCGGTTTCCTTGAGGGGATTGATGACGATGACCTTGCCGCCGCGCCGCTTGAGATCGACGATGGAGCGCATGAGGCGAGGATGGTTGGAAGCGGGATTCGCGCCGATGAGAAAGAGAAGATCGCAGTGATCGATGTCCTCGAGCGCGATGCTGGCGGTGCCAGAGCCGGTGACGCTGGAGAGGCCGACGCCGGAGGCCTGGTGGCAGTAATAGGAGCAGTTGTTGATGTTGTTGGTTCCCCAGAGTCGGGCGAACAACTGCATGAGGAAGCCTGCTTCGTTGGAGGAACGGCCGCTGAAGTAGAAGAAAGATTCGCGGGGATCGGTCTTTCTGAGTTTCTTGGAGATGCGGTCGATGGCTTCGGGCCAATCGATCTTGCGGTAATGGGATTCGAGAGGGCCGGCGTAGAGGGGTTGGGTGAGGCGGCCGGAGGATTCAAGTTCCCGGGAGGTGAATGCCTTGAGTTGATCGAGGCTGAAATCAGAGAAGAAGTGATCGTGGATGGCGCCTTGGAGATCAGCGGCCATGGCCTGGACGGATTTTTTGCAGACTTCTGGGAAGCGGCCGATTTCGTTTCTCATGCCGCCGAGTTGCCCACCCATGCCGAGCGCGCAGGTTTTGCAAGCGTTGCGAGAGCGGAGGGACTTCCAGAGACGGAAGATGCCGACGCCGCGCGCTTTGCGGAGTGTGTAGAAGATGGCGGGCCAACCGCCGCCGGCCGAAGGTGAGGGCATGATGGATTATTGCAGGATGCGGGGGAGGTGTGTTTTGGAGTGTGTTGTGGTGAGAAGTTGAAGTGGCGAGACGGAGCAGTGGAGTGCGCGTGCAAAAATGGGTGAAAATGGGGTTGTAGAGTGGGGTTGGCCTTCCCAAATTGACATCTGACCGCGCGAATGGGCGGAGAATGATTACAATTGATGCTTCGATTCGAGTCCTGACTGATCGCAAATCCGGAAGTTTGCGACGGGTTGGACGTGAGCGGCTTGGTTTGCCCGTGATGGAGCGAGCGTTCCGGCCAGCCATGGTGTTGATGTGACCGATCTGCAGTTACCGACGAAATCTTCAGAGCCGAGTGAATCGGGTAAAACGTCGGAGACAAAAGAGTCGACGGGGTTTGTGCCTACGCAGCCGATCATGGTGATTCCGCAGGTGCCGCTGATTGATGCGGATCACGGGTGGTTGCGGAAGACGGTTCGGCGGATGTTGTTTGGGCGGCCGCGGGATTTTCAGGATCGGACGCTGTTTCACCGGCTTTCTTTGGTGGCGTTTCTGGCGTGGGTGGGGCTGGGGTCGGATGGACTTTCGTCATCGGCGTACGGGCCGGCGGAAACATTTTTGGCTCTGGGGAAGCACACGTACCTTGCGGTGGCGATGGCGGTGATTATTCCATTCACGGTGTTTGTGATTGCAACGGCGTACGGCAAGATCATTGAAGCGTTTCCGCAGGGGGGCGGCGGATACCTTGTGGCGACGAAGTTGCTTGGGCCGGGGCCGGGGGTGGTCTCAGGCGGGGCGCTGGTGATTGACTATGTGCTGACGCTGACGGTTTCGATTGCGGCGGCGGGTGAGGCGATATTCAGTTTGCTGCCGGTGGATTGGCAAGGGGCGAAGTTGCCGGCGGAGGTAGTGCTGATTGCTTTGGGAGTGATTATCAATATTCGAGGGGTGAAGGATGCGGTGCTGCCACTGGTGCCGATATTTGTGATGTTCATTTTGACGCACGCGCTGCTGATTGGCGGGGCGATCTTTCGGGAGGTGCCTCATGCTGGGGAGACGATGCAGCAGGTGAGCGAAGGATTTGGATCTGGATGGAAGGAGTTGGGATTGTGGGGAATGTTTATTGTGTTTTTGCGAGCGTACTCGCTGGGTGCAGGCACGTACACGGGGATTGAGGCGGTATCGAATGGATTGAATTTCATGCGCGAGCCGCGTGTGCAGACGGGCAAGCGCACGATGGCGTACATGGGATTTTCGCTGGCGATTGTTTCGGCGGGGTTGTTGATTGGGTTTCTGCTGATCGATGTGAAGCCGGAGGAAGGCAAGTTGCTGAACGCGGTTCTGGCGGAGCGTGTGGTGCAAGGGATGCCGGAGACGCTGGGGAGCGGGCTGGTGTGGGCGATGATGCTTTCCGAAGCGTTGATATTGATTGTGGCGGCGCAGACTGGGTTCATTGGCGGGCCGCGGGTTTTGGCGAACATGGCGCTGGACAGTTGGGTGCCGAAGCGATTTGCATCGCTTTCTGATCGATTGACGACGCAGAACGGCATTTTGCTGATGGGTGCGACGGCGACGGTGATGTTGCTGCTGGTGCGCGGCAACCTGCCGATTTTGATCATCATGTACACGATCAACGTTTTCATTTCGTTCACGCTTTCGATGGCGGGGATGCTGCGGCTGTCTTTTGGGAAGTGGCGGCGGAAGGAGCGGGGCGGGAAGCGCGATTTGAGTTTGTTTACAACGGGGTTGATTTTGTGCGTGGTGATTTTGGTGGGGACATCGGTTTTGCGATTCCGGGAGGGCGGGGCGTATGCGCTGTTGATGACGACGCTGCTGGTGGTGCTTTGCTACTTCATTCGCAGGCACTACGTGGGAGTGACGAAACGGATTTTGAAGTTGCAGAAGGATCTGCGCGTGCCGGACAAAGCGCACGCGCCGACGCCGCCGGCGTTTGATGCGAGCAAGCCGACGGCGGCGGTGCTGGTGGGCGGGTACAGCGGGCTGGGGATGCACACGATGCTGGGCGCGATGACGTCGTTCGGCGGGTTCTTCAAGAACGTGGTGTTTGTGAGCGTTGGTGTGATTGATTCCGGTGCGTTCAAGGGCGAGACGGAATTGGATGCTCTAAAGCAACAGACCGAGGAAGCGTTGAAGAAGTATGTTGATCTGGCGAATCGGCTGGGAGTGGCGGCGCAGTATCGATATGCGATCGGCATTGATCCGGTGGAGACGCTGGAGACACTGTGTTTGGAAGTGCAGAAGGAGTTTGGGCGGATTTCGTTTTTCGCGGGGCAGTTGACGTTCCGGCACGAGCGGTGGTTCGATCGGATTCTGCACAATCAAACGGCGTTCACGCTGCAACGGCGGTTGCATTGGGCTGGGATACCGATTTTGATTTTGCCGATACGGGTGAGGTGACTCCGGCGTTTTGCGAAAGCCGTTTGGGCGCAAAGTCGCGAAGCCGCAAAGAAGCGCAAAGTAGAGAATTGGAATGCGGAATACGCGAATTGGGCCGTTCAGCCGGGTTCAGGGTGCGCTCAGGGTGGCCGGGCTGCTTTGGAGGGTTCCGCCGGTGAGGAGGATGACGCCGGAGATGATGAGGATGACGGCGATGGCTTTTTGAATGGTCATTTGTTCGCCGAGGATGAGCCAACCGAAGAGGACGGCGACGAGGGGCGCGACGCTGAAGGCGATGGGTTTGATGCGTGAGATTTCGCCAACGTTGAGGGCGGCGTAGAAGCAGATCATGCCCGCTGCGCCGGCGATGAGGCCGGAGCCGAGGAAGAGTTTGAGGAGCGTGGGCGCGTCGGCCTTCGTCCAATTCCGCGGTTCGGTCTTGGCGTAATGAACGGCGACGGCGTAGGCCAGCCAGAGGACGGGGAGGGCGATGGTGGTGCGGACGGCGATCGCGGTGAGGGGGCCGATCTTGCCGGTGTGGAAGACGCTTTTTGTGAAGAGTTCACCGATGCCCCAGCAGAGGCCGGCGAGGACGGCGAGAATGATTGCGTTCATGCGCGCATTCTAATGCGTGGGCGCGTTTGGATCAGGGGCAAGCACCCCAGGCGTTGATGACGGTGAGGAGATCGGTGACGTTGACCTGGCCGTCGGCGTTGGTGTCAGCGGGGCAGGGAGGCTGGCAGGGGCCCCAGGCATTGATGACGGCGAGGAGATCGGTGACGTTGACGACGCCATCGTGGTTTGTATCAGCGGGGCAGGGTGCGCTGCTGTTGATGGTGACGGAGATGGTGAGGTTGAGTGTGGCGGTGGATTCGCCTGGGAGATTTTCATCGCTGGTGTTGATGACGATGGGTGCGGTGTAGCGGCCTGCGGTGAGACCGGTGGTGTTGAATGAGAAGTTGAGAGTGGCGGGAGTGGAGCCGACGCCGGTGGCTGCACCGCCGAGGTATGCGAAGGGGCGGAGTGCGCCGGTGACGGAGTCGATATCGAGAAGGGCTTGGAGGGAATCGAAGCCAAGGTTGTAAACGTTGACGCTGAAGTTGTGGGTGCCGGTGTTGGCGTCGTAAGCGAGAGGGAGTGCGGACTGCGTGATGAGCGATGAGTTGGAAAAGGAGGCGGCTGCGTGGCGGACGACGGTGCCGGTGGTGTTGAGCACGACTGAAGTTGGCTGCACGCCCTGGCTTGAAGAGGAGAGGGTGACGGTTCCGGGTTTGATGCCGGCGGCAGAGGTGTTGAGTGGAAAGGAAGGAGTGGAGGTATCGCCAAGCGGATTGACGGTGCCGTTGGTGACGCCGCTTAGGTTTACGGTGGCGGTGGCGGTGTAGGTGAGTTGATCAGCGCCGAAGACGTAGGCCACGGGAGCGGGGTTGGTGACGCTGATGGCGACGTTGAAGGATGCGCCGATGATGACGCGGCCGTAGTTAGCGGGAATGGAGCCGGCCATCATGGCGGGAATTTTGTATTCAACGATGGTGGGGATGTGATCAGAAGCGAGGCGGAGATTGGTGGCGAGGGTGTTCGAGCGAGAGAGTTGGGCGGGGTAGTAGGTGTTGTTGCCGGTGTCGATGGCGATGTTGTAGTGGTTGCCATCGTTGCCGAAGGTGCGATAGGTGTTGGAAATGATGGAAAGGCCGAGATTGTCGTGGAGCGGGCTGGTGGAGAGTTGGAAATCGAAGCGGTCATCCATTCCACCGCCGACGAGACCGTTGACACCAGTGAGGACAGGGGATTGGGAATGTTTGATGTTGTTGGCAAAGGATCCTCCCGCCCATGAGCCAGTGCCAAGGGGATCGATGGCCTGGCCATTGCCGGAGACGAAATACTGGAGATAGCCGGGTTCGTTGTTGTTGTAAAAGTTCATGTCACCGCAATAGATGAGGTGAAAACTTGCGCTGAGGGCATCGGCGTTGTTGCGAATGGCGGTGACGCCGAGGAGTCGATCATTCTGGTTTGCGGTGCCGACATCAGATTTGAGGTGAGCGGCGTAGAGGTAGATGGAGGCGAAGGGAGAGCTGTAGCCGGTGAGGCGAAAGTGCCAGCGGTCGGCGTTGCGGCCGGCCTGTGTGTAGATGTCCTGATGTGCGGCGGTGTTTTCGTTGATGAGGCCGGAGCGAAAGAAGGCGGCTTGTGCCCCGGCGGAGGAGTCTTCGCTGGCGCTGGTGGTGTAGGTAGCTCTCACATAAGTGACGCCGGGAGGGGCGGCGGCATCAACGGCGGCCTGGAGTGCGTTGATATCGACGGCGCGAACTTCCTGAAAGACGAAAATGGAGACGGGGACGGCGAAGCCGGGTTTGTCGTCATCGTGGAGAGCGGCGAAAACGTTTTGAAGGTTGGTGATGTTGCCGCGGAGTTGGGCGATGTTGTAGTTGACGATGCGGAGTTGGGCGTTTGCAGTGGAGGAGAGGAGGAGGGTGGAAAGGAGGAAGGCGCAGAACGAGAATCGCAAGGTTGCTGAACATTGCGGCTTCTCACCCACCCCCTGGCCCCCTCCCTCAAAGGAGGGGGAAGTAGCGTGCCTGGCTTGCGCGTAGGCTTGGTGGGATTTTGCATGCGCTGATTGGTGTTTGAATTTGATCATTTGAAGCACAATTGTCTTGCCGCAGGCCTCTGGGCGATGAGGGCGGGAAAGTGGCGCAAGTCGTCGTGCCACAGGGGGTTATGAATGTTGAATCATACCTCGTTTTTGGGCAAAAACCGGCTTTTTGCTTGAAAAACACAGAAGAAAAGTGGTGAAGATGAATCGCGGCGTCCCCGAAGGCGTATGAAGGCCGTATATTGAGCGGCCCGGAGTGTTGGATGGGTTGTGCAACACTCGGAGCAGAGATGTTTTTTCCAATACCTGGAGTTCCTCATGCGTCTTCGATCGCTGAATGTGATTGTGCAAATTGCCCTGTTTGTCGGGATGACCAGCCAGATCTCGCAAGCCCAACAGGTGAAGGTTGAGACGTTTACGCTGGACAACGGTATGAAGTTTCTGCTGGTGCCACGGACGGATCAGCCAAACAACATTGCGGCGGGCTGGGTGGCGAAGGTTGGCAGCGTGAATGAGCGACCGGGGATTACGGGGATCAGCCACTTTTTTGAACACATGATGTTCAAGGGGACGGACACGATTGGAACGCGCGATTCCAAGAAGGATCGCGAGTTTATGGACAAGCAGAAGGCGGTGAAGGACAAGATCAACTCTCTGGTCTTCAACGTGCAGTACAAGCGATACAAGGCGGGTGAGATATCGGACCCTTGGGATGCGGCGAACGATACGGATGAACTGAAGGCGCTGCGGGGTGAGTTGAAGACATTGATGGATGAGCACGCCAAGGTTATTGTGAAGAACGAGTTTGACTCGGTGTACACGAAACTGGGCGGGTCCGGAATGAACGCATTCACGACGAATGATTTGACGTTCTACTTCATCAACGTGCCGAGCAACAAGTTTGAATTGTGGGCGTGGATGGAATCAGACCGGTTGGCGAACTCGGTGTTTCGTGAGTTCTATTCAGAGCGGGATGTGGTGCATGAGGAGAGGCGGTTGAGGACGGAGTCGACGCCGACGGGGATTTTCCAGGAACAGTTTGACGCGATGTTCTGGCAGTCATCGCCGTATTCATGGCCTGTGATCGGCTGGACAAGCGATTTGAACAGTTACACGATGGAGGAAGCGCAGCGCTATTTCAACATTTACTATCGGCCGAACAATTTGTGCGGCGTGGTGGTGGGAGATTTTGAACCGGCAGCGGTGAAGAAAGTGATAACGGAGTATTTTGGGAGGTTGAAGAAGGGCGAGCAGAATCCGCCGCCGGTGGTGACGCTGGAGATGCCGCAGAATTCTGAAGCGCGAATGTATTCGGAGTGCGATTGCCAGCCGCAGATTGAGATTCGATATCACGGGGTTCCGTTCAACCACGTAGATGGATTTGCGCTGGAGGTAATGGGGGATGTGTTGAACGGCCGGACGGGGCGGTTGTACAAATCGATGGTTGAAGGCAAGAAGATTGCATCGAGCGCAAGCGCGCAGACATCGGCGTTTGGCGGGCCATCCAAGTATGCGGGGTACTTTGCTTTCAGCGCGGAAGTGAAGGGTGATGCCAAGCCGGAGCAGTTGGAGGAAGCGTGGTATGGCGAGGTGGCGAAATTGCAGAACGAGCCGGTGAGCGAGAGGGAACTGCAGAAGGTGAAGAATCAATTGGCGGCGGATGCGTATCGCCGATTGCAGAATAACTTCTTTCTCATGCTGCAACTGGGGTATTACGAGGGGTTGGGCGGCTGGGAATATCTGAACGAGAGCCCGGCGAAACTTCAGGCGGTAACGGCGGCGGATATTCAACGAGTTGCGAAGAAGTATTTTGAGGCGACGAATCGCTGTGTTGGGATTTTCACGCGAAAGGCGGGGTTGGCGACTGCGACGGAAGATCCGGAACTTGCGAATCTTGATCCGCAGGTAAAGGCGCAGATTGCGGCGGGATTGAAGGCGATCAATGCAAAGGAAGATCCGGCGGAGTTGCAGCAGATGCTTTCGCAATTGGAGGCTGTGATGCCGATGATTGAAGCGCAGAAGGACAAGGCTCCTCCGGGAACGATGGAGGGGATGAAGTACATGATGAAGAAACTGCGTGCACGGATTGATGAACTCAACGCCAAGAAGAACTGAAGTACAAAGTGAACACACCCATGCGATCCATGAAACAAATTGTTGTTGCCGGTCTTTTGATGGTTGGAGTTGGCGCGGGACTTGCGGCGGCGATTCCGCCACACCCGGACAAGATCAAGTTTTCGGCGTTGAAGTTTGATGCGCCGAGTGCGAAGGACTTTCGGCACACGTTGGCAAGCGGCGTGGTGGTTTATATGGCGCCGAGCGCGGAGTTTCCGCTGGTGAATGTTTCCTTGACGTTCCGTGGCGGGAGTTACCTGGAGCCGAAGGACAAGGTTGGATTGGCGAGCGCGACGGGGGCGATGATGCGGCGTGGCGGGAGCGCGAAGTTGTCAGCGCACGAATTGGATGAGGAGTTTGATTTCCTGGCCGCGCAGGCGGGGACGTTCTGCGGCGGGACAACCTCCGGAGCGACGCTCAATTGCTTGAAGTCGAATTTTGAACAGAGTTTTGGGTTGTTCATGGATGTGGTGCGGAATCCGCGTTTTGAGAAAGAACGACTGGATGTGTACAAGGCCGAGGTGATTGAGGGTTTGAAGCAGCGGAACGATGATGCGGACCCGATTCTTTCACGGGAATGGGCGACGTTGATGTACGGGGCGGATCACTTTGAATCTGCGGAGCCGACAAAGAAGAGTATTGAATCCATCACGGTGGATGACATGAAGGCGATGCACGGGCGGATTTTTCATCCAACAGCGGGGCACTTGTATGTGGCGGTGACGGGAGATTTTGATGTGAAGGACATGTTGGGGAAATTGGAAGCGGCGTTTGCGGGATGGGCAACGGGTGAGGTGGCATCGGACCCACCGGCACCGACGGCGACGTTGACGCCGGGCGTGTATCACGTTGAGAAGGATATTCCGCAGGGGAAAGTGAATATCGGATTGCGCGGCATCACGCGCGATGATCCGGATTATTTTGCGTTGCTGATTGCGAACAATATTTTGGGCGGCGGCGGATTTACCAGCCGCATCACGAACCGTGTGCGCAGCGATGAGGGTTTGGCGTATCACGCGGCCTCGATGGTGCAGCCGAATGTTTATTATCCCGGCGAGTTCGTGGCGGTGTATCAATCCAAGAACGCAACGGTAGCACTGGCAGCGAAGATTGTGATGGAAGAGATCAATCGCATCCGGACGGAGCCGGTGAAAGCGGAGGAACTGGATATCGCGAAGAATTCGTACATTGAGACTTTCCCACGAACGTTTGAATCAAAGCCGGGAATGCTGGGCGTGTTTGTGAACGATGAGATGACGAACCGGCCAAAGGATTATTGGAAGAATTACCGCGACAAGGTGAAGGCGGTGACGGCGGCGGATGTGACGCGCGTAGCGAAGAAGTATTTTGACCCGGAGAAGATGGCGATTTTTGTTGTGGGCAAGTGGGATGAGATTGAGAAGGGCGACCTTGGCGGGCGCGCGAAAATGGCGGAGTTCTTTGGCGGAAAAGTGACGCATGTGCCGCTGAAGGACCCGTTGACGCTGGAGGTGGTGAAGTAGATCAGGTCTGGGTTGGTGGCGGTTTGCGCTGTTCAAGAGCTCTGACGTCGTCAAGATCTTTTGGTCTGGCTGCTGCCCGTTTTGGTGCGACAGTGTCTTCCCTGGACAGAAGGAAACAGTACGCGCTTCCGGCGGGTATTTTTTCCCGCCGTTCCCACGCCGATTGAAACTCCAGACCGGGCGAGCGGGTCATAACGTCAAGCAAATGACGATCGCGGAATTGAGTGAGTTCGTGTGAGGCCAATTGCTCGGGAGTAGTGAGCGACGCGGCGCCGAAACCCGCCTCTTCAAGTGCGGCGAGCAATCGGCGAGCGTTTTCTATGGAGGGTTCGATAAGGATATCGACATCAAAGGTGGTGCGGGCAACACCGTGTACGGAAGCCGCGACGCCACCGATGACCAAGTACTTGACGTTATGGGAGTTCAAGCACTTGAACACGCCCTGGTATCGGTTGAGCATGGGGTTTGTTATCCGCGACACAAGGGTTGAGTGCGAACATGAAATCCGTGAATTCGTTGATGATATCGATGCGTTCCTGAAGGGTGAGCGATTGGAACCACCGCGATTTTGATTCGAGCGATTCATCGGCCCGGTCGTGAGAAATGCCGAATTCCATGGGTTGATTATATCATCGAGTTGAGTGTGAATCTCTCAATGGTTGGCGAAATTGGGGTTGCGTTCGAGGTCGAGGAGCCACTGTTTGCGCCAGACGCCGCCGCCGTAGCCGGAAAGGGTGTGATCGTTTTTGATGACGCGGTGACAGGGGATGATGATGGCGATGCGGTTGTCGCCGTTGGCTTTGCCGACAGCGCGTTGAGCGCCCGGGGCGCGAATGTCCTTGGCCAATTGTGAATAGGAAAGGATTTGGCCGTGGGGGATTTCCATCAGGCGTTGCCAGACTTTGAGTTGGAAGGGCGTGCCGCGGATGACGAGGGGGACGTTGAAGGTTGCGAGGCGGCCGGCGAAATACTGGTTGAGTTCATCAGCGAGTTGATCGAGGTGATTGTTGTTGCCGGGGACGATGGCAGCGCCCCCTGTGCCGGAAAAGCGGCGGCGAAGGGTGGTGAGTTGCGTTTCCAACATGCGGCGATCGACGAATTCCAGAAGGCAGATGCCTTCGTTGTTGGCGATGGCGAGCATGGCGCCGAGGGGAGTATCAAGCCAGCGCGAGAGCAGGCAGGATATGGAATTGGATCTTGCGGGCGGTGAACCGAAGACGCGGACGAAGGCGTCGTGGAAGCCGCTGGCGGAATCGAAGCCGTGCCGAAGGCCGACTTGCGTGACATCGTGGCCGGCGCGAACGGCGGCGAGTGCGAGACCCATGCGGCGGGCGCGGTGGTAGGCCTGGAAGGTCATGTTGTAATTCCGTTTGAAAAAGCGACTGGCGCGGGCGGGATCGATGGAACGGGAGCGGAGATCGCTGGAGCGGATTCGCTGTGTGGGATTTTTCTCGATGAGTTCGATGAGGGACCGCACCCATGCGGGAGGTTTGCCGTGCATATCCATGGGTCGGCAGCGTTTACAGGGGCGGTAGCCGGCGAGCATGGCTTGGCGTGGTGTGGAAAAGAATTCGATGGATTGGAGTTTTGGTTTGCGTGCGGGACAAGTTGGGCGGCAGAAGATGCCGGTGGTTTTGACGGCGGTGAGGAAGATGCCATCGAAGGAGGAATCGCGGCGGAGGATGGCGCGGTACATCTGTACTTCGGAGGGCATGGAAGATGGGGCGGGAGTTTGCTGGGATGCGACGGGCATAGGAAGAGGGTAACGCGCGGGGGTGGCGGGGCCACCGATTTTTGAGCGCGGAATTCGGGTTTTGGGGGAGGAGGCCGATGGGGCAATGGCGGCAAATGAATCGATTTTTAGCTAAAACACGATGTATTTTTCAGGAGCCATCGCGAAAGGAGCAAGTTGGATTGGTAATCGTGTTGCGGCATTTGGTCCATGGGAATGCCATGAACGGCCGCAATTCCGGGGCGGGATATGCGTTTTGGTTGGAGAGGTATTTCGCAATGATGAACAAAGTTGCTGTTGGATTGTTTGGGTTCTTGTCGCTGGTGTGTGTGGCTGACGGAGTGAGCGCTGGGGAGCGTGATCAGGCGGCGGCGGCTTCGCGGTTGGCGGCGCGGCGATCGCCTGTCGTGGAGGTGTTTGAGGCGGCGCGGGATGCGGTGGTGAATATTTCCTGCACGGAAACGGTGACGGTGCGAGATCCGTTTGCGGATTTGTTTCAGGACTTTTTCAATGATTCACAAGGGCCGAGGCGCGGGGGGCCACGGAATGGGCGGCAGATCACGCGGACGAGCGTGGGGAGCGGGTTTGTGATTCATCCGGATGGTTACATCGTGACGAATGCGCACGTGGTGGCGCGGACTGCGGAGCGCAAGGCGATTTTTGCGGATGGCAGAGAGTTTGAAGCGAAGGTGGTGGCGTTTGACACGCAGCGCGATTTGGCGGTGTTGAAGATCAATGCGGATGGGCCGCTGCACACGCTGCCGCTGGGGCGGAGCGATGATTTGATGATTGGTGAAACGGTGATTGCGGTGGGCAATCCGCTGGGGTTGCAGAATACGGTGACGGCGGGTGTGGTGAGCGCGATCAAGCGTGATCTGGAGTTTCGGAACCAGATCAAGTTGACGGGGCTGATCCAGACGGATGCGAGCATCAATCCAGGGAATTCCGGCGGGCCGCTGCTGAACGTGCTGGGGGAGTTGATCGGCGTGAATTCTGCGATTCGAGGAGATGCACAGAACATCGGGTTTGCAATTCCGGTGGATCAGTTGCGTGAGGTGCTGCCTGATTTGCTGGATGTGGAGAGGCGGTATCGGATCGTGTGCGGGATGTCGGTGGATACTGTGAACTCGCCGAGGGTTTTGGCGGTGCAGCCGGGCTCGCCGGCGGAGAAGGCGGGAGTTAAGGTTGGGGATTTGCTACGACAAGTGGGAGACCGGGCGATCACAGGAGGCATTGATTACAACATTGCATTGATGAGTTGCGTGGCGAATCAGACGGTGGCAATGAAGTTGGAGCGTGATCATCAACCGGTGCAGGTGAATGTGACGCTGGCGCAACGGCCTGCGCCGGATGGGGTGGCTTTGGCGAGAGAAAAGTTGGGATTGTTGCTGGATGAGTTGACGGCGGCGGAGGCGGATGAGTTGGGTTTGCCGGGGGTTGCGGGGATGCGGCTGATGCAGATTGAGAAGGGCGGGCCAGCGGACGCGGGCGGGCGCGGACCGTTGCGGCGGCGCGATGTGCTGGTGGCGGTGGGGCGGCACGCGCTGGCGAGTTCCGAGGATTTGGGACAATTGCTGGAAACGGTGCAGCAAGGT
>CAZWJR010000033.1:0-17353 GCA_964634655.1 uncultured Isosphaeraceae bacterium | reverse complement strand
TCCACTCGCTTCGATTCCCACCGCGCCGATTCCACACGCCGCTTTCACTTGTCTTATTTCCTCCGCCACCTCTTCGTATCGCCCGGACAAAAACGCGCCGCGGTTGATGACCATGTCAATCTCATCCGCGCCATCTTCCACTGCCTTGCGCACATCGGCGATTTTTACTTCCAACGGATACTGGCCGCTGGGGAAACCCGTTGCGACCGAGGCGACTTTGACGGTGGAACCCGCGAGCGCTTCCCTGGCGATGCGGATCAAAGATGGATAAACGCACACGGCGGCGACGGAGGGAACTCCGCCGACCATTCCCGGCACGGCATGCTCATACGGCCGCACGGCTTTGCGGCAAAGTGCCCGGACCTTTTCCGGCGAATCCTTACCCTCGAGCGTGGTGAGATCGATCATGCTCATCGCAAGGCGCAGGCCGGCGAGTTTGGAAGCGGTCTTGATCGAACGCTTGGTGAACTGCGAAGCGCGCTGCTCCAGCATGATGGAATCTACGGTGATTGACCGCATGGGCATAGTTTAGGGCGGGTTGGCAGGTGGAGTAAGTTTCACCGCAGAGACGCGGAGAACGCAGAGAAGGCAAAGAGAAGTAATCCGCAGATGTCGCAGATAGCGCAGATAGAAAAGAACGCGCTGATGATCGAGAATCCCATCTGTGTAATCTGCGACATCTGTGGATTTGTCTTGCTGTAACTCGCCTGCCCCTCGACGTTCTCTGCGCCTCTGGGGTGAATCACGCCGTAGGGCTGGCTTCCAGCACGGCATCGACGCGCGGAAACAGTGCCACCTTTGCCACTTTGGTGCCGGGTTTCATGCCGCCCCATTGGGTTGCTTCCTGCAGTGCGGTTTGGGATGGCGAGATGTTGAGCGCCCGCCAGAGTTCTTCCATCTTGCCGGGCATGACGGGCCAGAGCAGCAGCGATGCGATGCGGACGGCTTCGATGCACTCATAGAGAATCGTTTGCAGTTCGCCGATGCGTGCGGGGTCCTTTGCGATCTTGAACGGTTCGGTGGCGTTGATGTAGCCATCGACCTTGCGGATCAGAGCCAGCGGCGCGGCGATGGCGGTGGACAGATCAAACGCTTCCATCGCTTTTTGCGATTCGCTTATGGCTGTGGCTGCGGCGGCGGGAATATCAAAGAACGCATCGGTCGTGGTGCGCTTGGCGGTTGCAACGGGTGCAGGCGCGACGCCTTCAAAATATTTGCCGATCATTGCGGTGACGCGGCTGGCGCAATTGCCAACCGTGTTCACCAGATCGGTGCTGTAGATATCGTGAAAGTGCGCTGCGGAGAAATTGGCATCCTGCGCGCCCAGCGGGCCCTGCGTTGCAAGGTAGTAGCGCAGGGCATCCAGGCTGTAGCGGCTGATGTAGCCGGCCATGGTTTCCTGATCGATGAAGTTGCCAAGCGATTTGGACATTTTCTGGCCTTCAGAAATCCAGAAACTGTGGGCGTAGACGCACTTGGGCTGCGGCAGTTCCAAAGCCATGAGAATCGCGGGCCAGATCACGGCGTGGAACCAGAGAATCTCCTTGCCGACGATGTGGTATGTCGCGGGCCAGTATTTCTCGCGGGCTTTGCGCACGGCGTTTTCCGGCGATTCCGGGGGCTCGCCCAACCCCAGTGCGGTGATGTAGTTGAACAGCGCATCAATCCACACATAGATCACGTGCTGCGGATCGTTGGACAGCGGGATGCCCCATTTGAAATTGGTGCGGCTGACGGGGACATCCTGCAGGCCTTCGCGCAACCGGCCAAGCACTTCGTTCCGGCGGGCTTCCGGGCGCACAAAACCCGGGTTGGCGGCGAAGAATTCCTCCAGCGGTTTCTGATACGCGCTCAAGCGGAAGTAATAATTTTTCTCACGTGCCCGCACCAGCGGTTTCTTGCTGATGGGTGAAACGTAGTTGAGGTCCTTGGCTTTGGTCTCGGTGTGATATTCCTCCTGGCCCTCGTCGTACCAGCCTTCGAACTCGCCAAGGTAGATCGCGCCGCCGGCGAGCAGTTTCGCTACAAACGCCTGCACCTGTTTTTCATGGCGGGGCTGTGTCGTGCGGATGAAGTCATCGTGAGAGATGGCAAAGTCGGCCATGGCCTTCTGAAAGACGGCTGCGTTTTCATCGGCAAGGGCCTGCGGCGGAATGTCGCGAGCCAGCGCGGATTTCTCCACCTTCTGGCCATGCTCATCGGTGCCGGTGAGAAAGAAAACATTGTGGCCCGCCCCGCGCATGTAACGGGCGTACACATCGCACATGGTGGCGGTGTAGACGTGGCCGATGTGCGGCCGATCGTTCACGTAGAAGATGGGCGTGGTGATGTAGCGCGGGGACGACGGCATGGTGGCATTGTAGTGCCCCGTTACATGTTGAACGGCTGTGAGAGGTCAGACCGCGACAGGTTCCGGCTTTGCGGCTGGGGCTGCCGAGGGTTTGGCGGCACCGAGCGCGGCAATGCGATGTTTGAGATCGCCGATGTAGGTGATTTTGACGCCGAAGTTCTCGCCGACTTTCACCGCGTTGCCGGTGCCGATGGGCTTGTTGTTGACGAGGATTTCCAGTTCCTCGTTGGCGAGTTTGGGAAGTTCAAGGATGGCGCCGGGGGAGAAGTTCATGACTTCCTTCACGGCCATATCGCGCGAACCAATGACGACGATGAGCGGGACTTCCAGGCCAAGAATTGAATTCACATCGGCGGGCATGGTTGATCTATCGGCAGGAACGGCGATAAATCTGAACCCGGGGGCAGTGGATCGCAGGTTTTTACATGGCGGACTGCCAGTGATGACAGGCGGCGGCACCCTTTCACTCAACTCTGCTTAATTTTCAAGCAGACGCGCGAGGACTGCCATGCGGATGGCGACGCCGTTGGCAACCTGTTGCGGGATGACGCTGCGGACGGGGTCATCGGCGACTTCGCTGTCAATTTCCAGTCCGCGATTCATCGGGCCGGGGTGCATGATGATGGCATGGGGAGGAAGCATGGCGGCGCGAGCCATGGTGAGGCCGTACAACTGCCGGTAATCGCCACTGATGAGCGGCGGCCCCCCACCGGTGCGTTCAAATTGCACTCGCAACATCATGATGGCGTCCAGCAGCGGCAGTGCGATATCCAGATCGTGCTGAACGCGCACTTGGCCAATGGCGCCAATGGTGGTGACGCTTGGTGCAGCGGTGGATGGACCTGCGGAAACGGCGGCCACGGCGGTTGTGTGCGCTGCACCTGCAAGCGCGCCGCTTGGGACGATCTTCTCAAAGGCTTTCGGCGCCATTGTGGGCGGGCCGATGAGCACAACGTTGGCGCCCATGGTGGTGAGGGCGTGGATGTTGGAGCGGGCAACACGGCTGTTGGCAATGTCACCGACGATGCCGATGGTTTTGTTCTTGAGATCGCCAAGTTTGCGGCGCAGGGTGAGCAGATCGAGCAGGCCCTGGGTGGGATGTTCATGACTGCCATCGCCGGCGTTGATGACGGGGACATCGACGGCGTGTGCGATGCGCTGCGGTTCGCCGGAGGCGGCAGCACGAACGACAAACGCATGAACGCCCATGGCCTGGAGATTGAGGGCGGTATCAACGATGGTCTCACCCTTCTTGACGCTGGAACCGAAGGCGTTGAGATCAATTGTTTCCGCGCCGAGTCGGCGGGCCGCCATGGTGAAACTGCAGCGGGTGCGGGTGGAGTCTTCAAAGAAGAGATTGCCGACGGTGCGATCGGCAAGCAGATTCAGTCGCGGGGCTTTGCCGCTGGCGACCTGGCGGAACTGCTCGCTTAGATCCAAAAGATCGGTGAGGTCGGCCGGGCTAAGGCCTTCAAGGCCCAACAGATTCTTGCGATCCCACGTGGGCGGCGGCATGGCGAGGTCATGTTACCGCAAAGGGTGCCGGAGGACGAGGCGATGTGCTTTGCCCGCGCGCGGGAAGGGAGGCCTTATCCCCAGTTGTTGATGACCATCAGCAGATCGCTCACATTGACGATTCCGTCGCCGGTGACATCGGCCGGGCAGAGATTCGGCCGCGGGCACGGTCCCCATGCGGTGATGACGGCAAGCAGATCAACCACGTTCACATGTCCATCGTGATTGACATCACCGGGCCGCAATGTGGAGATGGAGATGGTGCTTGTATCCATATCCACCGGCTGGCTCATGCCGCGATTCACCCAGGCGTCGTAGGCAATCAGGCCTGCGTCGTTGGTGGTGTTGGTATCGCGCAGGAACTCAATGTATTCCTTCGAAGTGGTCTGGTAGTAAAGCGTCACCACGGCATTGGCAGTGCCTGCGGGAATGGTGAAAAGGGTGTCATCCCAGTGCTGGCCATCGGCGTAGCTGGCGCCAACGGGCTGCGAACGCACGGCCGCAAACGCCGCGTTGGTAAATCCCTTGGGTGGAATGCGGTTGTCCTTGATCACGTTGTTGTTGAGCACCAGATGGAACGACTGCCCGGCGGGAAGATTGACGGCCGCGGCGACATCGTTGGTCATGCCCAGTTTCATCTCGTACACCTTGGTGTCTGCGGTGTTGAGCGTGGCAGTGGCATAGTTGTAACTGCCGCGCTCGGCGATCAGGTTGTCCTTGGCGTTGAAGAACTTCACGTTCAACCAAAGGCGGCGGCCTTCGGGGTAACCGGTTGGCAACTTGTGGCCGGAGTAGTTGATGACACGCACTTTCAATTGATTGCCGGTCTGCGCCAGTTGCATGTCCGACGCGTTGCGGAGCATGTTTTCAGTTCGGATGGCGTTGAGGTCTACAAGTTCCGGCGTGAGGAAACTCTGGCTGGAGCCATAAAGGTCATACACAGCGCCGAGGACCCATGTGTTGGCGCCAATGAAGCCGTGCTCCGGCACATCCGGCCTTGGGAAGAATGGCGGGCCAGCCCAGAACACGCACACGCCGCCATAGTTCTTTGGCATGTGGCAATCCTGACAACTTTCCATGATGCCGGTCGGATGATCGCCGCCAAAACGATGATCGGCAAAGTACACACCGCCGTTGGCAAAGGTGCTGTTGAGCCATTCGCTGTAAGTGCGCTGCTCGGGCATCATTTCATGGATGTTGCCGGAGGGATGAGGGGAATTGAAGGTATTGAGGCTGTACGTTCCATTGGGCGCGCGTGTGAACATCGCGTTG
Organism: uncultured Isosphaeraceae bacterium; assembly: GCA_964634655.1. Taxonomy (GTDB): domain Bacteria; phylum Planctomycetota; class Phycisphaerae; order Phycisphaerales; family SM1A02; genus CAZWJR01. Next base: position 12,216 of record CAZWJR010000033.1, on the reverse strand, counting down.
CTGACGTCGTGGCACGTGCCGCACATCTGGCCTTTTTCATGGAACGGCGAAACGATGATGGGAACACCGTGGAAGTTCATCGGCACATCGTCCAACGGTCCGCGGCGCACATCGTTGGGATCAACGACATAGCGACCATTGCCCGGCGTGGGCGGCAACAATCCTTCGGCTGCCAGCGCTTTCAAGATCGGACCGTCTTCAACGGGATTCTCCGGCCGGGCAACGGGGTCAACCAAACGATGGCAGACGTTACAGGTGACGCCTTCAAAATCTGAATCCACAAACGCAGATGTATCCGTTGGCACGGAGCGGCCGCTTAGCCACGCGCTTGGGCTGTGGCAGCGGATGCAGGTATCGCCGGCAAAGTTGGCGTCCTGATTGGCAATGGCCAGACCCGCGTGCCAGACCGGATCACGCGCGGCTTGCGACATCAAACTCAATTTCCAGTTGTCGAACGGCCCGACCAGTTCCTTCCGATTGCCATCGTCTTCCCCCAGCTCATGACAGTTGATGCAGTTCCAAACGGAGACCGTGGTGTCCGTCAGTGTCAATTCCTGGGTGCCGGGTTCAAAAAAGTCTTCGATCGTGCTGGGGAGTTGAACTTGTTTGGGTCCGCCGCCAGCAAGCGCCGCGCGATAGCCTTCCATTGCCCCCGCAGTCAGGACGAAAGAGAAAGCCAAAAGTACAATGAACCGGTGTACAGACGTCTTGCTCGAGTGCTTCAATGCCGGGCTCCTGAAAACGCGAACCGTTCCAACAATTCATACGCCTGACGGCACGATGACCTTGATTCCGCACCCCGGGAAATCTGCCCTAATCTACGCGGAGATTGACCAAGGTCAACGAAGAATGAGTGAAATCCCGTATGTCAGCAAAGCGCAGCCGCCAAGTACCTTTTCGGACTGAATTCGCTGCTGGTTTCACGCAACCCCGCCATTGCCGCAAAAACCCCATGTTATCAGGATGGCGTTACACTGCGGCAATGTTTGGGAGATTCCGATATCCATACCCAATTTGCCACGCCGCGATCCTCTCGTTGTTGGCGATTTTGAGCGGTTGTGCGACCGCAAAAGGCCCGCAGGTCATTGCGGTTTCCGCGGCGCAGTATGCCGTTGCGTTTGACGCCGCAACCGCAGCCGCACGGAGCGATGGCATGGCGCCGGCGATGAGGGATCGACGTTCTGGCATCATTGAAACAGAGACACAGCCAACGGGGACGATTCTGGAACCGTGGCGTCTTGACAACGCTTCCATCGGACAAGGATTGGAAAACACCGTGGCGCAGCAGCGGCGGCGTGCTCGTTTTGAGTTCACGCCGGCCGGGTTTTCTCCCACTCCCGCTGAAGGCGATCAACCCTTGAGCGGCCCCGATGTGGTGCCACTGGACGAACTTCCAGATCTGACGCAGGTACAGGGTGATCTGGAATTGCGCTGCTGGGTGTATGTGGAGCGGGCAAATACACCCGGCGTTCGGCGCGGCACATGGTCCAGGCGCTCAACGACGACCACGGTGCTGGTAGCGCCGGAGGGTGAGAGCAGCAGCAATCTATTCTGGACCCCCGTCGCACGTGACACCGCGTATGAGCGGCGACTTCTGGCCGTGGTTCAGCAGGCCCTGGGTTCAGGAAAGGCCGCTCAACCCGCTCCAAAGACCAGTTCTCGCTGATCGGACCTTTCCGAAACGCTTTTTCTGCCAATTGCCGCACACCGATGGCAATTTTGCCTGAATTATCTTTGCCTCATGCAGTATCTGTGATAGGTTAGGCTTGGTTCATCAGCAGCCCAGTTCTGTGAATCTGGGGGGTTTTGATTATCGTGGAGAACGATGCAATGAAGTTGTGTCTTGGAAGACGATTCGGCGGACCTTTCGCCGCGGCCGTGTTGGTCCTTGCAATCCCGGAAACTGGTTTGGCACAAAGCGGCGAGATTGGTGTTGATTCACTCATCGCGCGCCTCGGTGCCACGGCACCAACGGGAGCGGGGGTCGTCGTTGGACAGGTTGAAGCGGGTGAATCGCCCGGCAACTATGGGCCAAACCAGACCAATGGAGAATTCGTCGGCAAGACTTTCATTGCCCAGAGCGGCCCGCCCGGCGCTTCCGGACACGCCACGCTCGTCGGACAGAACATGTACGGCTCGGTCTCCGGCATGGCACCGGGCATCACTACGATCCATCTCTATGACGCCAACTCCTGGGCTCAAACCGGTTTTCTGCGGGTGAATCAGGGCGCTGCGAACCTCCCGCTGCCTATTCCCACCGGACTCAAGATGTTCAACAACAGTTGGGTTGGCAGTTTTGGCAGTGCGGGGCTCGACAATGAAGCGCTTCGCCGGGCAGATTTTGTGGTGAACCGGGATCAGATCTTGATGATCAACGGCGTGAACAACGCGCCCAATCCGCAGCAGCCGCTTCTGTGCATGATGTTCAACGGCATTTCTGTTGGCTTGACCGGCTCACAAGGATCACACACTTCCGGCCCAACACCAGCCACGATTGATGGCCCCGGGCGCACAAAGCCGGAAATCGTTGCCCCATCCCAGTTCACCAGTTTTGCGTGTCCCTATGTGGATGCTGTGGCAGCACGAATTGTGGAAACCGCACGGACCTATGGCAATCTTCCCACCAACACAAACTCCGAGCGCGTGGAAACATTGAAGAGCATTCTGCTGGCGGGCGGCAACCACGCTTCGGTCGCTTGGAGCAACAACCCAGCCACCAGCGGTCCCACTCGGGGCATAACGACAACGCCGCTCGATCCAGTCTTCGGCGCAGGGGTCGTAAATGTCGACAACAGCCATCTGATCATGACGGGTCTGGAACAGAACGGCTCAAGTTCCATACCAACCTCTGTCAACATCACCCGACGAGGCTGGGATTACGTCGGCATTCTCACCAATGCCAGCCGCTACTACCGCTTTCGCATTTCAGCCGTGGCGCCAAGCGTGACGGTACTCATGACATGGAATCGTCAAGTGGAAACTAACCTGGTGGCTTGGTCCTTGGCGGATTTCACCTTGACGCTGCATCGCGTGGATTCTCGCGGACAGTTGACCTCCCTGGTTGGCGATGCGGGCCTGCCCTATTTTTCCGGCGGGAACGTGGTAAGCCAATCGTTGGTCGACAACGTTGAACACCTGTACATCCAGAATCTGCAACCGGGTGAGTATGTAATTCAAGCACAACGAGTTGATGCACTTGGCGGCAATCGCACGATGTGCATCTCGTGGCTGTTGCCCCGGAAGACCGGCGATGTGAACGAAGATGGCAGCGTGAACATCATTGACCTGCTGGCGGTGATCAGTTCCTATGGCGCCTGCCCGCCGCCATGCCTGCCAGCCTGCCCGGCTGATATCAATGGCGATTGCAACGTCAACGTGGTTGATTTGCTTGCGGTAATCACAAATTGGGGTTGAATCAGATTTCGATCCCGCTTTGACCTTGCTTGAGGCCATCAGCATTTGGATTCATTTGCTGATTTGTGATCGTGCATTGAGCCGAATCGTTTGCAACCAAGTGCGGCCGCCTGCAGCCAGCTTGTCATTATGGTCGATAACGTCCGTTGCATGAACAGGCGGCGAGGTCTTCTTCTTGTGATGTGCGTCGGCGGCGGCGCGATCCTTAATGTCGCTGTGGCGTGGGGCTGTGCGATCTGGTCGCATCCGGATTGGACCGTGCTCAATTATCTGTCCGATCACGACATGCAACTTCTCTGGTCAAAATACGCGCCGGCCGATTGGCCAATTTCACCGACAGAAGCAAGCCGACAACAGAGTTTTGGTGTGGTGATTGACTCTGCCATGCACCAGGAACTGGTTGAAGACACGCCACCACAAAAAGAGTTTGTGCAATACGTTCGATCGGGCGGTTTGGATGTGCGTGAATGGCATGCGACCGAATATCGATTCGGCTGGCCGATCATTTCATGGGAGTTGGCCATGCTGGCTCATTCCGATTACCGCACGAACGATAACACACTCGTCGGCGGACTGCGTCTTGATCGCGGTGTTCCATGGCTCGGCATCAACGCGGGACAAGTCCTGCCCATCGGACCTCTCTGGCTCGGCTTCCTCGTCAACACCATCTTCTACTCCGCGTTCGTCTGGATGCTCATGCGCGGGCCGTGGGAGACGCGGCGGCGCTGGCGGGAACTGCACTGCAAGTGCGGCGTGTGCGGCTATCCGCGCGGATCATCGCCGGTCTGCACGGAATGCGGCGGCGATCTTTCCCGCGCGTGGGGCAGCAAACGGAACGCGCTGGTTGTTGCGAAAACCCCCGGCAGAGCCGGGGGCTAAAGGATTTGTTTGGTGTGATTCCTTTGTTTTCGGCGGTGCGGGGGCCATTGGTTTGAGTGGCAGGTACACTGTCGGCCGTGCGCTGGCGCAAAATTCCATCCATTGGCCTGATGATCGGCCTGCTCGCTGCGTTTGCGGCGTTCCTTATCTACCCAATCTGGCTCACCGTGCAGGGCGGGTTTGTCGATCACGCCGGTCACTTCACACTCTTTCACATCGGCCGCGTGTTCACCGATCCCGCGCTGCGGGCCGGACTGTTCAACAGTTTCACGATTGCCACATGCACCACGCTGATGTGCCTGATCATCGCGCTGCCACTCTCCATCGTCGCGGCAAGGTTTGATTTTCCGGGCAAGCGTTTTTTGAGCGCGCTGATTCTGGTGCCGATGATCCTGCCGCCGTTTGTCGGCGCCATCGGTTTGAGCCACCTGCTGGGGCGAAGCGGAGCGATCAACTCACTCCTCATTCACCTTGGCCTCATCGAAACGGGCATCGATTTTCTCGGCAAGGGCGGTTTCTGGGCGATCGTTTTCATCCAATCGCTGGCTCTCTATCCCATCCTGTACCTCAATGCGACGGCCGCGCTGGCGAATCTTGATCCCGCATTGGAAGAGGCGGCGGAGAATTTGGGAGCGTCATGGCGCAAGCGATTTTTCACCATCGTGTTGCCATTGATTCGTCCCGGACTCTTCGCCGGTGCCACTATTGTTTTCATCTGGAGTTTCACGGAACTCGGCACGCCGCTGATGTTTGATTACCAGGTCATCACGCCGGTGCAGATTTTCAACGGCATCAAGGAAATGGCGGTTTCCAAGACGCCGTACGCGCTGACGGCGGTGATGCTGCTCTCGGCGATCATGCTGTACATCACCGGCAAACTGGTCTTTGGGCGAGGCGCGTATGCGATGTATTCCAAGGCATCCATCCAATCTTCCGCAGCGCGTCTGCGCGGTGCAAAGGGAGTTGCCGCGACGTGTTTTTTCGCCATCATCATCTCAATCGCTGTGCTGCCGCACTTGAGCGTGATCCTCGTGAGTCTGTCATCCAACGGCCAGTGGTACCAAACGGTTCTGCCCAAGCACCTGACGCTGGACAACTACACCGGTGCGCTAAGTCACCAACTGGCAGTCGGCTCCATCCGCAACAGTCTGTTCTATGCCAGCATGGCGGTATTGGTGGACCTGGTGTTCGGCCTGATGATCGGCTATCTGATCGTGCGCACGAAGTTGTGGGGACGAACATTGCTGGATTCCTTGAGCATGTTGCCGCTCGCCGTGCCGGGGCTGGTGATGGCGTTTGGATTTGTCGCCATGAGCCTGCGCTGGCCGTTTGGTGATGGCGATCCGCTGCAGGGGTGGATTGACATAATCGGCGCGGACCCCAATCCGATTCCGCTGTTAATCATTGCTTATGCCGTGCGAAGGTTGCCATACGTCGTGCGCTCCACGGTGGCGGGCTTGCAGCAGACTTCCGGCGAACTGGAAGAAGCCGCGCTGAACCTCGGCGCCAGCCGCATGCGCGCGGTGCGGACGATCATTGTGCCGCTGATCGCAGCAAATTTGATCGCGGGCGGCCTGCTGGCGTTCAGTTTCGCCATGCTGGAGGTGAGCGATTCGCTGATCTTGGCGCAGCGCGAATCGCACTTCCCCATCACAAAAGCTATTTATGTGCTGTTTGAGCGATTGGGCGACGGCATGTACATCGCCAGCGCCATGGGCGTGTGGGGCATGGCGCTGCTGGCGGTGACACTGGTGGGAGCGAGTCTGATGATCGGCAAGAAGATGGGGGCGATCTTCAGAGTGTGAATGGTGCGAGCACCGCATGGTAATAAGGTGCCCGGCCCCGCATTATCATGCGGGGCTCACTTGATCGCGTTTTGAAATTGCTCCACCATCGCGCCTTTCACCTCATCCATGTCCGGGCACTTCACTCCCAACTCGCGCTGCACACTCGTCACGCTGCGGCCCGCTAAACCGCACGGCACAATCAGGTTGAAATGATCGAGGTTGGTGTTGACGTTCAGCGCCAGGCCGTGCATGGAGACCCACTTGGATAAGCGCACGCCGAAGGCGCAGATTTTTGATTTCTGGGTGGTCCCTTGTGATGTTACCCATACGCCGGTGGCACCTTGTTCCCGCTCACCGGCAATACCAAACCCGGCCAGCACATCAATCACAACCTGCTCCAGAAAGCGCATGTACGAACCCAGCCGCAAGCCCAGCACGTTGAGATCGAGGATCGGATAGACCACCAATTGCCCAGGCCCGTGATAGGTGATGTCGCCGCCGCGATCAGTTTCCGCTATTTCCACACCGGCAGCGCGCAACTGCGCATCCGTGGCAAGCAAATGCTGCCTGGCCCCCTGCCTGCGACTGATCGTGATCACCGGCGGATCGTGCTCCACCAGCAACAGCGACATGCGGCTGATTCCTCCCCCACCGCTGCCATCGGCCGCATCCCGCCCCGCTACTACTTCAGCGTGCGTTTGTCTTTGAATCTCAAGCGCCTTGGCGTACGCCATTCGCCCAAGATCAAGCACCTGCAACTCCACAACCGGCCGCGGGTTTTCGCAAATGTGTTCAGAACTCACCGCCATGGTTTTGAACAATAGGCCAGCCGCCTGCAATTAGCCCACTCAACGTATTACACGACGCACTCAGCACTCCGTACTCGGTACTATGTACTTGTCTCATGCTCACCACCTATCACAACCATTCCAAGTGGAGCGATGGCAAGGCGACCATTCCGGAAATCATTCTCGCCGCCAATCGCATGGGCATTGATGAACTGGGTATTTCCGATCACTGGGTCCTCCATCCGCGCGGCACGCAGTTTTCCTGGGCCATGCCGACCGATCGCCTGCCGGATTACGTTTCTGAAATTGTCTCGCTGAAAAAGAACGCCCCCGCCGGCAGCCGCACCGCACTCAAACTCGGTCTGGAAGTGGATTGGCATCCCGGCAACGCGGAACCGCTCCTGCGCGTGCTTGATCAATATCCCTTCGATTACATCATCGGTTCCGTGCATGAAATACAATCCACCATCGGCCGCGATGGCGATTTCATGATCGATGGCTCCGCCACAGCCTGGCAGAAACTTTCACAGGACCAGATCGACGCCATCTATCGCCAATATTGGGTGAACATGAAATCACTTGCCGAGAGCGGCGTGTTCGATATCGTCGCGCACATCGATCTGCCCAAGAAGTTTGCGTTCTACGCCAAGGCTGATCTTTCCCGCGAGATTGCCGAGGCCCTCGACGCCATCGCCTCGGCCAAAACCGTCACCGGCGGCAGGCTCGCGGTGGAAGTCAACACCGCCGGCTGGCACAAACCTTGTGCCGATGCTTATCCCACACTCGATATCCTTCGTGAGTGCAGGCGGCGAGACATTCCCATGATGGTGAACGCCGATGCCCACCAGCCCGAACACTTGCTGCGTGAGTTCGATCGCGCCGCCGAACGCTTGGCCACCGCCGGGTTCACCAAGGTCGCTCGCTTCAATCAACGTGAAATGCGCGAGGAACCGCTGGCCGAAGCCGCGCCTTCCAAATCGCGCTCCGTTGTCATCAAAGCCTGATTGAATTTATTGCCGCGCCGCCACCGTCATCGCGCTGCTGCCACAGTGTTTGCCCGCCAGCACGCACAACGTCAATCGATTTTCCGGTTTCTCCGGATGCACCGCCTCAATCAGCACCGCACCCGCCGTCAGGTTGAAAGGCGGATTCGTCGGCGCCACCACCACGCGGCAATCAAACAATCGCTCGCCGGATAACAACACCGGAAACTTCGCTTCCTCCCGTGGAGTCAACGCCAAATGCGTCAACCACGGCGATTGCACCAACTCGCGCAGTTCCATCGGCGCTTCCACCTTCAATCGCAAACCATTCAACAGAATCGCCAGCAGTGATGGCCGCGAAATAATGTGATCGCGAATGGCATCGCGGATCGGCCCAAGCGATTTTGCTCCGCCAATCATCTGCAACACCGTCAGCACGCTTGAAAGGTCCTGCATGTTCACGTCACCCACCGCCGTCGCTCCATTGGCCGTACCCGCCGCAACTGCAGCAGGAACCGCGCATCCCCTGCCGGAAAGCACATCCAGCAGATTCCAACTGCCAAACACGCGCGGCACAGTCCGCAGCGAAGACCGCTGCAGCGTGCCATGCTCATCAAACATTTCAACCAGCAGTTTGCCAATCGGCGCGGTGAACTTGGCCCCCGTCTTCACGCCACCCATGCCGAAGGGCACTGCAAATTCCTTTGTCAGCGGGATCGCCGGCTCATCGCGCTGCGGCTCGAGATCAAACAAACTCAATCGCACAAACCAAACATCCTGCTCCGCCCCGTGCGCCACCTTTACACCCATGAGCAAACAATCCGCCGGTTGAAACGATGGGCTCTCCGCCGCCTGCTCGCCTTCCGCCAGCACACCGAGGCCCGCGCGGAACGATGGATCCACTTCAAACGTCGTTGATGTTCGTTGAAATGACGCGGCTAGCGGACCGCTCGGCAGGGCGTTGCATCCTGCCGGCAGGCAACACATCAGCAACAAAATGCCGCCGTGTCTTTGACGCATCACTCAACCATACAACAGGTTTTCGCCCTAAGATTCGGAATTCCTGCTTTTGATTGAGCAACTTAAATGTGTCCCATAATGGTCCCCGATTTGGGCCGGCTAATCGATGACCAACCCATCAAACGCCAGAGCCATGCCACCCGGCAGGCCGCCGTTCAACTCCGAGTGAGAAATGTCATGCGTCATGTGCGTGAACCAGGTACGCGTCGCGCCGATCTGTTCCGCCGCCTGCACCGCCTGATCCACCGTCATGTGCGTCGGGTGGTGCCGATACCGCAGCATGTCCAGCACCAGCGTGTTCAAACCCGTTAATTTCGGCCAGGTCTCCGGCGGGATGGATGACACATCCGTGCAGTACGCCAGCGGCAGCGGTGAAGGTTGCTCCGCCGCGATCTCGCCCCGCTCATCCACCGCTTCAATCCGAAATCCCAGCACCGGCAACCGGCCATGCAGCAACTTCAGCGGCGTGAACCGCAAGCCAAACAAATCCAAAGGGCTCACGGGATCCAGCACCTGCGGCAACAGCGTTGCCACAAATGAATCATTCACGTTCTTGTCCCGCTCAAAAATGTGCTTGAATACTCGAAACAAATGCTCCATCGTGTGCTCATCCGCAAACACATCAATGGGCGACTGCATCACCGCATTGAACCGCCGCACCTCATCCAGCCCAAACGTGTGATCCACGTGATTGTGCGTGAACAGAATGGCATCGCAGCGGTTCAACTTTTCCCGCAACGCCTGTTCACGCAGGTCGGGTGAAGCATCAATCAACACAACACGCTGCCTGCCGCTGCCGCCCATGGAACCTGAATCCGTAAACCGCAGACACGCTGAACAGCGCGTGCGCTTGTCGCGCGGATCGGTCGATTGGCACACCGCGCAGTCACAGCCGATCAACGGAACGCCCGCCGACGTGCCGGAACCAAGAATCACGAACTGCAAATCGCGGATGGGCATCGCAACAGGATACGCGCAATCGCACCAGGATCATCCGCCCCGCAAATCGCTGTGCTCACCGCAAGGCCCCTTGCCCCTGCTTCAATCAGCCCCTGCACATTGTCCGGCGTGATCCCGCCAATCGCCAGATGCGGCGTGTTTGGATACCGCTCCACAAACGCCTGCAAATATCCCGGCCCCGATGGCGTGCGATCCGGCTTGAGTGAAGTGGCAAACATCGCTCCCACGCCGCAATAGTCCGCCCCAGCCTCCACCGCCGCCTTCGCTTCATCCATATTGTGCGTGCTGACGCCGACAATCAGGCTCCGCCCCGCCAACCGCCGCACATCGCGCACGGATAGATCATGCTGTCCGACATGCACACCATCTGCCCCGGCCGCGATGGCAACATCAACACGATCATTGACGATGACGGCAGGGTGAATCGACGATTGACGATTGACGATTGACGATTGTTGAATCTGACCCACTGCGGGGAATTCGTCAATCGTCAATCGTAAATCATCAATACATGAGTGATCCTCCCGTGTTGCCGTCATGGATGAAACAATTTGTCTCACTTCCTTCACGTGTCGCAACAACTCACCGCCATCCATTTCCTTCTCGCGCACCTGCACACAATCGCAACCCGCTTCAATTGCTGCCCCCAACACTTGCCGCCACGGCCGCTTGCACAATGATTGCGTGAGAATCAAACACAACTTCCACTGCACCGCACGGCCACTCCCAAATCGCAATTGCAACCGCGCATCAACGTCATACGCACGATACCGCAGCGCTTCAATTCGCCCCGCCCATTTAGCCCCCGGCGAATCGCCGGAGGCACAGCGAACGCTACCCCCCAACGTCTTCGCAACTTCTTCAATCACCCGCAACGATTCCGTCAACCGTTTGCCCGCCGCAATCACCACATCCAGCAACCCGCCGGGACGCTGCATTTCCGATTCCGTGCTGATCGCGGTACCGACATCGCCGGCTGCATCACGATTGGCTTCCAACACACCGCCCCCGGCACCGCCAAGCGAAACCAGCAACTGATCAATCGCCGCCCGCAACTCATGCCGCAGCGATTTCAACTCCTCGCACAACCCTGCATCATCCAGCGCAAACCGAGCCGCATCTTCCATGACGCGCAGAGCCTCCCGCGCACGGTTGATGTTTGCGTCAAGAATTCGAGCGGTGGCGGACATGCATACATGATAGAGAATTGGCTGCCGCCGGAGTTCTTTTGGGGGCGCTGCATCGCAGCGTTGCCAAGACCGCAAAGTGTCTCGCTTCGTTGTTTTTCTTTGCGTACTTTGCCTCTTCGCGTCTTTGCGCCCTCTACTTTGACTGACGATTCACTCGGCCGCGTCCCGAATCATCTCCCACGCCCTCTCCACATGCCGCAACTGCGTTTTTGTCTGGCCGATTGACATGCGCAGCGTGAACTTGCCATCCAGTTTTGTGTGCGTGAGATACATCTTGCCGCTCGCATTCAGCCGCTCCATCAATCGCTGATTCGCCTCATCGCCGCTTCTCAATCGAAAACAAACCAGATTCAGCGGCGGCCCGCCCCCGGAATTTCCAAACGCCGCCAATTCAAACCGCCCATCGTCCTGCACCCATTCCGCAAACTGCCTGGCCAGTTTCACATGCTCACGAATGTGATGCTGCAAACCTTCAATGCCGTAGTGACGAATGACAAACCAGAGTTTCAGCGCACGGAAACGCCGACCCAGCGGTATCTGCCAGTCGCGGTAATCAATCACGCCGCCGCCATCCCCTGCCTCCGTGGCTTTGTTCTTCAAATACTCCGGCATGATCCGCAGCGTCCTGATCAACTCCGCCCGATCCGCCACGTAAAAACAATCGCAATCAAAATTCGTGAACATCCATTTGTGCGGGTTGAAGCAGTAACTGTCCGCCAACTCCACACCATCGTGAATGAAGCGAAACTCCGGGCACAGCGCCGCCGTACCGCTCATCGCGGCGTCAACGTGCAGCCATACGTGCGGTGCGTATCGCTTCACGATCTCCGCAATCTTCCGCACCGGATCAATCGCTGTGGATGATGTCGTACCGACTGCCGCCGTAACAAAGAACGGCACAAATCCCGCCTGCACATCCGCGGCCATCGCACGCTCCAGCGCGGCCGGGTCCATCGCAAAATCATTCGCCGCCGGCGCATCAATCAATCGCAGGTTCTCGCTGCCCAATCCTGCAATCATCATTGCTTTCTCAATAGATGAGTGCGCCTGCGTGGATGTGTACGCCACCAGTTTGCGATCCATCGCACAAAGCCCGCCACGATTGGATGCAAACGCAGTTGCCCGTTCCCGTGCCGCCAGCAGCGCGCAAAGCGTCGCGCTGGATGCCGTGTCCTGTATCACCCCGCCGCCATTC
>CAZWJR010000032.1:0-17397 GCA_964634655.1 uncultured Isosphaeraceae bacterium | reverse complement strand
TCGTGACGGAGAAAGTCGCTCATGGAGAACGGGAACTTTACGCCGACCAGCCCCGATCAGCAATCGCTTCACCAATTCCCACGATTCCCCCCATAAAACGAAATACATCTCACTCATACTGCGGCAGAAAATACGCGCCCGCCATGCATGCCCCGGCCAGCACCCACATCAACAGCAGCGATGAGACAAAGTACGGAAACGCGCACATCGCCACGCCGATGACCAGGCTTTTTAGGCTCTGGGCTTTTTTGCCGTACATGAACATCCCCATGCCGATCGTGCTGATCAGCAGGCCCGAGAGCAGCAGACTGGGATCAGAAATATCCATGCGGACTCCTTCTTACACCTTTATCGGAGTTCCCGGGCAGCCGGTGTAGGTGGATTCAAAGATGCCAATACAACGCCGACGGGGTATTCTTATTCCATGGCTGTCGCGCCTCAACCTGATGCGCTGGCGATGGAGACGGTGGTTACGCCGCAATCCCAGCCATCTGGCAGCAACCAGCCGGCTGATCAACCCGCCGCACGGCCGTTGGCGCACATACCGCTTTTCTCCAGCCTTGGGGAACCGGAGCAGGAAGCCTTGTTTGCCTCCATGCGGATTGAATCGTTCAATCCGCACCAGACGATTTTCTGGCGCGGCGATACCGGCGACAGTTTCTACCTCATCAGCAAGGGCCAGATCACCGTTACCGTTCCCAACGACAAGGGCGAACACGTCATCCTTGATACGCTCGGGCCGGGCCGATTCTTTGGCGAGATCAGTCTGCTTGATGGCGGGCCGCGCACCGCCACCGTTCGCACCACGGAGACAACGGAACTGTACGTGCTCAACCGCGCGGATTTTCACGCCTTTCTCCGTCAGCGGCCGGATGTCGCCATTGAAATCCTCACCATCATGGGTCAGCGTCAGCGCAGCAGCACCGAAGCGCTGCGTGGCATGAAGAACCCGAACCTGGCCTTTGAACAAAGCCGCGTCACGCGCTGGCAGCGTGTCAGCGATGTCATCGCCACCACCGCCGCAAGCCAGTGGTTCCTCATGGTGCACGTGGTGTGGTTCGGCGTGTGGATCATCGCCAATCTGCTTGCGGCACACCAGATGCTTCCGGCCGTCTGGGAGTTTGATCCCTTTCCCTTCGGCCTGCTGACCATGGTGGTCAGTCTTGAAGCAATCTTCCTTGCGATCTTCGTAATGGTGAGCCAGAACAGACAATCAGAAAAAGACCGTCTGCGGACCGATCTGGATTACCAGGTGAACCTCAAGGCACAGACGGAAATCATGGGCCTCTCTCGCAAGATGGACATGTTGCAACAGAATCTGCTGGGCGGGCTGGGCACGCAGGAACGAACACCAGATCCGCCCATCGGCCCATCCGCGGGCATCTGAATTCAAGAATCCAACAGCAGCCCGCCCGCTCGCCCACCAGTGGGGCCGGCGTCTCTGCCGGCCCGTATCGCTTCCAAATCTGCCAGAACAACGGGAATAGGCCCAGCGTCTGACGCATCTATAATCGTCCCGCAAGCGAATTCTCGTTCCTCCTTTTTCAACACCACAGGATCACATTCATGAAAACTGCTTTTGTTCGGTCGTTCGTTCCCGCTCTGATCATGTTGTGCGCTGCAGCCGCGTTCGCACAGGATGCCGCCAAGCCCACGCCGCCCGCACCCACGCAGCCCGTTCCCGGTTCCGCTGCGGAAGCGCCCAAACTTGTGTACGTCCTCATGACCGTCTCCGGCGCAGCCAAAGGCGATGTCGTGATTGAACTCAACCACGAAAAAGCCCCCATCAGCGTGGATAACTTCCTCTCCTACGTGGACAAGAAGTATTACGACAGCACCATCTTCCACCGCGTGATGTCCACCTTCATGGTGCAGGGCGGCGGCTTTACTGCTGACATGCAGCAGAAACCCACCGATGCACCAATCAAGAACGAGTGGCAGAACGGCCTGAAAAACGCGCGCGGCACACTCGCCATGGCTCGTACAAACAACCCCGATTCCGCCACCTCACAGTTCTTCATCAACGTCGTGGACAACACCAGTCTTGATCAACCCATCAGCGGCGGCGCGGGCTACGCCGTTTTCGGCAAGGTGGTCGCTGGCATGAACGTGGTGGATGCCATCAAGGTTGTGCGCGTCGGGCAGAAAGGCATGCACGGCAATTGCCCCATCGATACGGTTCTCATCGAGAAAATCGCTCGTCTGACCGATGAGGAAGCCAAAAAACTGATTGAAGCCGTTGCCAAGCCCGCCACGGAAACACCCGCCGCGCCGGCAAAACCGTAACTCTATTTCACCGAGAACAAATCCAATCGACCGCCACCGGCCAATCAGCCGTGTGGCGGTTTTTTCATGCGCTCCGTTTCCCGGGCCTCCACGCCGGTCAACGTCCGATTATCCGGCCCTTCCCAACCGCAACGCCGCCATACCCGCAAATCCCACACCAATTGCCATGGTTCACACGATTTCCGTTGCCAGATCAATTCCCAAATCGCACCTTCAAGAGCGTGTAACTCTCAAACGGAACTCCCATGAATCAAATGATCGGCCGACTCTTCAAATCATCACCCGCGGCGTTTTGCCTGTGTCTCGTTGTGGCAGCAGCGGGCATGTTCGTCAACCGCACCGCCCATGCCGCGCTGCGCATCACCGTGGTGCCCGCGCCGCATTTTGTTGATGTAACTCTTGGACCGCTGGAAGACCTGATGGGCGAAGTCGGAGAACGCCGCCAGGCTCGCATTGAATCCGTCGCGGACCGGCTCATCGCAAATCTGGGAAATCGCGGCAATCGCCTCATCGTGCTGCGTCCATCGGATTTCCAACTCACCTACGACCGTCTGCCGGAATCACTCCGCGATGGTTTGGCGCCCATGCTCGGCTCCAATCCCGCAGCCGGTTATGAAACCCGCATCGCAGAAATCCTCAAGGACATCCTGGCCCGTGTCCGCAGTGCCGCCGGTGAATCAGCCGTCAGCATCAGCGGTTTGCCGGTGGAATCCGCATACGATGGCGCTACCAACGGCCGCTACGCCGATGTCATGAGCGCCTGCACCGCGCTGGTCAGTTCCAAAACAATCATCTTCGCCGGCAACGGCGACAGCGAACCAGCCGCCGTGCGAAGATCGCTCCGCGCCGCGCTGGCCGTCGCCGCCGGAAGAGACATCTATTACTGCTGCAACGGTCAATGGCGTTTGATCGTCGTAGATGAAACGCCCGGTGCAGTGGACACCGCGCCTGAAACTCCCGAAGTAAAGAAATCCGCTCCATCATCCACTTCAACCAACTCCGGCAGCGCCGCGCTTCCACCCCCGGCCGCAGCAGAAAAAACGTCCGCGGCAAAATCATCCGCAACGCCTTCACCCGCCAAACGTGACCTTGTCTCAAAGGGTCGCAGCACGGGAGGTGGCGGCGGTGGTGGTGGCGGAGGTGGCGGTGGCGGTGCACTCACCGGTGGCGGCGGCGGCAGTGGCGGCGGTGGTGGCGGCGGCGGCGGCGGCGGATCATCGCCTCCGGCAAGTGGCGGATCCACCCCGCCTCCAGCAAGCAGCGGATCAACTCCGCCTCCAACCTCTCCACCTCCACCAGTCGTCATGGTCGGCCCGCAACTCTACGTCAACCAGGAAACCTCACCCTCCGTCCAACTCATCTATCCCGAAACCGGCGCCAAAGACACCATCACCATTTACGAAAGCGATATCGATCCCGACAACGATGGCGTCTTCAATCATTCCCAACTCTTTGAAAACGCGCTCATCCATTCCGTTCCGCAGAACTACACCGGCCCCGTCTGCCTCGACTGGGAAGGCCACGGCATGGACAACCTTGCCTACTCCGCTTCCGATGAAGTGCGCAACGCGCAAATCCTCGAATACATCAAGGTGCTGGACAAAGCCAAGCAAGTGCGGCCGAACGCCAAGTTCGGGTTCTACGGCATTCCCACCGCCGACGCCTGGGCCGACAACCCCGTCTACAACCAGGTCGCAATCAAACTCAAACCCATCTTCGATGCCAGCCAGTGCATCTTCCCCTCCGTCTATCGCATCTATCCAAACAGCCAACCCAATTACGACGCAGCCATGAATCGCGCCTTTGTCATTCGCCGTGTGAAATTGGCCCTGGAAGTTGCCAACGGCAAGCCCGTGTATCCCTACGTCTATCACCGCTACCACCTTTCCAATCAGGTGCTGAAATATCGATTAATCCCCGCCGAGGAAATGAAGGCTCACGTCCAGGCCGTCTTCGATGCCGTCCATAACGGCAAACACGCCGATGGCGTTGTCTGGTGGGGCGCGGACCAATTCCATTACTGGGTTTCACAGCACTATCCCAACGGCGGGCCGCCCGGATACGAAGACGGCCCCGCCCTGGTCCAGGTCTTTCACGATGAAATGGCCCCCGGCGAAACCCCCGCCCAATACTTCACGCGCATCCACAAACGCACACTCCGCATCTTCGCGGAAGTAACACAACCCCTGCAACATCCGCAGTGAGAAAGTACCGAGTACCGAGTATCGAGTACCGACAGCCGACAGCCGACAGCCCAATCAATACCGGTAATACTCCGGCTTGTACGGCCCTTCCACCGGCACGCCGATGTATTCCGCTTGCTTGTCGGACAGTTTCGTCAGGTGCGCGCCCAACTTTTCCAGGTGCAGCCGTGCCACATCCTCATCCAGTTTCTTCGGCAGCGTGTACACCTTCTTCTCGTAGTTCTTGTGATTCTTGTGCAACTCAATCTGCGCCAGAACCTGATTCGTGAAACTTGAACTCATCACAAAACTCGGATGCCCCGTCGCGCATCCCAGATTCAGCAACCGTCCCTCCGCCAGCACGATCACGCTGTGCGCCTTCTGTTTCCCGGCGGCGGGGAACTGCCACTCATCAACCTGTGGCTTGATGTTCACGCGCTTCACGCCCGGCCACTTCATCAAACCCGCCATATCAATTTCGTTATCGAAGTGGCCGATGTTGCCCACGATCGCGTTGTGCTTCATCTTGGACATGTGCTCGGCCGTGATAATGTTCCAGTTGCCGGTCGCCGTCACGAAAATATCCGCCGTCTCCAGCACATCTTCAAGCGTCACAACCTGGTAGCCGTCCATGCACGCCTGCAGCGCACAAATCGGATCGATCTCCGTAATCACCACGCGCGACTGCTGGCCACGCAGCGATTGCGCGCATCCCTTGCCCACATCGCCGTAGCCGCAAATCACCGCAACCTTGCCCGCCAGCATCACATCCGTGGCCCGCATGATGCCATCCACCAGCGAATGTCTGCATCCATAAATATTGTCAAACTTCGATTTGGTAACGGAATTGTTCACGTTGATCGCAGGGAACAACAGCGTCTTGTTGTGCGCCATCTGATACAAGCGCGTCACGCCCGTCGTTGTTTCTTCGGATACGCCCTGAAGCGCTGCTGCATAATCCACCCAGAACTTCGGCTTGGCCGCTTGAATATCCGCCAGCACCTGCAACACGATCTGAAACTCTTCGCTGTCTGCGGTCGCCGGGTCTGGCGTCTTGCCGCTCTTGTTGAACTCAAGACCCTTGTGAACCAGCAGCGTTGCATCGCCGCCATCATCAAGAATCAGCGTCGGTCCCTTGCCATCGCCCCAGTGCAACGCCTGGAACGTGCACCACCAGTATTCCGGCAGCGATTCACCTTTCCACGCAAACACCGGCACGCCCTTGGGGTTCTGCACCGTCCCGCCGCGACCCACCGCTACCGCAGCCGCTGCGTGATCCTGCGTGGAGAAAATATTGCAACTCGCCCAGCGAACCTGCGCGCCAAGATCAACCAGCGTCTCAATCAGCACCGCGGTCTGAATCGTCATGTGCAGCGAACCGGTGATCCGCGCACCCGCCAGCGGCTTCTGCCCCGCATACTGCGAACGCAACGCCATCAGCCCCGGCATCTCGTGCTCCGCCAGTTCAATTTCCTTCCGACCAAACGCCACCGTCTTGGCAGACAGATCCGCCACCTTATATGGCTCATTCGTGAACAGCGGCAAACCCGTGTCCATGAACGTCGCAGAAGCGGAAGAACGAGGAGCAGTCGGAGCAGCAGTTGGTGCAGACATTTGGGGGTCCTTTGTTGAGACATCTAGGCCTGAATCATCCCCTCTATCGGCTGATTCATCCATTCATCCGGATATATTGTAGGATCAATGTTTCGGGGGTGCAAATCATGAAAAAACGTGGAAAAAAGCCCTCGGCGAGCGCCTCGTTGGATTGAAGCATCAAGCGAGCCAGGCCATAGAAAATCGCATTCTGGCTTGAATGAGATTCGTGCTGCCGCGTTTCTGTTCTTGGGCCAATACATTCATATCGGCGCAGCAGCAGCCGGATGCCACCCAAATCCGCAACCGACTTATCAACCCATATCAACGAGTCATGAGAAGCGAGGGACTCGACTGCAAGCGGGAACCAATCCGAAATTGGGTGCGCCAATCCTCTTTTACCTGAACTGCGTACCTCAAATGAAGGCTGATGCCGTCGGCCTTATTGCAGTTACCATGTCCTGAACCCGCTCGTTTGTCCCGGAGTACCACCCCCATGGCTGCCACACCCAACACCCTCAACATCTCCAATCTTGAAGCCGCCGCTCAAAAGTTCCGCGACGACTACAACAAAACCAAAATCCAGATCCAGAAATCCGTCGTCGGCCACGAGGAAATCATTGATGGCGTTCTCACCTGCCTCTTCGCCGGTGGCCACGCACTCCTTGAAGGCGTCCCCGGCCTCGGCAAGACCCTCCTCATCCGCTCGCTCTCCGAAGCCCTCCACCTCAACTTCAATCGCATTCAGTTCACGCCCGATCTCATGCCCGCCGATGTCACCGGCACCACCATCGTCGTGGAAACCCAGCACGGCCGCGAATTCCAGTTCCGCAAGGGCCCAATCTTTGCCCAGATCGTCCTCGCTGATGAAATCAACCGCGCCACTCCCAAAACACAATCCTCACTCCTGGAAGCCATGCAAGAAAAATCCGTCACAGTCGGCGGCACAACACACATCCTCGATAAACCCTTCTTCGTCATGGCAACCCAAAACCCCATTGAACAGGAAGGCACCTACCCGCTGCCCGAGGCACAACTCGATCGCTTCTTCTTCAAACTGGAAGTTGGCTACTCCAGCCGCGCTGATCTAAGCGAAATCCTCAACCGCACCACCACCGGCGTTCAGCCCAAAATTGAACAAGTCCTCGATGGCCCCACCATCCTGGAATACCAGCAGCTCGTCCGCCGCGTCGTGATCGCCCCGCACGTGCAGGATTACGCGGTGCGTCTCGTCCTTGCCACCCATCCGCATGGCGAACTCGCCACGCCGCAGGTCAACCAGTTCCTCCGCTTCGGCGCCTCACCCCGCGCCGCACAGGCCCTCGTTCTGGCCGGCAAGGTCAAGGCCCTGCTCGATGGCCGCGCCAGCGTCTCCATCGAAGACCTCCGCGGCTCCGTCCTCCCCGCCATGCGCCACCGCTGCCTCCTCAACTTCGAAGGCGAAGCCGAAGGCATGCGCACTGACACCGTCCTGCAAAACATCGTCGAGACTTTGCCGGTGGATGTCGCCGTGGCTGCGTGAGATCAAACGCAGACCCGCCTATGATTCCACGGAGTTCACCTATGACCCGGACTGAAGCACAGGCTGATGTATTTCTCATCGCGCTAAAATCACTTCCCAAACGCGAACGTGATGCGGTTTTGGTGCGCATTGCACAAGATAAATCTCTAGGTCGCGATCTCCTTGATGTCATGACAATTGCTGAGCGTCGAGCCGAGCCATCTCGCCCGTTCCGTGATTATCTGGCCCGGCGAAAGGCCGGATGATTCGGCGCAGCCCTTACGAAGTTCGGATCAAGCGATCCGCCGAGCGTGAATTGGATCGCCTTCCGAAACCCACTTTCAAGAGAATTCAGACTGCAATCCTGTCATTGGAAGACGATCCTCGACCCCACGGCGTCCAGAAACTTCGCGGTCTGAATGAATACCGTATTCGATCAGGTGACTACCGCATTCTGTACACCATAGATGATGATGCACGCACCGTGGAGATCATGGCCGTTGGCCATCGAAGAGATGTGTATCGCGGACTGTAGTTCGAATAATAATCCCCCGTGACCTTCCTCACTCCCTGGTCCGCACTCTTCGCTGCCGCGGTCGCCATCCCGCTTCTCCTGCTGCTGTACGTCCTGCGCCTGCGCCGCCAGCGTCTGCGCATCGCCAGCACGCTCCTCTGGCAAAAATCATTTGAAGACCTCCAGGCCAACGCGCCGTTCCAGAAACTCCGATGGTCACTCCTCCTGTTCCTCCAACTGCTCGCACTGCTCCTGCTGCTGCTGGCCCTGGCGCAGCCAACCTTCAGCGGCAGCGATTCCTCCGCATCCCGCATCATTCTGCTGATCGATCGCAGCGCCTCGATGTCCGCCCGCATTGATGATCAATCCAAACCGCCGACCACGCGCCTCGATGCCGCCAAACAGATCGCCAGCCGCATGGTCGCCAACATCAGCCGCGGCTCTGCCGCCCAGCAGGTGATGATCATCCAGTTCGCCGCCGCCGCGCGAGTCGTGACGGAATACGAATCCAACCGCAGCGTCCTGCTCGATGCCATCGCCTCCATCCAGCCCACCGATGAACAGGCCGATCTCGATCGCGCTTTGGAACTTGCCGGCGCCTATGCATCCTCCACCGATGAAAACCAGAAACCGCCTGATGTGTTTCTCATTTCCGACGGCTGCTATTCCGATTCCCTCCGCAGCGATGGCGGTACCGCCGCGCCGGGTTCCTTCACCGCAAGCCAATCGGCACTTCCCGCACACTCCCTCAAGGCAGGCAATTTCAAATTCCTGCAAGTTGTTCCCGCCACCGCCAACAAAACCGAATCCACCAAGAACCTCGGCATCACCGCTTTCAGCGTTCGCCGCGATTCCGATGACCCCGCTCGCCTGCAACTCTTTGCCCGCCTCATCAACGCAGGCGATCAACCGGTCGAAACGATTCTCACACTTTCGGTGGATGACAAGCCGGAATCCACCTTCCGCGCCACCGTTCCCGCCGCCATCGATGGCATCCCGGGCGAGGCCCCCATCACGCGCTTCCTCGATCTGGCCGGCGGCGCAACGCTCTCACTCCACCACAACTCCGCCGATGCGCTGCCCACTGATGACATCGCATGGCTGATCGTCCCCGCACCCACCCGCCCCCGCATCGTGATCGTATATCCCGCAGATGATCTGGCCGATCCGTTTCTTCATGATCTTCTCGGCGCGATGGAGCCGCAGAAACTTGATGCCATTTCCACCGATGCGTTTGCCGCGCTCGATGCCGCCAAACTCAATGCAGGCCTCCTCTACGATCTCATCGTCTTCGATCGCATCAGCGTCACGCACCTACCCAACCTCCCATCCCTAACCATCGGCGGCGCTCCGGCCACATTCACGAGCATCATTAACTCCCCCTCCCTCGAGGGAGGGGGCAGGGGGGTGGGTGAAAACGCAACAAGTCCCCCACCGCAACCCCCCGCAAATCTATCCACCGGCCAACAAATCCCTGGTCAGAACATCTTGAGTTGGGATCGCCAGCATCCCGTTATGCGCAACGTCGCGCTGGACACCATCGTCTTCGCTGATTTCACCGCCTACAAACTTCCGCAGGCCGCCACTGCCCTGGCCTTCGGACCGCTCGGCCCGATCATCGCAGAGTGGCGATCCCCATCGCGCGGCTCAAACTCTCGCCACATCGCCGTCGGCTTTGAACTCCAGAAAAGCAACTGGCCGCTCCACGTCAGCAGCGCGATCTTCATTCAAAACGTCGTCGAATATCTCACCACAAGAGCAAGTTCCAGTGGCGGAGCCGGCGGCGACGGCAGCCCACCGCAAGACGGCATCGCATTCCGCGCGGGGCAACCAATCCAACTTCGCACCGCTGCTGATGCCACGCAACTGATCATCGCAAACTCCCCCTCCATTCCGGGGGAGGGAGGTGGCCGGGGGGTGGGTGAAAAGCCCCGAATTCCTACAACCGCACCCCTCGCATCAATTCCCACGCAACCCAGCGCACTCATAACGCTTCCCACGCTCTCGCGCGCTGGTCTCTACTCAATCAAAGGCGCGGCTGCACCGTTCGATCGCATCGCAGTCAACGTCATGAGCGATGTTGAATCCGACATCCGCCCACGATCGCAGGTGATGGTGAACGCACTATCCGCCCCCGCAAGCCAATCTGCTGCCGCAACCGCCCAACCCCTCTGGCCCTGGCTCATCGCCGCCGCGTTTGCCATCATGATCCTCGAATGGCTCGTCTATTGCCTGCGGGCACGGCAGTAACATTCCACAATCATCCGACCCTCCTTGCCCTCACCCCAAAACTCCCTACGCTGTCTGCCAACGAATCATCTCAAGGAGTACGCCGTGAATTCATCCGCTTCCCTCGCCGCTATCGCTGCCCTGCTCGGTCTTTCCGGCACGGCCGCGCTTGCACAGTCCACCTCGCAGTCGTCCGCCAACATCGCTCCCTCTTCCGATACAAACCGCGAGTACAACTTCTCGCTCTTCGGCGGAGCGGAGCACCAGTTCCCCTCCATCATCAGCACCGGCGGTGAGTTCAACCTCACCCGCGTCGGCATCGGCGGAGCGTTTCACCATGAATTCACGCCCGATCTCTCCGCCACTTTCACGCTCACCTACGGCGTTGATCTCTATGACTTCAGAGCCACCGCCGTTGCACCCACCGTGCTGGGCGTTGCTCCGCCGGCAAACCCGTGGGATGACATTCACACGCTCACCGCTGCCGCCATCTTCTCCTACAAACTCAACAACGATTGGTCCATCTTTGGCGGGCCGCTTCTGCAATCCGCACGAGAATCCGGTGCGGACTTCGGCGATTCAATCATCGGCGGCGGAGCCATCGGCGCGGTCTATCACGCTTCCGATGATCTCTCCATCGGCGGCGGCGTTGCCATTGCCAGCCAACTGGAAGACAGCGCCCGCATTTTCCCCATCATCGTCATCAACTGGCAATTCGCAGATCGCTTCAGCCTTCGCAACACTTCCACCAGCAACGCCACCTCCCGCACCGGTCTGGAACTTATCTTTGAACCCACCAATCAGTGGGAACTCGCGCTCGGCGCTGCCTCACAATTTTCCCGCTTCCGTCTTGACAACGATCCCGCAGCGCCCGGCGGCGTCGGCGAAGACTCCAGCGTTCCCATCTGGTTCCGCCTCACCTTCAAACCGACTGATCAATTCTCCGTTGAGGCCATCATCGGCATGAACTTCTCCGGCGAATTCCGCCTCGAAAACTCCGCCGGCGGTTTCCTCGCCAGTTCCGATTACGACGGCGCATCTTTCTGCGGCCTCTTCGGCAGTTTCCGCTTCTAAGTTTTTGTTCGCGTCACTCCGCCGTCGGCAGATCATCCCACTGATCCAGTTCAATCGCGGCGCGCGTTGGCGATGGTCGCCACGGTGTGCATGGGTTCGGCCCCGTTTCCACCTGCGTGCCATCCCCATGACTGCGAATGAATCCCACCAGCGCGGGACTCGTTTCCGCGGCAGAGAACCACGCCTCCGGCAACACGATCCTGCAATTCCAGCGATCCTCAAAAGATTTCTTGTGAATCTGCAGCGTCCCATCATTCATCCCGCCCACCACACGATGGAAACCATCTTCGGGAATCGTCAGCCAGATCGCCGGTCCGCGGGCGCCGGCCCTGGCATCCGCCTCGCCAACCTCCGGCCCAAGGAGAATCGTGATTGCTTCGATACCGCGCAGATCCGTGTAGGAAGTGATCAATTCAGGCAACTGGCGCGCTGTCTCCGGCTTCGCCGCGCCGCCGCGCCGGCAATCGAGAAAAATCTCCCATCGGCCCGCAAGCCTTCTCACCTGCGCCAGCGTGGCGTGCTCATCGGTCACACCTCGCTGTTGCCGAAGTTGCGCTTCCGCCAGTGTCAGCGGCGGTGAAAGCGCACGAAAGAAAACGCCCGGCGGCTTGGCATGAACCACGCGCGGCCCAAATCCAATCTCCAACTTCTGCTGTCCCGCTTCAATCTGCAGCACTTGTCGCAACGGCTCCGGCGGCGGCGCCAATCCGATCGCAGGCGGCCCCGGCAACGGCATCCGCCTTACCCTCACCTCTGTCAGCACGCCCGGCTCAATCCGCGCCGCCATGGTGTTCGCCTTGCCCGCTCCATCTTCCTGCCAACGAAACTTCGCCACGATCGGCTCGCTCCGCGGCGTCATGATCGCCAGCCGAACCTCATCGCCAAACTCCGACACCGGCCACAAATAAATCTGCGGCTGCTCATCAATCCACGAGACCGCATCTGACAAAATCATCTGCTCACTGCGATTGAAATCCAGCAGCCGCGAAAGCAGCACGCTCACCGCACCGGGGTCTGCCACCCACGCCGCAAACGGCTGCCTTCTATCTATACATGTCTGTGTCAGCAGGTTCCGGCATTGCGTTGCGATGCGTTCACTCTGCTCTTTCAGCCGCTGCAGGCCGATCCGCCAAAGGTCCGCGTAGTGCTCCGCCGCCATCGCCGTTATTTCATTGCCAAACGGCGCGGGAGCATCCATCTCCATTCGCTCTGCCAGCAACGCCCAGCGCCAATACTCAAATGGCGAAACAGAATCAGGACGATCCGGCGTCGGCGTCATCGTCATCACCATCGCCGCACGCTCCACACCACCCGCTTCCATCCGGTGCGGCACATCGCGCCACACCGGCGTCAATACCTGGTCTCCCACTCGCAGCGTCCCGTCTCCATCATCCGGCAACCGCGCCAGCGCGTATGGCCCCAACATGCTCATGGCAGGCAACGCCGCGCTGTCATCATCCGCCTTCACCGGACGGATGAACAACCCGCGCGGATCATCCGTCCAATGTCGTTCCAGTGAGACTGCCGCCGGCTCCAGCCACGCCACCTGCCCGGTGATCGTGCGATCATCCGCAAGTTTGATCTCAATCGTCTCCGGCCAGTGATCGCCCGGCCGCTGTGCCATCAACGGCAACATCAACACGCCGCCACGCCGCGCGATCGGCTGCGGATTTCGAGATTGAATCCCGTCCACCGTCACGCCAAAACTCGGCGCGGCCGCAACCAACACAGCAATGGCAAGGACCACGATTCTCATAGCGGCGATTCAGCGTTCGCGCGTTTGGCGCCTCGGCCTTCCATTTGTGCCCGCACCGCCTCCACCGCCTGCTCCACCGCTTGTTCCAGCGAATCGTTCACGATGAATACGCTGTACGCCTTGCTCCGTCGCGCGGTTTCGATTTCCTTCTTGGCTTCCGCAAACCGGCTTTGAATGGCCTCCTCCGCCTCACGGGCGCGGTGACGCAATCGTCGCAGCAGTTCCTCATCGCTCGGCGGCAGCACAAAAACCATGAACGCATCCGGCCGCTTCGCTTTCACCTGCAACGCCCCCTGCACATCAATTTCCAATATCACCAGTTTCCCCGCGCTCAACTGTTTATCCACCGGGCCTTCCGGCGTGCCATAGTTGTACTTGCCAAAAACTTCCGCCCATTCCAGCAACTCTCCCGCATCACGCATCCGGGCAAACTGGGCTTGATCCACAAAGTAATAATCCCGGCCTTCCACATCCGCCGCCGTCTTTGGCCGCGTCGTCACTGAAACACTGAACACCCCGCCCAGCCGCCGTTCCACCTCATGCGTGATCGTCGTCTTTCCCACGCCCGAAGGCCCGGAAATCACCAGCAGCAACCCCCGCCGCGTTGACTTTTCCTGTGTGCTCATCCCCCGCAGTGTAACCGCCCATCCCGGTTTGGAGAGCTGCCCCATCCGCTACACTTTCATCGAGCCAATGAGCAAACCGGCACAAGACAAAGTCACCATCTCCGCTACGGAATTGGCCGACCTGCGCCGCCGCGTGACCGAACTGGAAACCGAACGCCTCGCCCTTGGCCACGCCGAAGAAGCCCTTCGCGCCAGCGAGCAAAAATACCGCACACTCGTTGAGACCACCGACACCGGTTACGTCATCGTCGATACCGCCGGCCGCGTCGTTGATGCCAACCCGGAATACGTCCGCCTCACCGGCCATTCCACCCTTCAGGAAATCCTCGGTCGCAGCGTCATCGAATGGACCGCACCCCACGATCTTGAACGCAACGCCGCCGAACTTCGTCACTGCGCCGAACGCGGCTTTGTCCGCCACTTTGAAATCGATTACATCAACCCCCGCGTCCCCGGCGGTTTGGCCCCCATTGAAGTCAATGCCACTGTGTTCCATTCTGAAACAGGCATGGTCTTCGTCGCCCTCTGCCGCGATATCTCCGAACGCCGCCGCGCCGCACAGATGCAGCAACGAATGTTGAGCGAGATGGATCATCGCGTCCGCAACAACCTTGCTTCTCTTGCCGCCCTCATCGACATCTCCCGTGGCAACAAATCCACCGTTGCGGAATTCGCCGCTTCCATCCGCGGCCGTGTGCAGGCCATGTCCACCGTTCATGGCATCCTTTCCCGCTCGCGCTGGCACGCCGTCGATCTGCAAACCCTTATCCAAACGCTCATGCCCGCCGACCTTCTCCACCGTGTCCGCATCAATGGTCCCGTCGCGCTCATCAATCCGCGCCAAGCCACCGCATTCGGCATGGTCCTTCAGGAATTGATCGCCAACAGTCTCAAGTACGGCTCGCTCTCCCAACCTGGCGGAAACATCGACACCGCATGGTCCATTAAAAACACCGCCGAACCAACCGAACGCAAACTGTTTTTCACTTGGAAAGAGATCGGCGGGCCACGCCCAGCCTCCACACCAGCCGCCAGCCAGGGAACCGAACTCATCCTCGGCTTCGCGCGCATCGAACTTCGCGGCTCGGTTGAACTTACCTACCCGCCCCAAGGCGCGCAACACAAGTTTGTTTCAATTCTCGATCCGGTCAAGGAGTCGAACTAGCAACTCATCGCACCGGCGGTTGTCGCGGCGGCTGTGGTTCACCTTGCGGTTCCCACGGCTCTTGCGGTTCTCGCGGTCCTCTGCCCGGTCCCGGGTTCCCCAGCCCTGGCATTCCCGGTCCGCCCCCCGGTCCGGGTCCACCGCCGGGCGGTCGCGGGCCGTCAAACATGCCGCCTCGTCGCTTCTCATTGTCCTGGCGCGCGCGACGCAATTCATCCGGATCAAGCCGTCCGTTGTGATTGATGTCGTATCGCTCCAGCAATTTCTTCCACGGCCCGCCGCCCTCCGGCCCGCGCGGATTCTGAAATTGCCTCAACATCTGCTGCCGCTGCGGCGGTGAGAGTTCACTCAAGAACCGCTCGAACAACGTCGTTCCTGCCAACCGTCGCTGCCGCTGCAAGTCTGATTCCTGCTCCACCAGCGTCCGCACCTTCGTCAGATCAGGATTCTCTTTTCGCAATTCCTCCAGCATGTTGTGCCGCGAAAGCGCAATGCTCTCATCAAAAATCCCCATCTGGTTCCGATGGTCCTCCCGCAATTTGGCCAGCGATTGAGACTGCTTCGGATCCAGGTTCAATTCCCGAGCCACGCGCTCAATCATCTGCGCTTCATTGGGTTCCGGTGGCGGGTGCCGTTTGCGGTTCTGCACAAAACCAATCAGCACAAAAACATTAAACAGCAGCGAAAGCCCAAACCCAATCAAAATCAGATTGCGTTTCATTGCGTCGCCTCCCCACCCGTCGTCGCTCCGGACCCCGTCCCCAGCGACAACGCAAACAACTCTGAAACGCTTTCGCCTTGACTCGATGAATCAATCATCCCGAACAGCATCTCATTGTTGGCGCCCTCTGCAACGGCCTGGCGTGAATCCGACATCGCCGCGCCGATGCTGTGGCCAACCACACCAATCGCCACCGATGCCGCCAACGCCGCGCCGCGTCGAATCCACGAATTCCATACCGGCCATCCCCATCGAGGCGGTACGATCGCCTCGGTTTCCACGCCCACCAACGCCATGGCGTTGGTCAGCACGTGGCTGGGAATGAACCGCATCGCCGCTTCTTCCTCCGTCGGCGACTCTCGATAATCTCGAGCCAGTTCCAAACATGAACTGCACCGGCTCAAATGGAACTCCATCGCATGCGCTTCATCCTCACTCGCATTGCCGTCGCAATACGCAGCAAGTTCCAACAGCGATGGACAACTCGCCGCGCCGCCGGGCATTCCCGAGGCGTTGGAAGGGGGCGTGATGAAACTCGAATTTTCTCGGTCTGGCGTGTGCATGCGTTACCTCACTGTTCTAGGGATGAAACCGGCTTTTCATCCCCGGAATCCGCGGATTCCAATTGGCCCTTTTCCTCGCCTTTTTCGCCCAAATTCATGCTTTCTCGCAGCCGGCTCAAGGCCTTGTGCTTGGTGCTGCGGATCGATAGCAGGTCCACCCCAATCCTCGCCGCCGCCTGATCCACCGTCATACCCTCATCAAACACCATCTGCAACACCAGCCGCTGACGCTCTGTCAGGATGGACAAATCCACCGGCGGATGAGAATTGGCATGACTGGAATTGCTCCCGGTCCGGACATCCGATCCAACCACTTCAATCGAAACCGTCTCCACCCGCCGCTTCAACATGTAATCCCGCACCGTGCTCCTGGTCACCAGCGTCAGCCACGTTGAAAGCCCCGCCCGCTTCGGATCAAACGTCTTGAGCAACCGGCAGTCATCCTGCAACAATCGCACGTACACATCCTGCGCACGATCCTCCACATCCTGCTGCGTGTGTGGCCACTGGCGCAACCCCCGCTGCACCGCCGCGTAAATAATCCCCGCCGTTTGCTGAACAAATGCATCCCACGCAGCCTTGCGGCCGCGACCCTTCTTCATGCATCGTTCCAAATCAACATTCACAAGTGAATCCTACGCAGCAGCAAATCCCCCAATGTGATCGTCCACCAGCCGTACTCTCCTTCGAGAAACGCCCGGAACGGTTCCATCTTGCACCACCAATTCCCCCTCCCTCGAGGGAGGGGGCCAGGGGGTGGGTGAGAGGTAAACCATTCGCCATCGATCAAATTAAGTCATCAATCTCATCTGTGGACCATTTTCTAATCCCACTTTGGCCTTTCTCTGCGTTCTCCGCGCCTCTGCGGTGAATCGCACTTTATGCAGTCCTGGGCGTCCCCTTCGCCACACCGGGGATGCCGCCACACTTCCTTCCCTACAACATCATGGAACGATTCCAACGCAAACTATCGCAAGGAGATTCAATATGCGTACTCAAACTTTCACCCTCATCCTCTCCGCCGGCATCATCAGCGCCGTCGGCTTCAGCCAGATCAATTCGTCCGCCGCACAGCCCCCGGCTCGTCATCAATTCGGCGAGAACCTCAAGGCCCTGCGCGACAAGTTTGACACGAACCACGATGGCAAACTCGATGACGCCGAGCGCGCCGGCGCCCGCCAATCCG
>CAZWJR010000031.1:15862-17767 GCA_964634655.1 uncultured Isosphaeraceae bacterium | reverse complement strand
GACCACACAACGCACTCTACTCGTCACCGGCGGAGCTGGCTACATTGGCAGCAACTTCATTCGCTTCGTCATGCAACAACGCCCCACATGGCGGATTGTCAATTTCGATGCCCTCACATACGCAGGCAATCTTGCAAACCTCCGAGATATTGAAAAAAACCCTCGCTATGCCTTCATCCACGCAGATATCCGAGATCGCACCGCCGTCACAGAAGCCCTGAAAAAGCATCACTGCGATACCGTCGTCCATTTCGCCGCGGAAAGCCACGTCGATCGCTCCATCATGGACAGCGGCCCCTTCGTCTCAACCAACGTCCTCGGCACACAAGTCATGCTCGACGCCGCACGCGAACATTGGGGCGATCGGCTTTCGGCTTTCGGATCTCGGCCTGCACCCATTGCCGAAGGCCGACAGCCGAAAGCCGACAGCCCTTTCCGATTCATCCACATCGGCACCGATGAAGTCTACGGCGAACTCCCGCTCGATCGCCCCGATCTCAAATTCACTGAATCCACTCCCATCACCCCCAGCAGCCCCTACTCATCCAGCAAGGCCGCTGCAGACATGCTGGCTCTCGCTTACCACCACACCTTCAAGATGCCCGTCTGCGTTACGCGCTGCTCCAACAATTTTGGCCCGTATCAGTATCCGGAAAAAGTCATCCCGCTCTTCGTCACCAATCTCATTGATGGCAAAAAAGTCCCGCTCTACGGCGATGGCAAGAACGTCCGCGATTGGCTCCACGTCATTGATCACTGCGAAGCAATCCTCGCTGTCCTCGAACGCGGCACCCCCGGCGAGGTCTACAACATCGGTGGCAACAACGAACGCTCAAATCTCGATCTCACCCATATGATTCTCAAATGCACCGGCGATGGCACGGACATGATCCAACCCGTCGCAGATCGCCTCGGCCACGATCGCCGGTACGCCATCGACGCTTCCAAAATCAAACGCGAACTCAACTGGCAACCCACCCGCAGCGCCTGGCCCAGCGCACTCCAGGAAACCGTCCAGTGGTACAAAGCCAATGAAACCTGGTGGCGACCCCTCAAAGCCGCACACGCCAAGGCCGGCGTGTAACTCGGAACCCCTGGTCGCAACAACGCGCCGCTCGGTCCCAGGTGACGCCAAATCCCCTTTTTCAGCCTCCTAGGACCCTAAAACCCATATCCCTCCAGAAAATCCTGTCGCTTTTGGTCCGTCCTTGTCGCATACTCTCAAGGACCGCTGGATTGATGTCTCTATTAGGCTAATCGCAATGGATAGATGCCGCGCAATTACACCGCTGATTTTGTGCTTTGCCGTGATCGCAACTCTCGGTTTGGTAACACGCGCGCACTCCCAATGCGAAAATTGGCAGATGCCCGGCACAGAGGTCAACGGTCTTGCATTATCTTTCGCAGAATATAACGGCGAGTTGGTTGTTGGCGGATTCTACAGTGCCGCAGGTGGGCTTCTCGCCAATAACATCGCGCGTTGGAACGGTTCCACTTGGCAGACTCTCGGAACCGGGATGAACAACCCCGTTCAAGCCCTTGCGATTTTCAACGGCGAATTGATCGCCGGTGGGGACTTCACCTCCGCTGGCGGAGTAAGCGCCAACCACATCGCACGCTGGAACGGCACGACCTGGCAACCCCTTGGCTCTGGCACAAATCAGCGCGTTCAATGCATGACCGTCTACAACAATGAACTCATCGTGGGCGGCTGGTTCGTCACCGCCGGCGGCAGCAGCGCTAACTTCATCGCAAAATGGAACGGTTCCACCTGGCAACCGATGGGGTCCGGGATGGATAGTTCTGTTTTCTCGCTCAAGGTCTTTGGTGGCGAGTTGATTGCTGGCGGGTGGTTCACCACCGCTGGCGGTGTGAGCGCCAATCGCATCGCTCGATGGAACGGCT
>CAZWJR010000031.1:0-15852 GCA_964634655.1 uncultured Isosphaeraceae bacterium | reverse complement strand
GCAGCGGCCTGAGAGGCTCCCGCGAGCAGTCGCTCTTCCTCGCTCGTGCCCTGGCCTTCTTCAACTGCGAACTGATCGCCGCTGGGGACTTCACCGTCGCTGGCGGCATAAGCGCCAACAACATTGCTCGATGGAACGGCACCACCTGGCAGCCGCTTGGCAGTGGCATGAACCATCCTGTCTCTGCGCTGGCCAATTTCAACGGCGAAATGTTCGCCGGCGGCGCTTTCACCACGGCTGGCGGAACCCCTGCAAACAACGTCGCTCGCTGGAACGCCTCCACCTGGCAGCCCGTCGGCAATGGGCTAAGCGGAAATGTCAACGCGTTCTCAACATTCGAATACGACCTCATCGCTGGCAGCAACTTCAACATCAACGGCAGCATCAGTGTCGCGCGTTGGAATGGAACGGTCTGGCAGCCCACCGGCACCGGAATCAACGGCTCCGTCCAGGCGATCGCCGGATGGTCCACTGGTCTCGTTGCCGCTGGCTCCTTCACCGGCGCAGGCGGCGTCGCTGTTAACAACATCGCGTTCCTTTACCAGTCTGGTTGGCGCAGCCTTAACGGTGGGATGAATAATTCTGTCAATGCACTCACGCTCCTCACCAACGGTAACTTGGTCGCCGCAGGTGATTTCACCACGGCCGGCGGAGTCAGCGCCAGTCGCATTGCAATGTTTGACGGTGTTTCCTGGTTTCCTCTGGGCGCTGGGATGAGTCAATCTGTGCAGTGCTTGACGCTCTACAACAACTCGCTGATCGCGGGTGGCGGGTTTAGTACCGCTGGCAGTAGCGGCGCAAACTTCATCGCTCGCTGGAATGGATCGGATTGGCAAGCGCTCGGCAGCGGAATGAATGGCACCGTCTCTGCGCTTACTGCATACAAGGGCGATCTTATTGCTGGCGGCTTTTTCACCTCCGCAGGCGGCGGCAGCGCCAACTACATCGCTCGATGGAACGGCTCCACATGGCAGCCGCTCGGCGGTGGTATGAACAACTACGTACTAGCCCTCACGGTCTACAACGGTGAACTGATCGCCGCTGGCAGGTTCACCACCGCAGACAACGCCCCGGCCAATCGTATTGCTCGTTGGAACGGCTTCACATGGCAACCGCTTGGCACCGGCATGAATAGCGCCATCATGTCCGTTTCACTCTTCAACAACGACCTTGTCGCATGCGGCCAATTCACCACCGCTGGTGGAGTCTCCGCCAAATCCATTGCTCGATGGAACGGCTCTGCTTGGCAACCCGTTGGCACCGGAATGAACAGCGATGTGTATTCCCTCAAAGTGGTTAACGGCGATCTATTTGCCGGCGGTGCCTTCACCACCGCCAATGGCCTCACGGCACACGGCATTGTTTCGATTGCTGGCCCAAAATGGTTACCCAGTGACAGTAATCCCCATCTTTTTTCCGACCCAGCCAGTTGGAGCACCGGGCTGCCACCGGATTCGCAGTGTTATGCCGTATTTGGCAAGGTCCAAAATGCGGGGCCAATCGTCTCATTCTCCTCAAATGTCAGTAATACTGCTTGCAGTGTTACCAACCAAAGCACTCTATTCGAACTGGGAGGTCATCAATACTCCGTCTCCTCCCGAACGACGATTGGCGACGAGCAATACGCTAGGTTGGCGATAACCAATGGCGTTTTCTCCTCCGCCATCAGCATCGCGCCTCTCGGCACGCTGATGGGTGATGCAACGATTGTCGGCAACATTACGAACGACGGCACGCTCCTACCCGGCTTGGGTATCGAAAGCGACGGGGAACTCTCGCATACCGGTAGTTACTCCCAATCGTCCGGCGGTGTGTTCCAATCTGAATTCTATCCAACACATTACGGCCGACTCACTATTGATGGCGACGCTGCGTTGTCCGGCACGATCAAAATGTCCTTGCACGACAACGCTAACCCAATCGTCAACTTCTACCCGGTTCTCACTTGTACTGGGCAGCTCACGGGGTCGTTCACCGGCGCACTCTTTCCCTACCTCGGCCCCGACAAGGCCGTCAGCCTTCAATACATCAATGCAGCCACGGGTTCGGGTGGCCAAGATCCGAAATCCGGCGGTGGTGGAACCGATGGCGGTACGTCCGGCGTTGTCATCGTCGTTGGCGCCCCCGCGGGTTCTCCCGATTTTGGTCAACCCCAAACCTTTGTCCTTGAAGGCGAACCCACAGGCATTTGGCGCGCTTCCGTCAACAATGTGTCCAAAGCGCTGGACATCGCACTCTGTGTCAAAGGACCAACTCCCAACAGCAACGGCAACGTGCTCCTCTTGCTCAACCAGGGAAATGGAACCGCCTTCACCCCCGTCGTCAGGCCCGTTGGCGTTGGCCCCGTTGGCATCGTCGCAGCCAATTTGGCTGACGGCGGATCAAACGATGATATTGCCGTCGTCAATCAGGGCAGCAACCAGATCACCGTCCTCTTCCACGACCCACCAATCGGCGGGTCAAATTTCACCTCAATTTCCATCCCCATCCCCGGTTCTCCCAGCGCCATCGCCGCTGCAGACCTTCGCGGAAATGGCCTGGTCGATCTCGCCATCACGCAATCTGCGACCAACACCGTTACCATTCTCCTCAACAATGGCGATCGCACCTTCACAGCACAACCGCCGATAGCAGTCGGAGCGAATCCCAGCTCCATCGCGGCAGGCCGCTTCATCAATGGCACACTTCCTGACCTGGCCGTCGCAAACAAGGATTCGAATTCCGTCATCATCCTCCAGAACCTTGGCCCCGGAGCCTTGCAGTCCGGCGCGCCTGTCTTCAATGTCGGCTCACCAATTCCCGTCGGCCCAACTCCCGTTGTTGTCAGGCCAGGCACACTCGACAATCCTCGCGATCAGGATGATCTCATCGTCAGCAGCCAGGGACCATCGGGCGCCACCAGCGGAACAATCAGCATCATCAAGAATCTTCAGAACGGAAATTTCGCCTCACCGGTCATTCTTCCCATTGATGGAGCCCCTGGCGCACTCGCCGCATGGGATATGGATGCCGATGGCGATCTTGACGTCGCGGCTGTCGTGGATGACGCCGACCTCGGTGAACCCATCATTAGCATCCTTCGCAACGACACTGCCGCTGGTCAACTTGCCTTCACCTTGCTCGAGCCGATCGGTCAGGGCGAAAACCCCGCGCTGGTCAGCGGTGCCGATGTCACCGGCGATTCGCTGGAAGATCTCGTCACCGTCAACGTCACCACCATCCCATTCAAGGGCAATTCCGGCGGCGGAACCGACGGCTCACGCCCGGATTCCTCACTCTCCATCCGACCAACACTCCTGAAAGTTCCGCGCATACCGGGAGACATCAATGGCGATGGCCACGTGAACGTCATCGATCTCCTTGCCGTCATCCAAAACTGGGGACCATGCCCAAATCCACACAATCCCTGCCCCGCAGACATCGCGCCGCCTCCCAATGGCAACGGCAGTGTGAACGTCGCTGACCTCCTCATGGTCATCAACAATTGGGGTTGATCGCCAAACTCATTTCGTAAAAGCGACTTCAGCCGCTTCGCAGATCAAGTGCAGCATCACCTGATGCGCTTCTTGTATGAACGCTGAATCATGCGGGTTCGTCGCCACAACCAACGCCCGGTCACACAGCGGCTTGCAAACTCCGCCGTCCTTCCCCAGCAATCCAACGGTGAATGCGCCGCGCGCCTTCGCCATCTTCAATCCATTCACAATGTTGGCGCTCTTGCCGGATGTGGAAAAAACCACCAGCACATCCTGTGGTCGCACCAGTGCCTCACACTGCCGCGCAAACACCTGCTCAAATCCAAAGTCATTGGCGATGCACGTCAGGGCAGTGGGATCAGCATTCAAACACATCGCCGCCACCGGTTTGCGGTTTCCCCGATACCGCCCGATTAACTCCTCCGCCAGATGCATCGCTTGCGCCGCCGATCCGCCGTTGCCCGCGCTGTAAAGCGTCCCGCCGCTTCGCAAACGCTCCACGATCAAATCAGCCGTCGCCGCAATCTCCGCAACATGATCGCGCACCCATCCCACCGCCCCAAGGCTGCCCTCAATCCGCCCGCGCAATAACTGTTCTGTGTTCATTTGGCCGCCAATCGTAAATCGTGAATCGTAAATCGTAAAACACTCAATCTTCCGCTCGCTCACCCGCAGGCGCCATTTTCACAATCTTGGGGTCAAATCGCCCCACAATCTCCACCAGATCCTCCTGCTGGCTCATCACCGCATGAATGTCCTTGTACACGCCGGGAACCTCATCAATCCCCGCTGATATCAGCGTCACATCCCGCTCCGCCAGCAATTTCTTCACCGCTGACCACGTAAAACTCTCCTTCGCTTTCGTTCGGCTCATCACTCGACCCGCTCCATGCGATGCCGAATGCAGCGATGCCTCCGATCCCTTCCCCCGCACCAAAAACCCCGGCGTCGCCATGGATCCCGGAATAATCCCCAGCACACCTTTGCCCGCCGGCGTTGCCCCTTTCCGATGCACAATCAATTCCCGCTTCTTCCCCGTCGCCGGATCAACATGCGTTTCCTTCCACGCAAAATTGTGGTGGTTCTCCACATCCGCAATCACATCCGCCTTCAGATTCCGCGCGATCATCCGATGAATAACCTCATGATTCGCCGCCGCATACAGCCCCATCAGGTTCATCGCCTTCCAGTATTCCTGCCCCTCCGCACTATCCAGATCCAGCCATGCCAGATGCTTCAGTTGCTTCGGCAGTTCCGGATGCAAATGCATCGCCAATTTGGAGTAGTAATCCGCCACCGAAGCGCCCGTCCCTCGAGACCCACTGTGCGTCAGCAGCGCAAGATAAACTCCTGCTTTCAATCCACCGCCCACATCCGGCGCATCCTCCTCCACCGTCAGCGTGCCAAATTCCACAAAATGGTTCCCCGACCCCGAAGTCCCCAACTGTGACTGCGCCTTGCGCTTGCTGTGATGAGTGATGTTGCAAACCGACCAATCTTGATCCAGCACCGGATGCTCATGCGGATTTCGAAACTCTGATCCAATCCCGAATCGCGTCTCCCGCTCAATCGCATTAATCAGTCGATCCGTCTCCGCACGAATTGCATTGGCCCCGCCCGGCACATCCAGCACCGTCAATTTCATTCGGCACGCAATATCCACTCCCACCGCATACGGAATCACCGCGTTCTCCGTCGCCAGCACCCCGCCAATCGGCAGCCCATACCCCACATGTGCATCCGGCATAAGCGCCCCGCATACCGCCACCGGCAAGTCGCAGGCATTCCGCATCTGCTGAACTGCTTCTTCCTCCAACCCTTCGCCCCATTGCTTCCATGGGGCTGGTTCGTCACGACCGATAAAGTTCGCCGCCGGCTTGGAGTTTTCATCCACCATTGCTTTCGCCAATGGTCCGAAATGCAAATCATCCACATACGATGCAGGCTCTGCCGCCAACGCCTTCACCATCTCGCGCAGTTCAGCCTTTCCAATGCCGTTCCGCGCCGCCTTGGCGATCGCCTCGACCGCCGTCTTCAGCGCACCCGCGGGAATGCCGATGTTTTGCAATTCACGTGCCTTCACAAGGGCAGTCTACCATCGCCCCTTCACACCCCGCCGGGCCTTCGCTATCATCCGCCCAACGTTGGATCCCTCGGTTCTCCTTCTCAAGGATTAACTTGATGCATCGCCCAACCATCATCGCATTGCTTTCATCACTCATCGTCTCACCGGTTCTGGCCGATCCCGCCGCTCAACTGCCCTCCACGTCGCTCGCCGCACAGGCCCAGGCCACGGATTTCAAAGCGGATTTCACCGCCGAGCCCGCCCTTTCAGTCATGGGAGATGGTGGCGATCCTTTCGCACAAGGCAAGTGGATTTGGACCTTCTACGGCGGCGCAGCCTTCGGCGATGAAGCCGGCGAACTCTACACCCTTCACCTCGGTGCCGGGTACCACCTCATCGATGATCTCTCCATCAACTTTGAAGGCGTTCTCACTGTGGCCGATGGCGATCAAACCACCATCATCTCTGGTGTTCCCACTAGAGACGCCGTCGGTGGCGGGCTCGACATCATCTTCCGCTGGCACTTCCTTCGTTCGGGTGATTTCTCCGTCTATGCTGAAGCAGGTTGCGGTATCGTTGCCTTCGATCGCGAATTCCCCGGCCATGGCACCAACGTCAACTTCACTCCGCAGGCTGGCGTCGGCGTGACCTATGAAATCAACAGCAGCATGATGCTTATGGCTGGCGCACGTTGGTCACACCTTTCCAACGCGCGCACACAGGGTGCCAACAACAACCCCGGCATGGATTCCGCCATGGTCTACGCTGGCATCATGTGGCCGTTCTGATTCGTTGCGCATTGGCCCGAACGCAAACTGCATTCTGATGCATTTCCTTGGATGTCTCGTCGCCGCGCCTTCGCCACGCGCCTGGACATCACACGCTCTTTGCATCCGGCACGTTGTGGCATGCATGGCACGGCTTGCGAAGCCCAAGCGTGAACGGCGTTGTCCGCACCGCCATCCCCAGCAGCGAACCGATCCGTGAAATCATAGAAGGTTTCGCCACTGGCGGGACATCGCCAACGTACTTCGCCACATCCACAAAATACGTTTCAATCTTGCCAAGATCATCCACTTCCATCGTTATGGAGGAAGCACGCTCGCGCATGCCGCCATCCAACCGCCGCAATACCGGCTCCGTCATCAGTAGATACTCTGGAATCGGCACATCATTCTTGAGCATCCGGTGCACAAGAATGACATCCACACCCGCAAGTTCCGTGAGTTTCCTCACCTTGTGAACCGCCGCCTCGCCAAAGTGCCCCGCAAACTTGATCTTCAAATTCCCCGCCTGTGTGCAGCCATCGCACGCACACAGGTTGCTCGCCTGCATTCGCTTGATCTGTAGGTGGAACGCGCTGTAGATTCGCGCGACTTGATCAGCCACAAACTCCAGCCGCGCGCTCTTGCCATCCGCAAACCCAACATAGAAGAACGCCGCATCGCCCTCCAATTTCGCCAGCGTCATGGATTTTCCCGCCGCATCAATCACCGCCTCCAGCAGCCGCGCAATAATGTCGTGCGCATGGGCCAGACTGGTGCGATGCTGCTTCATGAATCGCGTGTATCCGCCAATGTCGGCAATAAGCATGAACGCGGGTTGTATGGCCATGACACCATCATAAGGGACAAATATTCTCATTTCCCCGTGGAAGGCACGGAACGCGCCCAATCCCAAAAGACTTCGAATCTAGTTCCGCGCGTTCAGCGAATTCCGTGGTGAATTGTTCTTCTCACGGCACATACCCCAACCGCTTCGCCAGCCCTGCCTTCACCCCCGGCCACTCCGTCTTCGTCACGCTGAAAACCACCGTGTCGCGCAACTTTCCATCAGGCAGAATCATGTGATTCCGCATCACCCCCTCACGCACCGCTCCCAACTTCGCAATCGCTCGTTGACTGTGCGCATTGTTCAATCCGGTGCGGAATTCCACCCGAATCGCCTCCTTCTCCTCAAACGCATGCCGCATCATCAGGTATTTCATTTCCGGATTCACCGCCGTTCCCTGATGCGCCCGCGCGATCCATGTCCGCCCGATCTCCACACCACGATGCGCCTCCCGGATGTCCATGTAAGTAGTCCGCCCAATCACTTCATTCGTCGGTTGGTGAACAACCGCAAACGCCACCACATCCGACGTCGCGTTGATCTTCTCGATCTGATCTACAAATCCTTGAACCGACCAATCCCTCGGCCCCTGTGGCGTAAAGCGAAACAACTCCGCCCCGGAACCATCTGCCGCAGCAAACATGCCCGCCGCGTGACTGACGTTGCACGGTTCAAGACGCACAACCCGGCCGGTGAGAGTGATTGGTTCTAACCACATGCAAATTGGATTCCGCAAATGTGATCCGTAATGAATCGAATTTCAAAGAAGGAATCTTCGTACAACAAGCACCGATGCAAGACCAAAAACAGCGGCCAGCATGCACACGTATTCGCCGCCAGAGAATACTGCGCCAACCAAGATCGCGCTGGCAACACAGACACCGAGTATCCACGCCATCAGTCTGCGGCGAGGCGTCCACTGAAATGCATGCTCATAATCGACGCTGTAAAGCCAATCAGGATCGAATGCTTCCCCGCATTCTGGACAAATCGTGTTCGTCAACCCCTCCAATGAATAGCCGCAATCAGGACATTTGAGTCCACGGAATGAATTTCGTTTGGCCATTGTCGGAACGCGGCTTCAGAATGGTGTGACCACCAATCTCAAATCTCAAATCTCAAATTTGAGATTTGAAATTGGAAAAAATGTTCATGCTCCTGAATCATGCTGATCGGCTGGGGTCCAATCGACCTGTTTGCCTTCACGAACATGCTGGAGTTTCTCCATGAATGCATCAGTACGACGTCGGCGATCGGTCACCGCGCGCGTGGAATCGTTCAAGTGTCGCTGTCCCTTGACTTCGGAGTTTTGCAATTGATCCGCCCACGCACGCAATTGGCGGGAACAGGATTCGGCCATCGATTTCAAATTTGAGATTTGAGATTTGAGGTGATTGGTCCAAGGCGAGCGTTCGGCGAAAATGAGCATCGAACGCACTTCACCGGCCGAACCGCGAGCAGTGTACAAAAACGTAATCAGTTGATTGGTTGTGCCAAGTTCAAATCCCTCGGCGATGTTGTTGGAAACCGAAAGCACAGCGCGGCGGATTTGACTGCGAAAATCACCTTGGTTGGTGAAGGCGCCCTCCTCAGTCATGGCGAAGACTTGCAATCCCAAGTCAATTGCCGCTTGCCAAACGGGAAGATCCTCGAAGCGTACGTACTTCATTGTGAATCTCCTTCAAGAGGATTGTAATCGACGGGATCTAGAATTTGAAATCTCAAATCTCAAATCTCAAATCTCAAATCTCAAATCTCAAATCTCAAATCTCAATTCTCAATTCTCAAATCTCAAGTCTCAAGTCTCAAGTCTCAAGTCTCAAATTCTTCTTCTCTTACACCGCCAGCGCCACAAACTCCAAATCATGCGCCTCCGCCACCGCCTTGTTCGTCAGCGTGCCTCGGTTCGTATTGATCGCATCCGCAAAATGCGGATCCATCTTCGCCAATTTGTCGGGCCCATGCTTGGCCAACTTGATCGCCCACGGCAGCGTCGCATTCGTCAACGCCTGCGTCGATGTCCGCGCCACCGCGCCCGGCATGTTGCCCACGCAGTAATGCACAATCCCATCCACCGTGTAAATCGGGTTGGAGTGCGTCGTCACCTTCGCCGTCTCCACACAACCGCCTTGATCGATCGCCACATCGACAATCACCGAACCCGGCTTCATGTGTTTCAGGTCAGCCTTGCTGATCAAGTGGGGGGCCTTCGCGCCGGGAATCAACACCGCACCAACGACCAGGTCCGCCCAATTCAAATGCTCACGAATCGCCTGCGGATCAGAGTAAATCATCGTGACATTCGCCGGCATGAACTCATCCAGTTCGCGCAGCCGATCGATGTTCACATCCATCACGACAACGTGCGCACCCATACCCGCCGCCACCTGCGCTGCGCACGTTCCCACCACGCCGCCGCCAATCACAAGCACATGTCCCGGCTCAACGCCCGGCACACCGCCCAGCAAAATCCCGCGCCCGCCCTGCGGCCTCTCCAAATACTTCGCGCCTTCCTGAACCGACAACTTCCCCGCGATCTCACTCATCGGCGTCAGCAGCGGCAGGAAGCCTCGCTTGTCCGTCAACGTCTCGTACGCCACCGCAATGCACTTGCTGTTCAAGCAGCCCAGCGTCAGATCACGATCCGCTGCAAAGTGAAAATACGTGAACACCGTCTGGTCTTCCCGCATCATCGGGATTTCCTGCGGCTGCGGCTCCTTCACCTTCACCACCATGTCCGCCTTGGCCCACACATCCGCCGCCGTGGGAACAATTTTCGCTCCCGCGGCGTCATACTGCTTGTCCGGAAAGCCGCTGCCCTCACCGGCTCCCGATTGCACGATCACTGTGTGACCCTGCTTCGTGAGAACCTCGGCCCCAACCGGGCGCATGCCGACTCGATATTCATCCTTCTTCACTTCCGTGGGTACGCCGACGATCATGACGTTGTCTCCAAAATCGCGCCCGCATCAGGCGAGCGCTCGAACCAAGCATGATACCGCAAACGCGCATTCCGTCATGCCCCCCATCACCAGCGCGCAGGCCGCATTGGCCCCAACCCGCCAGCCTTGGGACTCGGCCCGCACCCTGCATTTTTGTGCTACGATTCCCGTTTCACCTCATGCCCTTGAAGGATTGACAGAATGATTCGAACTCTGGCTTTCTTGATCGTGTGCAGCGCGTTGTTGGCCGGGGTTGTTGCCGCGCCCGCCCACGCGCAGCACGATGCCGCCCTCATTGAAGGCGTCCTCAAAACTCTCAACAACGACGCAAAAGTCGCATCAACCGATGACAAGAAAAGTTACAAGATTCTGTTCGATGCCTTTCTGAAACTCACCAAGCCGCCCGTTCCCGTTGGCCCGGATTTCAATCTCAACACCATTCATCCCAAGATGAGCAATTGGACAGCCGTCAGCGGCTGGGCCGAGGCCAACGCTCCCATGGCCAAGGCAATCCTGGAATGCAAAGACAAAATCATCCTCGGCTTGCCCTACGGCCGCGACAAAGTTGACGCCGCCTACATTCAGGCGGGCATCACCGCCGATGTCGGTGCCGATGGCGTCCTACGCAACGTCCGCTTCCCATACCTCAATGCCCTCGACACCATCGCTGCTTTTACCACCGCCGAGGTCTATCGATTGATGGAGTCAGGCGATTTCCAGACCGGCCTCGATCTTGCCGTCGCCCACGCCTTTGTACTTCGCCAATGTTGCGATCGCGACTTCCTCGCGGAAAAACTCCACGCCATTGAACTCCTCTCCAGCGCCATGTCCAACATGCGCGATGTCTTTTACATCTATCACGACAAGATCACCGCCGAGCAGTTCACCAAGGTGGCAATGAAGGAAATCCCGTTCCTTCGCCCCGATCGTGGCCGTCTCTTCATGCCCGAGGCGGATCGCATTCTTGCGGAAGCCGTCATCAAATCCGTCTTCAACGAGAAGGACGGAACCGCAAATCCCGAGAAATTCACCGAAACGTTTGCCGGTATCCAATCCAAGGACGCTCCGCTCACTCGCTTCGGCGCTGCCAAACGTTGGCGCATGATCGCCGCCGTTCACGGCAGCCTTGATGCCTGCCTCGGAAGCAAAGATGGCAAAACCAAGGGCCGCCTCACGATCATCTACGACGACTGGTGGCGGAGATGGCGCATCGATGCATACGACCCCATCCTTGGCATTCAGACGGAGTTCGATCGCGCCAATCCCATTCGCTACGCCGCCGTCATCTATTCCATTGAAGACGTCGCCGCTCTCTTCAAAATCAGAAATCGCCTCATCGTTGAAGTCAACGGCACCGCCATGGCCGCCGGTCTGTGTGGCTACAGCAAACAACTCGTCGGCTACCCGGATCTTTCGGACAAAACCTATTCCCAGAACGCTCTCAAGCGTTCGGATTCCGATCCCTACGACAAGGACTTGTCGGCCTTCACTTACAAACTTCTCGATCGGCGACAGTCCATCGATACCGCCGCAGGTCGCCTTTGGGTGGAATCCGGCACGCCGCTCCTCTGGAGCAAGGGACAGGACCTTGAAGACCAGCGCGGTGCAACTCACACCGATGATGGCGCCAACGGCGACATCGTCATCTGGCCGCCCATCAAAGCCCTCCAACGTGCCCAAGGCCTGCTTCAATAACAGGTCATCCATCGGGTCGCGTTACCCACGGTCCATCGGTTGAATATTTGCCCCCGCAAATCAGTTAGTTAACGGTTGGCGATCTTCCAAAGGCAAAATCGCCTACCACTGATTTCTCACCGCTGATAGCCTCTCTCCCATGACTGAAAAACTCCTCATCATCGGCAGCGGCCCCGCCGGTTGGACCGCCGCCA
This sequence comes from uncultured Isosphaeraceae bacterium, assembly GCA_964634655.1. GTDB lineage: Bacteria > Planctomycetota > Phycisphaerae > Phycisphaerales > SM1A02 > CAZWJR01. The sequence goes on along the minus strand of CAZWJR010000031.1, from coordinate 3,869 downwards.
TCTACGCCGCCCGCGCCAAGCTCGATCCCGTCTGCTACATCGGCGTGCCCAAATCCAATCCCGCGCCCATGCTCCCCGGCGGGCAACTCATGCTCACCACAGAAGTCGAAAATTACCCCGGCTTCCCAAAGGGTGTCACCGGCCCGGAAATGATGCATCTCTTCCAGCAGCAGGCCGAACGCTTCGGCACGCGCGTTATCGGCGAAGACATCATCTCCTGCGATTTTTCCAAACGCCCCTTCACCCTCACCACCTCCGAGAAAAAAACCGTCACCGCACACGCCGTCATCATCGCCACCGGCGCCACCGCCAATTGGCTCGGCCTGGAAAATGAACTCCGCCTCGCAACCAGCGGTGGCGGCGTCAGCGCCTGCGCCGTCTGCGATGGCGCACTCCCCGGCTTCCGCAATCAACCCCTTGCCGTCGTCGGCGGCGGCGATACCGCCATGGAAGAAGCCAGTTACCTCACCAAGTTCGCTTCCACCGTCTACATCATCCATCGCCGCGAAGAGTTCCGCGCCTCCAAAGTCATGCAGCAGCGCGTTCTCTCCGCGCCCAACGTCAAGGTCCTTTGGAACAAAGCCGTTGAAGACGTCCTGGGCGATCAGACCATCGATGCTGTCAGCCTCAAGGACACCAAGACCGGCGAAGTTTCTCGCCTCGATGTCAAAGGCCTCTTTATCGCCATCGGCCACACGCCCACCACCGCATTCCTCAAAGGCAGCGGAATCGAACTGGAACCCACCGGCTACGTCCGCCTCAAATCGCGCAACAGCGCCACCAACATCGAAGGCGTCTTCGCCGCAGGCGATGTCGCGGATTCCGCCTACCGCCAGGCTGTTACCGCCGCAGGCATGGGCTGCCAGGCCGCGCTGGATGCCGAACGCTGGCTCGCCGCAAACGGCGTCCACTAACCGACCGGTGGCGCGGACATTCTGTCCGCGTCCCAGGAAAACCCATGGGCGCCGTGGTCTGGAGCCGACAGCATCGCCAGATGCAATCGGCGTAAGGCGTCGATATCCCAAACGAAAGTCCGCGAAGAACGCTCTCCTCCGTCCTACACTTCTCCCGATGACCGCAACCATCAAATCGCCAAATCACCCGATCGCCAAATCGCCGGATGCACCGCCCTCCGCAATGCGTCCCATCGATCTCTCCACCAATCCGCGCGTCCAGATCCTCATGGATATGGTCCGCGATTTGAGCCAGGCCGCCGATGCTCATGAAGTCCTCCGCGCCTTCGGCGAAGGCCTCGTCAAACTCAACGGCCCGCGCGGCTACGTCTCGCTTTCCACCCGTGGCTTGGCTCCCGGCGAATACAAAATCACGCGCCTCTTCACCGATGACATGGACCTCGCTCTCCACGCCGCTGATCCATGGACAAACTGGGAGTCCATCCCCATCCGTCGCGGCGGCCTCCTCGGCGAAATCGTCACCAACGGCAAACCGCAACTCTTTCATCACGTTTATCTCAAAAATGATCCCGTCGTCGGCAACACCCTCGACAGATACGGTTCGCTCATGGCCATTCCGCTCTTTGAAAATGGCCAGGCCCTCAACTGGGCCATCATCCTCCGCCCGCAACCCGAAGGCTTCACCGTCGAGGAACTGGAGGAATCCATCCTCCGCTCCAACCTCGGCGGCGCAACCGTCCGCAACGTCCGCATCGCAAGCCAGTTGCGCCATGCAAACGAAACAATTCACGCGGAAGTCGAGCAGATAGGCAAAATTCAGCGCGCCCTTCTCCCACAGCAACTGCCGAATATTCCCGGCCTCAAAATCGCCGCCAGTTACGAAACCTACGACACCGCCGGCGGCGATCTCTACGATTTCATCGTCCTGCCCCGGCAACCCACCGGCCCAACTCGCTTCGATGGCTGGCTCGCCATGCTCATCGCAGATGCCTCCGGCCACGGTCCCGCCGCCGCCGTTCTCGCCGCAATGCTCAACACGCTTCTCTACGCTTACCCGCGCCGTGGTGATGGTCCTGCCGATGTCTTCTCCTTCGCCAATCGCCACCTTCACTCCAAAAAGATCGAAGGCACCTTCGTTACCGCCATGCTCGCTGTCTACAACCCGGTAGACCACACTCTCATCTACGCCAACGCCGGCCACAATCCGCCCCTCATCAAAAACGCAGGCAGCGGCGGCGCGGTCCAGCGCCTCGATGAAATCGGCGGCATCCCCCTCGGCATCTCCGCAGAGGCCGAATACGAAAACGGCATCATCAAACTTCAACCCGGCCAAACTTTCGTCATGTACACCGATGGCATCACCGAAGCCATGAACCCGCAACGCCGAATGTTCGGCGTCGAAGGCCTCGAACGCGCCCTCCACGAATGCAGCGGCGAACCCGATTGCATCATCACCTCCGTCAACAACGCCCTCCTCGCCCACCAGGCAGGCCGCAGACCCAGCGATGATCAAACCATCGTCGCCGTCAAAGTGGTGTAACTCTCCCTCTCCCCCCGGGAATGAGCCAGGGTGAGGGTTTCCGTATTCCCCCTCCCTTGAGGGAGGGGGCCAGGGGGTGGGTGGGGCGAAATCCATTGCGAGGTAAACATCCCGCTCCCTCCATCTTTCCCGCGCACGCGGGAATCCAGCCCCCATCGCAACCACCAATCCAAACTCGATTCCCAAAACCAAATCCACCCATCCACCGCCGCCACCGCATCTTAATCCTACCTCTCCAACAAAACACCCTGATTTTTCTTGTCTTCCAGAGACGACCAATTAGACTGGAAGCATGAAAACAAACATCCATAACGGCCTCGCAGTCGCTGCCCTCCTTGCCCTCGCCGCACAAAACGCCAACGCATGGCCCACTATCTTTCAAGGCAACGCTGCTACAGAAACCGCCTGGCGCGCCGCCGCCGGTGGCAACGTCCCGCTGGAAAACTTCGAATCCTTCAACGGCATCTGCTGCCCATGTTCCGGCCAGAGCGATCCGGTGATCACGCTGCCCGCCCTGGGCGTCAATCTTCGCGGCCTGGCACGCGGCTCCTACCCCGGCGTGTACGTCAACTCCGGTCAGGCCCACTCCGGTCAGGCACAATTGGCGAACTTCGGCTACGACCAAGACTGTGTGAACTTTCTTGATTACTTCATCGAAGCAATGCCCGGCCGCGTCATCAAAAGCGCCGGCCTCTGGCAGTGCGATCCGCAGGGCCATCTCACCATCGTCGCGGAGAACGCCCAGGGCCAGGCGATGTTTTCCTTCGTCGCGCTCATCAACAATGGCGACGGCGACTCGTTTGCCGGCTTCGTCTCCAACGAGCCCGTCGCGCGCCTGCGCGTCATCGGCGCGGAAGGCGATGGCTGGAACCATCTCGATGATCTCCAGATCGTCACCGTCAGCATCTGCCCCGCAGACATCGCACCGCCCGGCGGCAACGGCCAGGTCAACGTCGGCGATCTGCTTGCCATCATCAACAGTTGGGGCCCATGCGCCAACTGCGCTGCCTGCGCCGCTGATATCAATCACGATTGCAACGTGAACGTCAGCGACCTTCTCGCCGTCATCACCGCCTGGGGCCCGTGCCCGCAGTGATTCGGGCAGATGCCCGAGAGCATCGGCGAATCTGATTTGAACTTGACCTCTGTCATTCGGCTCCACCGAGCCCATCAGGAAAGACCGAGGCCCAATAGTGACGAGACAGTAGTGGCGGCGGCGGTGGTTTGGGTTTTTTGCAGCGGGGGTCATGGCGGGGTTTTGATGGGGGAGGAATCTGGGAAAGGAATCCACTGATTTCATGAATGGTGGGAATGGGGAATGGGAGGGGTTTGCCGGGTGGAGGAATGAGGGTTTGAATTGGGGCGGGAGGGTGGGTGGATTGGTGGGGTGGTGTAGTTTGCGCGCGCCGTTGGGG
>CAZWJR010000030.1:10314-17975 GCA_964634655.1 uncultured Isosphaeraceae bacterium | reverse complement strand
GCACTCCAGCGGCTTCACATCCGTGCCGGTGGCGATCATATCCACGGTGACAGCGACGCGGGGCATGTAGGAATTACGAAATTCATTGAGCAAGTCCTCTGGCTTCTTCCCGGTAGATTTACTCGTGATTTTCTGGCAGAAATCATTTCCTTTGCCGAATTCCTCACGGATGATGCGGGTGACATCATCGGCGTGCAGGTCGGTCTTGGCGAAGACGAGGGTTTTGGGGCATTCGGTGCGGCCCGGAAATATCTCCGGGAGTTTCTCTTTGAAGGTGCGGATGACGAGGCGAATCTGGCTCTCGTTGACGACATCACGATCGAGCTGCGTGCTGGTGTATGGCAGGTCATCGTCGAGCGCGGCGTAACGTTTCTTGCGCGTGGTTCGGTCGCGCCTGGGGACGAGGTAGTCCGGTTGCTTCGTGAGCGTCGCACCGTCCTTGGTAACTTTGGTCTCGATGCGATACACGTCGTATCCGACGTTCACGCCATCGAGGACGGCCTGCTCGTGGGTATATTCCATAACGAGATTGCCGTTGAAGAAGCCGATGGTCTGGGCGCTGGGCGTGGCGGTGAGGCCGATCAGGAAAGCATCGTAATATTCCAGCACCTGCCGCCAGACGTTGTAAATGGAGCGGTGGCACTCATCAACGATGATGAAGTCGAAGAATTCGGGCGGAATTTTCTCGTTGTAGATGACTGGGAGAGGTTCCTTGATGAGGGAGGTCGCCCCCTCGAACATGGAAGACTCCTCGCCGGATTCATCGAATTCCTCCTCGCCCTTGAGGATTGAATACAGCCGCTGGATGGTGGTGATGACAACCTTTGCGGCGGGGTCGATCGCGTTCTTCTTCAGGTGCTGGACGCCGAACTCCTCGGTGAACTTGTATTGGTTGTACGGCGACGCGAACTGCTGGAACTCATTGAGCGTCTGACGGCCAAGATTGTTGCGGTCCACAAGGAATAGAACCCGCTTGGCTCCAGCGAATTTGATCAGCCGATACGCAATGTTGCAGGCCGTGAAAGTTTTTCCCGCGCCCATGACCATTTGGATGAGCGAGCGCGGATGGTTGGCGGCGAGGGAGGATTCGAGATTTTCAATGGCCGTGACTTGTTTGTCCCAGAGTTTGGCGGTATCCAGCGGGGGCACGTGCTGGAGGTTGGCGCGGAGTTGATGATCGAGAGATGCCAACCGGACGAGTTCCTCGGGGCGATGAAACGCAAACACCTCACGGCTGCGGGGATCGGGATCGAGATTGCTGGTGAATTGCGTGACATCGCCGGTGGATTCGTAGGCGAAAGGAAGGGCCGTGCCATCGGGTGTCCAGCGGGGCAGACCCTTCGGCAAGCCACCGATGTACTTGGCGGATTGGCTTTCCACACCCGTCAGTGTGTGTCCTGCGGGCTTGGCCTCGATGACGCCAATCGCCCTGCCGGCGGCGTACAGCAGGTAATCGGCGAAGCCGGTGTTGAGAGGAAACTCGCGGATGGCGACACCCGGAGCGGCGGCGATGTTCATGTCACGACGATGCTGGACCTGCCACCCCGACTTGATCAGCGTCTCATCAATCAATTGTCGTGCCCGGGCTTCGGGAGTTTGGGCCATTGGTGCCTCTACGATCGCTCAAAGCCCCGAGCCGTTACGTTGGGGCGTTGGCGGTCGATCTGTTCCAAAACACCAGTCTAATCGGACTCGGCGCGGCATGCCACATGTTTTCGCTCATACGCATCACGTCCGCGAAGGGAATCCGCGCTGATTCCGAGGGCCACTAGCCAAGCGACGACTTGGTGCCGGGCGTATTCCGCGTCGTCAGTAATCGCATCGGTGCGATTGCATCGGTTAATCTTTCAGGCACGCTTTGGTGCCAAAGCGCTACCAATCGATTAACACGGTTTTGCACGTCAGCGGCCTACCTAATTCGTTGAAGCGCAGCCCACCGCTCGATCGATCTCGGATTTGAGATGGCATGCCAACAGGATCATTTCGACAACTTGAGTGCAGGGTTGATAAGGGTTTCCGGCATGAAACCGGTCTGCATTTTCACATGAATTGATGTGGGGACACCATGGGTATTGGCGTGGCTGGCCCAAAACTGCCCTTGCCTCATGTTCCAAATCATGGCCCCGAAATGCCTTCAACACGCGTTTTAGCTGGTTGTGGAGAGCGGCGGCCGAACCATCGTTGAATTCCCGCAAAATCGGCGAAATTTTTCTTCCCAAATTGGATGGTGCCGTTAAAATGCATCTCGCATTTTTTGGATACAGGTCGCAGCGACTTTTTCAAGGTGACACACATGACATCTCTGATGAAACCGTTCGTCGCGCTTGCCGCGGCGTTCACATTGAACTCCTCGATTCATGCGGTGCCGCCACGAGTGCTGTCAATTCAGCCAGCATCTGACCCGACCGGGCTTTGGGTGGCAAACCAAACTGGGTTGTCGCAAGTGCGCATTGTTTTTGATCAAACGGTGACCGTTCCCGAAGACGGCGTGTCGGCCTGGACGACAACGGGCGGACTCATATCGAATGCCACGGTCGTTCAGGATACATTCACGAGTGTTCAGATCACGTTTGCGTCGGCGATACATCAAGACCGATTGACGATCGTCGTCGATTACTCCGTGACGAACTTCCTAGGCGAAGCTCTAGATGGTGAAATCGCCAATCCCCAGCATCCTTCGTTTCCCTCCGGCAACGGTTTCCAGGGTGGTCATGCGGTCTTTCGGTATAACGTCCTTGCTGGCGACGTGAATCGTGACGGCATCGTCGATTCAAAAGATGTTCAGAGCCTGCTGGGTGCGCTCGGTTCATGTCAGAACGATGCCAACTATTCTGCACAAGCCGACCTCAATAGTGACGGCTGCGTCAATGTCCTCGATGTAAATATTGTCGTACACGGTTTTGGCACATTCCTCCCCAGCATAGGCCAGGACTTGCAGATCGTGAGCGTCGTGCCTGATCCGGCTCGTCCGCAGACACAACCTATCGCGCAAATCGATGTTGAATTCAGTTCTGCGATCGCGCCGGAGCTTTTTCTCGCAAATTCGTGTTTCCTGGTGAGTGACTCGGGCGACCTATTCGTGCCTAATAGCGCGGCTATCGCTCCCTCCGGCGTTGTTGCAACATTTACGTTTAATACGCCGCTTCAGCCCTGTGGTAACCACATGCTGGAAGTCACCAACTCGATCGCAGCTGTTTCTGGCACCCTCTTGAACGGCCCGCATTCCGCCGAATACGCAGGCCTCGCCCGGCCCCAGACACCGGTGATCAATTCACACGCAATTCTGACCACCAAACCAACCATAACACTTACTGGCACCGTCATGGATGCGGTCTCGGTTCAGGTGGCGGGCAACGGAGGCACTGCAATCGTGCCCGTCGGCAATGGCTCGTTCTCTATTGAGGCGCCATTAGCTGCGAACGCCGTCAACACTCTGTATGTATCGGGCATCTCCGCCTGTCAAGTCGCCAGCGCGCCTGCGACGACGCAGGTCATCATGGATTCTCAGCCCCCCACCGTTTCGATCCTCTTCCCGCACAACAGCTTGGAAGTCACGGATCAAACGATCAATGTATCGGGCAACGTCGGTGATCTACTGAGCGGTCAATTCGGATTGTCTGTCGTGGTCAACGGCATTCAGGCGAATGTCAATCCCGGCATCGGCACCAACGGCACATTTGAAGTCACCGGCCTGCCGCTGGCCATCGGCCAGAACACCATTACCGCGACTGCGACAGATGCTGCGAACAACACCGCGGCGTCGAGCATCACGGTGGTACGCCTGGAGATACCTACAAATTCGCCCATCCTCACAGGAATCTCGGGAAATCAACAGAATGCCATGGTGAACAGCGAGTTGTCGCGGCCGATTGTCGTTCAGGCGCTGCAAGCCAATGGCTCTCCTTTTGCCAACAAATTGGTCAACTTCACTGTTGATCGAAGCAATGGACTCTTGGCAGCAACGGCCGGGTCTTCGGAGGGCGCGTTAACGCTGCAGATGTTCACGAATACTCAGGGACTCGCCTCTGCATATTGGACGCTCGGTTCTGACGCTGGCAGCGGGAACAACCGCGTCACCGTGACATCCGCAGGCATTGCTGGAATCGTATTTTTCAATGCATCTGCAACGCCGCGACCCGCTTCCCGCATTGTCGTTAACGCTAACAATGACCAGCGCGCCCAGGCTGGCGGCACGACTTCTCTGCCGTTTGCAGCACGCGTGCTTGATGGTCAGAACCCCGTTGGCGGCGTGCCCGTGACTTTTACCGTGCTGAGCGGCGGCGGAACGCTCGCTGAGGGCAAGCCCGGGGCGTTTGCTGTTACGGGACCGGGAACGGGGAGTGAGATTGTTGTTACTTCTGGGCCCGACGGCATCGCCAAAGTCGCGCTTACGCTGGGACCAAGCGCCGGAGACAACCGGGTCCAGGCCGATTTCCCAGGCAACATTGGCACTCCTATTGTCTTCCATGCGCGTGGCATTGAATCAGTGCCGGGCCAACCTACGACTTTCACTGGCCTTGTGCTGGACAACGGGGATCGCGCCATTGGCGGTGCGCAGGCCATGCTCAAGGTAAACGGCACCAATCTCAAGCCAGTAACAACTGATGTGCAGGGCCGCTTTGTAATGAGCGATGTTCCGCCTGGCGCGGGCATGCTGTATGTGAACGCCAGCATGGCCACAACCCTCAACGGCAAACCCATCCCGCCGGGCTCATTTCCCGCGCTGCAATTTGCCAATGTTGTGATCGTACCAAATGCAGAGAATCACATGCCAGCACCTGTGCGCCTGCCCGCGCTCAATCCCAACAACCAGGCCAATTACAGCTTGACGCGAGAGACGATCCTCACTGTGGAAGGCATCGAGGGATTGCGATTTGTTGTCGCCCCGGGATCGATGCGGCTGGCGAACGGCCTTCCCGCGCCTGCAGGTACGCTCATGCGGTTGAATCAGGTGCACTTTGATCAGACGCCGATGCCACTTCCGGACGGCACCGCCAGTCCATTTGCCTGGACGTTGCTGCCGGGCGCCGCGACGTTTGATCCGCCGAACATGACCGGCCTGCCTCCGGGAAGTGTTACCTACTTCTCATCGTTCAATCACGACACGGGACGATTTGAGATCTGTGGTACAGGAACAGTGACAACGGATGGGTCGTTGATCATTTCAGATCCGGGATCAGGTATTTCGATTTCAGGTTGGGGTGCGCCGCAGCCGCCGCCGCCACCGAAGGGCAATTGTGCAAATTGCGAAGCCACGAAGGACAATCCGCTTTGCTGTGAGGCCCTTCCAGAGGTGCAATCGCTACGTCAAACTTTTACAAACGTCCAAAGGCAAATCGCAGATGCGATGTCCGAGGTTGTTTCGTCTGGCCAGCTGGTGCCAGACTTAACAGACCTCTGTCTATCGGAGATGAATGACTTTGACCAACTCGTCATCGCCAGGCGAATATTGTTTGAAGACGCGCGACGAATGGTCGCGACCGCCAGCGCTGCGTGCAATGATCCGCGCATACCGACGAGCGTTTTGAAAACCACGATTTGCCTTGCATTGGCCGGTGAAGCGGTAACGGCATTGGATGAGTTTACCCAGGGGGAGACTGAATTTGAAACTCGAATGAATGCCTTGCGGTTCCGGCTCCTCGGCGCACGTGGGTTTGCTGAAGATGGCCTCTTCGATATCCAATTCATCCATGTTTGGGCCCCGCGCAGCAATCAGATATGGCAGGCTATCCAAGTTCTGTGCCCCGGGTCAATAGCGATTCCCCCGTTTCCTGAACTAGAAATGTCACTGGAGCAATATGAAGTCAATCTGGATTTTCTTGTGTTCGACGTAGACCGAATAGACGATCGCATTCTGGCCATTGAGAGTGACGAGAATCACATGATGTCAACAGCAGCGTCACTCGCTGATGAGATGAATAACATACTTTCGAATGGGCCGGGTACTGGTGCATCAGGCGGAATTCCATGTGAGGTATTGATTCCCGGAATCGGTGTGATCACAGTCGTTCTTCCGCCAGAGGTCGAATGCGACCCGAACATATTCATTAATCTGGTCCCAAACGGCACAATATTGGCATTGAATCAGGAAGAGTTAGAAGCGATCGCCCTGGCGCAACAAGAAAACGCCGTGGACATGACCAACATTTCGCAGACTGCAGAGCAAATACCTGGTCAGGCCGAACAACTTGAACATCTAGCAGACGTCCGTGATGGATTGCTGAGCTATCGGGATTGGACTGTTCGCATTGGCGGAGTTACTGCGCCGGTAAATGAATTTGGGCATTTCTTGGCTGAAGACATTCGAGCTGATTTTGGATTTAAGCGTGCCATCGTGCGGGGGCGAAGTTTGGAAACTCCGCTCTACGCGGTCTCAGGATACTTTGGCATTCCGGCCGATGACACTCACATCATTTCGACGCAGCTTACGGCCACTGATGAGCCGCCGGTCTTGCCGATTTCACTCAGCGCTTCCCCAACCGGCACGATCGTGCTCCAACAGGGCCAAAGCACGCAATTCGATGTCACGGGTCGTATGAGTGACGGTTCAACGGTATCACTGAATGGGTTTCAAGTTGGAACCGCCTATTTCACATCAAACATGTTCGTTGCAACGGTAAATTCCAACGGCCAGGTACACGCTGGATTCCCGAAGTTTTTTGGCGCCTTTAATCCCACTGCGGCCATATTGATCTTCAATGAAGGGGTAAGTACGGTCAAGCTGGTGCAGGTTGTGCAGCAGGCGGTGCACACAACGGTTGTCGGTCTCGTTCAATTCGAGGATGGGTCCCCGGTTGAAGGAGCAACTGTCACATCCGATTTTGGTGGGCAGGCTGTGACTCAGGTCGACGGTTCCTTTGCCCTTCAAGTTACTCTCCCATCCATCTTGCCCTTCAACGTCAGCGTCACGGCGACGGTTGGGCGATTTGAATACGAGGCCACGGCAACGGTCGGCGGAGTTATTCCGAATGGCTTCACCGATGCGGGAGTAGTTGTCTTGCAACATGTGGCACAAGAGTGCCTGCAAATGGATTGGATTCCAACGTTTGGCGGTCAACCAGGTGTCGGCGGCGGTTTCTTCTCTTCCAATCAGGTCTTCGCCATGACCACATTTGATGACGGTTCCGGCAACGGGCCGGCGCTTTATGTGGGGGGCGCGTTTACGTCTGCCGGCGGGGTTGCGGCGAGGCGCATCGCAAAATGGGATGGAACCTCCTGGTCGCCGCTTGGAAGCGGAATGGACGGCACCGTCCAGGCCTTGGCAGTGTTCGATGACGGTCTTGGAGGAGGACCGGCGTTGTACGCCGCCGGTGGATTTACCACCGCGGGCAGCGCCTCGGTCAATGGAATTGCGAAATGGGATGGCAAATCGTGGCTGCCATTGGGAAGCGGCTTGTCCAATGTACTCGCTCTTACCGTCTTCAATGATGGCACCGGCCCGGCGTTGTACGCAGGCGGCTTTTTTACAACCGCCGGTGGCGTGGCAGCGAACCGGATCGCCAAGTGGAATGGTTTAACGTGGTCCGCGCTTGGCAACGGAATGAATAATCCGGTTGTAACAATGGCTGTTTTCAATGATGGAAGCGGTCCGGCGCTTTACGCCGGCGGCGATTTCACATTTGCCGGCAGCGGTTTTGCAAACCGCGTTGCGAAATGGAATG
>CAZWJR010000030.1:0-10304 GCA_964634655.1 uncultured Isosphaeraceae bacterium | reverse complement strand
AGGGACGGTGGCAAGTCTGGCGGTATTCAATGTCGGCGGGTCAGCGCTCTATGCCACGGGCAGTTTCACCAGCGCAGGCGGCGCCGCGAACACTTCTCGCATTGCAAAGTGGAATGGCACTTCGTGGTCAACTGTGGGAAACACCGCTGGGTTGAACGGAGTGGGCAACACCATGACAGTCCATGACGATGGCAGCGGTCCAGCACTCTTCGTCGGCGGAGCGTTTACGCAGGTCGGCACGCTCAGAGTGAACCGAGTGGCGAAATGGAATGGTTCGACTTGGTCAATTCTCGGCGCCAGCCAGAGTAGTTGTGGAGTGAACGAAACTGTTCGAGCGCTGTGCCCATTTGATGATGGAAGTGGGAGCGGATCTTCGCTGCACGTTGGCGGCGATTTTCTTATCGCCAATGCCAATACTTCGGGCGGCGGGACAGTTGGCGCGAATCACATCGCTCGATGGAACGGGGCCAGTTGGTTATCGCTTGGTGGAGGTTTGAACAACACCGTGCAGGCGTTCACCGCTTTTGATGACAATAGTGGCGGCGGGGCGAAACTTTGCGCTGGAGGCGATTTCACTTTTGCCAGCGGCGGATTGGTCAACCGCGTTGCAACGTGGGACGGAACCCTTTGGTCTCCGTTCGGTTCGGGACTTTCCGGACCAGTCCGGGCTTTCACCACATTCAATGATGGCAACGGTCCTCGTCTCTATGCCGGTGGAACTTTTGTTTCGCCTAGCAGTGCCGTCGCAAGATGGACCGGAACATCTTGGCAGCAGTTGGCCTTCGTTTCGCAAGGAGCGGCTGCCCATGCACTTGCCGCTTTTGATGATGGACAAGGCGGTGGCACAGCGCTGTATGCTGGCGGTACCTTCACCAGCATTAGCGGTGTTGCGGTGAATCGAATCGCCAGATGGGATGGCGTTGAATGGTCACCGCTCGGCACTGGGATGGAAGATACGTTTACAGTGCCGGTTGTAAATGCCCTGACGGTTTTCGATGACGCCTCCGGTGGCGGCCTGGCGCTCTATGCTGGCGGCTACTTTACAATTGCAGGTGGCGTTTCCGCCCGGGGCATTGCAAAATGGAATGGCAATTCTTGGTTACCTTTGGGATCGGGAGTCGCTGGTAGTGGTGGTTTCGCCATCAATGCAATGATCGTCTTTGATGACCGTTCCGGGGGCGGGCCGGGCCTCTACGCTGCTGGATATTTTGAGACGGCCGGAGGGGTCGTTACCAACGGCATAGCAAAATGGAATGGCTCTACTTGGTCCGCGCTCGGCAACGGACTCATCGGGGTATCCGAGCAGGTCCTAGCTCTTGAAGTGTTTGACGATGGAACTGGAGGCGGCCCTGCGCTGTTTGCCGGAGGCGATTTCACCGCCCTGAGGGGCGGAGTGGCCAACGGCATCGCGAAGTGGAATGGCGGGAGGTGGGAATCACTTGGTGATGGGATTGCCAACATTCGCGTGTCGAGTCTCCGGGCATTTGATGACGCGCTTTTTGTTGGGGGTTATTTTCAGTATTCGCCCGCTGGAGACAGTTTCATCGCCAGATGGGGTTGCGTGAAGGGTGCATTGAACTCGACGGGGCCGACGTGGACCGCCCTATCGTCCAATCGACCGCAAAGTGAAAACCGGACGGGTGTTGTGTTGCCCCGCGGTCCCATCGATTTGCGATTGAAGCCCGGCGAGACGCTCATTGTTGGCGACAGAACCGTGCGGCTGAAATCGCTGTACGCCGAGGCAGGCTCGCACATCAGCATCGCGCATCCCAGCGCCCATCTCATTGTTGAAAACTTGACAGTCGAACCGCGTGCGATCTTCGACTGGATCGCCGGCACGATTGAACTTGCTGGTGGCACATGGCAGCATCCGGAAGAAATCCGCATTGGCTGCTACGGGCCGCACGGTCCGGGCTCCTCGGAAGCTCGGTTGCTGCTGAGCGGCGGCGGCACGGCTGTTGTGGACGCCCCGCATGTTTATGTTTGCAACCTCGGCACGGTCGAGGGTGAAGGCACGATTCGAGCCGGTATCACCAACGCAGGCAGCGTGGCACCGACAGGCGCAGGCATCGCGGCGACGGCGGACTTCAACCAGCAGCCCGATGGATCGCTCGTGATCGCTCCCAAGTTGGAATTTATCGAAGCAGATGTATCGTCTTCACCTTTACGGATTAGCGGTCAGGCGACACTTGGCGGTTCGCTCCGCACGAGCACGGTCGCGCCACTGACGTGTGGCGACTCCTTCCCCGTACTCTGGTCTCAGCGATTTTCGGGCAGGTTTGAGCCCGTCACGCCAAGTGGTCTTCAATGTGCTGACCAAATCGCCGTGACTCAAGTGCAGCAGACGTTGCGGGCGGTGATCAAACCCAGACGTGAGTCCGGCGACTTGAACTGTGATGGAATTTTGAACGGCAATGACCTGATGATACTGCTTGCCGACTGGGGCAAGTGCATCAGTGCATGTTGTCATTCGGATGTATTCCCGATTCCCGACGGCGATGGTTTGGTTGGGGCGGATGATCTTGTGGAGATGATTTCCCGGATCGAAGCCGCAACCGCACCAACGCACGGTAGTCAATTTGGACAGGAGGCGGATCGATGAAATGGATCACAACCGCATTGGTCGTTCTGGCGGCAACATTGATCGCAATCGCAGCAGCGCCAACTCGATCGGCGGTCGCGCCGATCAACAACGATCTGTCGAATAACTTTCGCAAAGCGCTTGGCTCGTGCGTTGGTGAACCGGCGTACGATCCATTTTTGGATACGAATAGAGACGGTTGCATCAATGCCATCGATGTCCAACTCTGCCGCTTAGGGAGTACCCGGGCTGGTGATGGAGGCGGGGCCAATGGAGCGGGCAACAACGAAGTCATCCTTATAAAGGATCCCATCACGTTGGCCAATCCTGGTCAAACCGTGTCAGTGCGCATCAATCTGCACAACAACGCCACACCGCTGTTTGGCTACTCGGTTGCCATGCGAGCGGTGCCGTCGGCATCGGCCACGGGCAGTGTCGCTGTCAACGTCGCGCAGACGAATTTCTTCCCCTCTCGCCATTTGATTCTCGCTGATCCGGGAGGCGCGCCGCTCGATCCAATCTTCAGCGTCATTCAACCGTGGTCTGGGACCGGCGTATTCATCAACGCCAATACCGCAGACGGTTCCACCGTGTCTGCCGCGCCCAACATAAATGATATGTTCGCCGAGGTTTTCTTCACCGCGTCGGCTGATGCCTCGGGCGTTTTTCAACTCCAACTTGGGGCGGCAACTGCCATGAGCGATGGCAATGGCGTGTCGGTGCCTTTTATCTATTGCGGTGGACGAATCGCGGTGGGCGTAACAATACCCCCAGTCGGCGACATTACGGGCGATGGTATGGTCAATAAGGACGATATCCTGTCTGTGATCACTCACTGGGGTCCATGTGTGCCGAATTCCCAGTGCATCTCAGATCTGAATTGCGACGGCGTGGTTGGTGTGAACGATCTCCTCATGGTGATTCACGACTGGGACTCATGAGCGATATGCTCCAAACAGCAACAATCGAGGAACGCAAGGAAGTGCTTCGCACTGTCTCCGGACGCTGGATCAAGGTTCTCTGTCGATTGACTGTACTGCTTGTTTCACTCGCTGGTGCAGCAAACGTCGCCGCACGGGATCTGTCGGGGCACTCAGTCGCTCGGCTATGGAATGAAGAGCTGCTCTCCGCGATCCGTCGCGATTATGCGACACCCACAATTCACGCGCGGAACTTGTATCACACCTCCGTGGCGATGTTCGACGCTTGGGCAGCTTTTGACTCGGTGGCTCAAGGCGTCATCACACCGAACCTTCGCATCAGAGCGGAGAAGCCGCGTGAAGCCCAGGAAATCGCAATCAGTTACGCCGCCTATCGACTCATTCAGGCAAGATTTCAATCTTCCCCAGGAGCCGCGAAGACGCTCCTTTCAATCCGAAGCTTGATGGCAAAGCTCGGATATGACCCGGATTTTTCCGGTCTCATCGGAAATGACCCCGCTGCCGTGGGCAATCGCTGCGCTATGAACGTCATTTTGTTTGGGCTTCACGATGGCTCCAATCAAACGAAACAATATGCACCTCCGAACTACGTTCCGTTGAATGCACCTTTGGTAGTCAAGGCGCCTGGGGCTGGACCAGTTGCAGATCCGAATAGTTGGCAGCCCCTTTCATTGGATTCCTTCGTTGATCAATTCGGCAATGCGCTCCCCTGGTCTCAACAGCTATTTCTCACGCCGCACTGGGGTGGAGTGACACCCTTCGGCCTGAGGCCGAAAGACATGCATCCGGAGAAACCCGGAGTTTATTTTGATCCCGGTCCCCCGCCGAAATTGGGTGGAGATCGCCATGAGATTTTCAGGGACGCCATGACGGAAGTTCTTCTGAGAAGCTCTCTGCTCGATCCCAACATTGAAGACCAGATCGATATTTCTCCGGCATCTCTGGGCAACAATTCGGTTGGGACAAATGACGGTCATGGCTATGCGTTGAATCCTCGCAGCGGCCATGCCTATGAGCCCCACCTGGTTAGAGTAGGAGATTTCGCTCGCGCTTTGTCAGAGTTCTGGGCCGATGGGCCATCAACAGAAGCACCCCCAGGACATTGGAACGTGATCGCCAATGACATTTCGGACCATCCCTTGAATAGTCGCCGTATCGGTGGGCAAGGGCCGACAATCGACCGTTTGGAGTGGGATGTCAAATTGTATCTTGTCCTCAATGGCGCTGTACACGACGCGGGGGTGGCATGCTGGGGTACGAAAGGGTATTACAATTCTGTTCGTCCCATCACTGCCATTCGGTATATGGCAAATCTTGGGCAGTCATCAGACCCGTTGGCGAGGTCGTATCATCCGCTGGGGCTCCCGCTGATCCCGGACAAAATCGAACTAATCACAGACGAAACCGCTGCGCCCGGAGGTAGACACAGCGAACTCGCCGAACAAATGCTCGACGAATTTGGACACGCGGTGCGAGACAGCGATGGCAATCCCGTAATGGTGCGATTTGTCGGCGAGATTGCAGTAAAGACGTGGCGGGGTCCACGCTCGAATCCCAAGGAAGGTTGTAGCGGCGTAGGCTGGATCCGTGCCAAACGATGGATGCCTTATCAACTGCCCACGTTTGTAACGCCACCGTTTTCTGGCTACACATCGGGCCATAGTACTTTTAGCCGCGCCGCTGCAGAAGTGTTGGCTCACTTCACTGGAGATAAATTCTTTCCCGGTGGTCTTGGTACGTACAGAATTGAACCCGGCCATTTACGCAATGAATTTGGGCCAAGCAAGCCTGTCGTGCTGCAGTGGGCCACCTACTATGACGCCGCCGATCAATCGGGCCAATCACGGATTTATGGTGGCATACATCCGTGGATAGACGATCTACCTGCTCGCATAATGGGTTCGCAGATCGGCATTCGCGCCTGGGAGCAGGCACAGAAATATTTTGACCCCAAGTAAAGTGACCACTTGCCAAATTCAATGAGGGATTTGGACGATTGCTAGATCGTTATTCTGACGACCAGCAACGACATCGGATCGACTGAATCACCATTACCGGCGCAATGTGATCCAAATACCGCGCCGTCGTGGCAATGCTGACATGACCAAGCTGCTTCGAGATGATGCCAATGTCGATGCCTTCGCCGCGCAGTTGCGCTGCGTGAGTATGGCGCAGTCCATGGGGATGCACGCGCTTCTGGATTCCAGCCTTTCGGCCGAGTTGAGGGAACAGCCGCCGAATGTAGCCAGGACCAATCCGCTCGCCAGAGCGCGTGCAGAAGACTGGGTGCCCGCCGTTGACCCCCCACCGCTCACGCACTTCCAGCCATCGTTGGATGAACTCAATCGCGCCGCCGTCAATGCCAACAGTTCTCGCCTTGTCGCCTTTGCCGTGCAGCACACGAATGGCGCCGCTGGCGAAGTCGATGTCCTTTGGCAGCAGCGCCAGCGCCTCATTGATCCGAAGACCGCTGCGATAGAGCA
The DNA here is from genome assembly GCA_964634655.1 of uncultured Isosphaeraceae bacterium. Taxonomy (GTDB): domain Bacteria; phylum Planctomycetota; class Phycisphaerae; order Phycisphaerales; family SM1A02; genus CAZWJR01. Next base: position 4,299 of record CAZWJR010000030.1, on the reverse strand, counting down.
CTGCGATGAGAGCGCGGTTGCGAATGCCGGTCGGCGTAAACTTGCCGCACGCATCCATCAACGCCCGTACCTCTTCATCGGTCAGCACCTCCGGTGGGAAGCGCCGCTTGGGTTTGGTGGCCTTTCGTTTCTCCCCCGGCTTCCATCGACGATTTCGTTCGTCCATAGCCGGTCCTCCGCATGGTTCAGGCACGCTTTCGGTCGAAAGCGTGGCTCAACCCTTACCTCAAAAGAAAGGAAAGGGAAGGGCCTTCTTGAAAGTTGAGTGGTATCGGTATGTATTCGGCCAATGCCGCCCACCTCAAAATGTGGCGTATTTGAAAGATTCGTGTCACAAACTCATCGGTTCAGCCGCTTACCAGTTGGTCCGATCCCGGCTGTCCATTCGTCCCAGCCGCTTCAAACTCCAAGGCTCACAACTGATTCCTAAGCGGATACTGACACATGGCTAAACAATCACCCGATCCGACATTGTTTTCATCGCAGCCATCGAACGAACCGCACTTTCGGGACTACCTGCAGGCATCTGCGGATGCTTCCAAACGCGGCCGAGCCGTGGTTGTGCTTCTTGTTGTCACAAGTGTCCTGGTACTGGCAGGCCTGTTGAATTCACTGCAACATCAGTGGATGCTCGGTCGAATGCATGGATTGGCAATCGCTCTCAATCCTGCCGAACCAGATAACGTTCAAGCAGCACAACTAAAGACCGTCCTGAACGCCAAAATCGGAGAGTTCCCACGGGCTTTGACCGAGCGGGGTGTCGACGACAGCGAATACAAGATGGCCGTAGACCTCTACTTCAAGCGATACATGGTGCTGTATCAAGAGTACGCCCATCAATATGCAGAGTCCGCGTTCTTGATCAGAGTGCCTTTCTTTGGTGTGACCTTTGATGTGAATGACCTCGGACTCATCGGGGGGATATCCATGACGGCATTGCTGTTGCTGTTGGCATTCGCCCTTTGGAGAGAACGCGCGAATCTGGAGCACTCTTTTTCCGAATTACATGAACTCGGCAGACACCAGGCGCGGGCGTTTTACCAACTGCTGGCAATGAATCAGGTGTTTACGATCCCTCAGATGCGTGAGGCCGATTCGGAGGCATCGCGACGACCGAAACGCAAAATCCTGCTTTGGCTGCCCAAAGCCGCGTGCGCCTTCCCTGCAACGGTCCAATTCTTCGTCGTGATTCACGATTTTTACACCTTTGACCTCGGCGCCCTCGTGAGTGATTTCCACGCGACTTTTGTCATGCTGTGTGAAACCGTCATCTGGGTAATCATGGTCATCATTACCAAGTATGTCATCCGAGTGCTGAAGGACAGCGACGGCATTTGGGCCGCCCTCTGGGAGGTGGTGAAGACCGCGCCGGCTGGAGTTCCAGCCTCCTCAATAACTGAAGTTCCTTTGCCTAGCAGTCACACCAATCCCAAAACCGTTACGCCCACTTCCTCTCCATCATCATCACTGCCCACTACGATCGCGGCACCCTCGGAGAATCCAGTTGCCGCCCCTCGGAACTCTTGAGACACGCATTCGGTGACGAGGGCACCTCGCCCCTATTTGCTCGCGCGGGCTGAATCGAAGGCCAAAGTCGTGATTCCTTCTACAGCGCATTCCACTTTCCAATTCAATCGCGCCTGAATCAGTCGCTCGCATGCTGCATGGGTTGGTTGTCAACAGTTACCGCTAGGGTTGAAGGGCCTTGCGAAATGAATCTCCTTGGCCCGGCTTTGAGAAGGGAAAAGACCCCTCCATTTTATAGGCCTTTTCCCAGGACGCTTCGTCCAATTCCATGGTTGACTGAGGCCAATAGGGTGAATCCTTTTCCCAATTCCATTCACGGATAAGCCCATCGGTTGAAAGTGAGAATAGTTGATACCCGTGGCCCAAACGCAAGTCATACACGAGCGGGCAGAATCTGGCGTATTCAATAGTCCGATCGACGTCTCCGCTCGCCACGTTCCAGATCTTCATCGTGCCATCGAGTGACGCGGACACGAGATGTTGTCCGTCCGGTGCAAACAGAAGGCAGGTAATCCTGTCGTTGTGACCGGAGAGCGTGCGCACAACAGCAAACGTGTTTGGATCAATAAGTTCAATAGTAGATTCGCGGGCAAAAGCAACGAGCTGCGGTGTTCTGGCAATCGATAGATGCGACGCGACCAAAAGTCGCATGGTCATCATTGAGTTGTGCTTCGCTTGGAGGAAGGCCAGAGTGGACACAATACTCCCGGCAATCAACAGCACCACAAATGCCGCGGCGGCCGTGAAGGGTTTCTTGTTCCGGCGCAGCCATTTGCGCAGTTGATAAGCCGTGGTCTCCGGGCCGGCATCGAGTGGCTTGCTCTCAAGATATTTTGCTATGTCGTTCGCGAGATCCTTAGGTGTGTCATAACGCTCACTCCGATCCTTGCGCATCGCCTTGAGTGGAATCCATTCCAACTCGCGACGCAATTGGTTGGCCAGATCCCTAATCTGGGATTGGCGGTGATTGGCTATTGCCGTAGCTTGCGCGTCACTACAACCCTCCGATTCACTGTCGCCTCGCTCTCCCCTCAGAGATGAGATTCGCGTACTCGGGCGCGGCGGTTCAATCTCGCGAATCATACGCTGGATTTCCGCGTATCCGGCACTGCGCAACATCTTAGGATCAAAAGGCAGCAATCCCGTCAGCAGTTCATACAACACCACGCCCAGGGAATAAACATCTGTACGAGTGTCCACATCCAGCGCACCCATCTCAGCCTGTTCAGGACTCATGTATTCCGGTGTGCCGATGACTTGGCCGTGCTCAGTGAAAATGGTCTTGTCTGTTAGAGTTTGGGAAATGGCCTTGGCCACACCGAAGTCAATTACCTTTGGAATCGGATTCCCATCCTTGATTGCGACAAGCATGTTTGATGGCTTGATATCTCGATGGATAATGCCTTTATGATGGGCGTGTTGCACCGCATCGCAGACCGGGATGAAGAGTTGCAATCGCGCCGTGATGGTGAGATTGTGGCGATCACAATACTCCGTGATCGGTTCGCCTTGCACGTGCTCCATCACGAAATATGGTCGACCGTACTTGGTGGCACCGGCGTCGTACACTTTCGCAACGTTGGGATGATCCATCACCGCCAGGGCTTGTCGTTCCTGTTCGAAGCGCGCGATTACCGCACGAGAATCCATGCCGGGCTTGATGATCTTTAGTGCGACGCGCTGCACGTGCGGCTCGCGGCGTTCAGCGAGCCAAACGACGCCGAAGCCGCCTTCGCCAAGGATGGAGAGGAGCTTGTAGGGTCCGATGGAGTCGCCAGGTTTCTCGCCGGATGAGAACATGACCGGCGGCGGATGAAACGGAGGGGCGGCCCGATCGGCGGTCGTTCGTTCATCGTCACCGCGTTCAGTTTGATTTCCCGGCCCTTTCGAGGTCATCGGTGTTGCTCCACGCTCAACGCATATTCTGCTGGCCAGGGAGAGGGGCTGTCAACATATTCAGAGTCGTTTTCACGACAAAGCGACACCGATCGATGTCATTTCGCCGTGTACTGACTTCGCCTCACGCGCTGTTGTTCAACTGATCTTGAATGAGGCACTCGGCGGATCAGTCCATCCCACCCACTTTTGAACAAACACACCGCCGATTCGTGGCGATGCCTCTTCGTTAAAGCCATACTTGTTCTTTCTGGCTTGCATATCGCGATCGATCATCTTCTTGAAGTAGTTGTGGAAGTGCGCATCGAATTCACGCATCCATTCGTTGCCACGCTTTTTCTTCGATGGCGCATCGACGGGGCTGCCACCCTTTATTTCAAGCCCTTTGAGAATCTGCTGCGCCTGTGGCCTGAAGAGAGCCAGCGTCATGATCATGTCGAGGTTTACCCGGCCTTCCCCATCCTCAGGCCGTGGCTCATCCCAACTGGGACGCTTGGGGTTTTGTTTGACAAAATCTGCGACTCCCTGTTCCTTGGGGTCGTTATTGGCACCGGGGTTGTCCTTTACGGGACGGTTGTAGTTGCCGTTTGAATCGTATGTTTCAGTGTGTTGTGGCTTGCCATCTGATTTGCCGTCCCATGTGTGTCCTGTGTACGTGGCTGTTGTCCCACCGTCATTATTTTGCGTAAGAACGACGACATATCCGCCCACGTGTATCACTTCGCCTTGCTGCCCTCGGCGATCTCCGACCATTTTCGCTTCAAACATTTTCTCAAACATCGCGGGCATATTGGAGTCCTTGCCCTTGCCTGTGACAGCACCATCGACTAATTCGCTGATATCGACGTGAAGGTTTCGGATCGCTGCGGCCCATAC
>CAZWJR010000029.1:0-18254 GCA_964634655.1 uncultured Isosphaeraceae bacterium | reverse complement strand
TGCATCAACTGACGCGATAACGGGCAATCACATCGCCGCCGCGCCGCCGCAGAGTAAGCAACTTCAAATTCACGCCATCCGTCAGTTGCGTGGCGGTCCCGCGCATCGGGCTTTGGGCTTGGTCATCGCCCAGCAGTTTCGGTGCGGTGAAAACCCATGCCTCATTGACCAACTTCTGCTGAAACAGGCCGGTCATCAAGCCGGTCCCCGCTTCGACAAGCACGTGGGTGATGTCGTGCCGCCGCGCCAGATCGCGCAGCACCGGGCTAAGAGCGATCGTGCCGTTGACCATCGGAAACGCCACAACTTCAACGCCAAGATCACGAAGCAACTTTGCGTGTGCCGCGCGGTCAGCCAGAGCAGGTTCACCGCAAACAATAGTTGTGGGAGCGGCCGAAGCGGTGGCTACCAGTTTTGCCGTTGTGGGAATTTCCAGGAGCGGATCAATGACAATTCGCCGCGCGATTCGTCGCACCCGCCGCCCGCGCGCTGTCAACATCGGGTCATCGGCCTTCACCGTGCCGATGCCGGTCAATATCGCATCAACTCGGCCGCGTTCACGGTGGACCAGCGCACGGCTGGCCTCGTTGCTGATCCATTTGCTCTGGCCGGCGCGGGTGGCGATCTTGCCATCAATGGTCTGCGCCCATTTCACCGTAACCCACGGCAGGCCGCTGCGCACACGGTGCGCAAACGGATCGCTCACCATGATCGCCTCTTCGCAACGATCGTTCACTTCAACCTTGATGCCTGCGTTTTGCAGACGCGCCATTCCACCCGCCGCCACCGGGTTTGGATCGCGCCGTGCAATCACGACTTTGGCAATTCCCGCGCTGATGATGGCCTGCGTACAAGGTCCGGTCCGGCCGGTGTGATCGCACGGCTCCAGCGTGCAGTACAACACCGCGCCGCGTGCCTTCTCGCTGGCACGCTGGAGCGCCACAACCTCTGCATGTGCCCCACCACACTTGCGGTGATAGCCCCAACCGACCACCTTGCCCGCAGGCGAAACAATGATGCAGCCAACCATCGGATTGGGCTCGGCTCCGCCATGACCGCGACACGCCAGGCGGGCAGCCATCTTCAGAAATACAATTTCACGTTCCGGCATCGCACAAAGGATATCGTCGCCAGCTCAATTGCCCATGCGCCGCTGGCAACGCTCACGTTTTCGCAGGAACGCGCTTGGTATGCGCCGGTTCGGGCCGAAACGCCTTGAATGTTATCGCCGCGATCAGGATGTCATCCTCCGTCCGCCCGGCGGCGTGCTTTTCCACCGCAGCAGAAATGAACTGCGGCCAATGCCCCGGCGATGGCTGCGTGTGCATCATCTGATCCAACCGAGGCAGGCCCAGCAACTTGCCCAATCGATCGCGCGCCTCAAAAGCACCATCGGTGTACAGCACGATGATGTCGCCGGGTGAGAGTTCCATCGTTTTCTGCTCCGGCGTGAATTCCGCCGCGTCCAATGCGCCAAGCAACACCGTCGTCGCCGGCAACGTCGTCACCGCACCGTTTGCCCCGCGCAGATAACCCGGCGGGTGGCCTGCGTTGGCCCAATGCAGTTTGCCCAGATACGGATCAATAGTGATGCAAAATGCCGTTACGAATATGGTGTGACGCGACATCGTCAGGTTGATGTAACGATTGAGCAGCGAAAGCACATCGCCCGGATCAGCCAGTGGGGATTCCGCGCGAATACGCTCCAACTCACCGTACAACCGATTGACGGTGAGCGCCGCCGCCAGGCCGTGCCCGGTCACATCCAGCAGCGTGAGATGCACCAAGCCCTCCGCGCCGACATGCAGGTGGACGTAATCGCCGCCCAGTTCTCGCATGGGCGTGTAGGTGTAATCAAACCGCACAAACCCATCATCGTGCGGCTTGGGGAACATGCTTTCGTGAATGGAACGGGCCTGCATGAATTCCTGGCGCATCGTCAGGAAGTGCTTGCCAATCATGCGCGTGCGGAAGCTTTCACCGTGGTATCGCAGCCGCAGCGATGACAACAACAGTCCGGGCAACAAAATGGTCGGCCCGAAAATCACTTTGAGAAACCGCGGCAGCAGATCGCCGCTTTGCAGAAACAGAACTCCCAAAGCCCAGATGATCATGAGCGGCAGAATGGCCCGCAGCGATTCACGTGGCGTCCATGGCAGAAACAGGCACGCGATGAAGTGCCAGAAGAACAGCGGCAGAAGAAAGTATTCCGGCTCGGGACGAAACTGCTCAATGACCACGGCTTTCGCCAGCGATATCCCGCCGAGAATGAGAATGAGCGTGGAAGCGCCGCGAAGAATCTCTGGCCGGGTGGCGTGGCCCCACCCGCGCCGCCAAAGGAAGTGCCCGATCGCACCAAGGGAAGCAAACCCAGCCGCGCCGGTCACAACAACCGCAGCCACCCGTCCCTCGCCCTGATTTGATGCGCCGATGATGAACGCGCGCAAGACCATGAGAAACGCCGCGAGGATGAAGTAGCAGATGCCCACCGAACGGAATCGCCGCCGCAGCCAGTCTTCCAACTCCAATTCATACTCGCTGCGAAACAGCGTCTGGTGCGTGAGGTTGACGGCAGCGGTGTCAGGCATGTCGATTTGAACAATCACACTAAATGAAAAGCCCAGGGATTGCTATCCCTGGACTTTGGGAATATCAATACATTTATTGCGGGGAAAACTGGGCGATTAGCCCCAACTGTTGATCACCATCAGCAAATCAAGTACGCCGACTGTGCCGTCGCCATTGGGAGCGGGCGCGATGTCCGCCGGACAAGCCGTGGGCGGCGTGGGGCACAGTCCCCAAGCATTGATAACGGCGATTAAATCGCTGGCGTTCACATTTCCGTCGCCCGTGACGTCCCCGAACACAGCAGAAGTGTACTTGGCGATGAAAACGTCTCTGTTGCCGAAACTGGACCCGCCGAGATTGCCGTTCGTCGCGCCGCAGACAAGGGCATTGCCCGCGCCATCAACGGCAGTCGAATAGGCGGAATCAGTCCCGCTTGTCCCGAACTGTTTCTTCCAGCGCAGCGCTCCAGTTGCCGAGTACTTGGCGACAAAAGCGTCAGAATTGCCGGCGTTTGGACCGCTCAGATTGCCATATGTGTAGCCACCGATATAGGCGTTGCCCGCTTCGTCTGCTGCGACCGACCACGCGCCATCGACAACAGTTGTTCCCAGTTGTCGCGACCAAAGCAAATTTCCGGATGCGGAATACTTTACGACAAACGCATCGTTTTGGCCGGCAATTGGCCCGCCCAGACTGCCGTAGGTGTAGCCGCAGATGTAAGCGTTGTCCGCGCCGTCAACGGCAATTCCCCAAATGAAATCAGAAGCACTCGTTCCGAATTGTCGCATCCACTGTTGCTCGCCCGCGTCTGTGTACTTGACAACAAATCCGTCAAAGTTGCCGATAGTGCCCGAGTATCCGCTGATGTACACGCTGCCTGTCCTGTTCACCGACACCGAACGAGCGAATTCCTGTTCAGTTGTCCCGAATTGGTGTATCCAGAGCAGAGAGCCGGCTTCGGAATACTTGGCGATGAACGCGTCTTCGACTCCAGCGTTCGGCTTTTCGAGATCGCCTCTTGTGGTACCGCAGATGTAGGCATTACCTGCCCCATCGACGGAAAGCGAATAGGCGTATTCCGACGCGACTGTCCCGAACTGGTGCGTCCACAACAGCGATCCCTCTGTGGAATACTTTGCGATGAACGCATCGGAGTCACCAGCGTTTCGCCCATCAAGATCTCCCCTCGTCATGCCACAAATGTAGGCGTTGCCCGCGCTGTCGACCGCGACCGAATAGGCGTAGTCCCACGCGCTTGATCCGAGCTGGCGCGTCCAAAGCAGCAAGCCTTCCGCGGAATACTTTGAAACGAAGGCATCAAAATCGCCTGCGTTTGGTCCATCCAGATTGCCAGTTGTTCCGCCGCTGACGTAGGCGTTGCCGGCGGTGTCAACCGCAATTGATACGGCAGACTCGTCGGCAGTTGTTCCGAATTGGCGCGTCCAAACCATTTGAGGCACTTCAACGCCGCTCGCCCATGATGTAACCCAAATGATAGTGGCCGCTATCACCAAAACTACGAGGCGGCATGTCTGGCCCCGTCCAGTATCTCCGTCTTCAGGTCGCAGGCTTTCCCTTGGCCCCCTGTCGCACCAGATCGCCCGTATGAATCTTGAAGTCTGTTGAACGTTTCGAAAAGTGCTCATGACAAAGGGCTCCTTCAAAAGGGTTCTAATTTGGAGAGCACACCGCCCATCACGCAGCGCGTCGCCACAGTCTGATACGCCGGAATTGGAGAACCCTTGCGCGCGATTGAAAAAGATTCTTGGTTAAAATGCACAAATACGCAAATCCCCATTGGGAAGGCATCTTTGGCGAGGTCGTGAGCCTTTGGAAGCACGAAACATCGCGGCCAAACGGGGTTTGTTCGGGTTCCTCACAAAGAAACGTGAAGTGCTTACGCTTTTTCCAGCACCTCATCACGCAGCCGATCGGGCATCTGGCGGTATGTCGCCGGTTCCATCGTGCTGGTGGCACGGCCCTGTGTCATGCCTCGCAATGTGGTGGTGTAGCCAAACATTTCGGAGAGCGGCACTTCCGCGGTGATGATGCGAACCACCCCGCGAAGTTCGGAATCCACGATCTGTCCGCGACGGCTGGAAAGATCGCCGCTCACGTTGCCGAAGAATTCATCGGGCGTCACAACCACAACCTTCATGATCGGCTCCAGCAATGCCAGACCCGCGCGGGTGCAGGCTTCGCGGAATGCCAACGCGCCGGCTTGTTCAAAGGCGATCTGGCTGGAATCGACATCGTGATAAGAACCGTACACCAGTTCGCACTTGACGTTGACGACCGGATAGCCGCCAAGGATGCCGCTGGACGCCGCCTGCCGCACGCCGTATTCGACGGATGGAATGAACTCGCGTGGAATGACGCCCTGGCTGATGGCATCGACAAACACCACGCCATTCTCCATTTCCAGTTCCTCCGCCGCTGCCTGTTCTGCGGTGATGGGGGCCACGCTGACCACCGCATCGCCGTACTGGCCGCGACCGCCGGACTGCTTCTTGAACAATCCACGAATCTTCTCGGCCGTGCCAGTGATGGTTTCACGGTAACTGACGCGCGGCTTGCCAACCTTCACGCCGATCTTCATGTCGCGGACGAGTTTGTTCTTCACAATTTCAAGGTGAAGTTCGCCCATGCCTGCGATGATGGTTTCGCCGGTTTCATCATTGAACGATGAACGGAACGAGGGATCTTCGCGGCGAATCGTCTGCAGCGCTTCGGAAAGTTTCTTCTTGTCTTCGTTCGTGTTTGGCTCGATGGACATCGAGATAACCGGCTCCGGGAAGTCCATTTTTTCCAGGATGATCGGATCATCCGGATCGCACAGCGTATCGCCGGTGTAGGAGTTCTTGATGCCAATGACCGCCACGATCTGGCCCGCGCTGGTGGAATCCAGCGGATCGCGGTCCTTGGCGTGCATTTCGAAAATGCGGGAGACGTTTTCCTTTTTGCCGTTGACGGGATTGAGAACGCGCGAACCCTTGTCCAACTTGCCGGAGTACACGCGCATGTACGTCAGATCGCCGTGGGAATCGGATACGACCTTGAAGACCAGCGCGGAGAACGGCGCGTTTTCGCTGTGCGGACGTGTCAGTTTCTTGTGCTTGTCGTTGGGGTCCAGGCCTTCAACATCCGGCACTTCGGTGGGGTTGGGCAGGTAGTCGATCACGCCGTCCAGCAGTCGCTGCACGCCGATGTACTTCAAAGCCGATCCGACAAACACCGGGAAACACGCGCGGGTAATCGTGCCCTTGCGAATGGCGGCACGAATCTCATCCGCCGTCACAGAGTCATGATTCTCAAGATACTTTTCCATGAGACGGTCATCGAGTTCAATGGCCTTCTCCACCATTTCGTGGTGCCAGAGTTCCGCCATGTCCTTCATGTCAGCAGGGATGTCGCGCTGTTCCACTTTGGCGCCAAGTTCCGTGGAATCGAAGTAATACGCCTTCATTTCCAGCAGATCGATGATGCCCTCAAAAGTCTCCGATGCACCGATCGGCAGTTGCACCGCAATGGCGTTGGCGCCCAGGCGCGTCTTCATCGTGTCCATGCAGAACTCGAAGTTCGCACCGATCTTGTCCATCTTGTTCACAAAGCAGATGCGCGGCACGCGGTAACGGTCCGCCTGTCGCCAGACGGTTTCCGATTGCGGTTCCACGCCTTCCTTGCCGTCGAACACCGCCACCGCACCGTCCAGCACGCGCAGCGATCGTTCCACTTCGATGGTGAAATCGACGTGGCCCGGTGTATCGATCAGGTTCAATTTGTATTCCACACCCTTGTGTTCCCACGGACAGGTGGTGGCGGCGGACTGAATCGTAATGCCGCGCTCCTGCTCTTCAACCAGGAAGTCCATGGTCGCGGTGCCTTCATGCACCTCGCCCATCTTGTAGTTCTTGCCTGTGTAATACAGGATGCGCTCGGTGACGGTGGTTTTGCCTGCGTCGATGTGAGCGGCGATTCCGATGTTGCGTACTTTGTTGAGATCAACGGCCATGACGGTGACTTCCTTGCTAGCGGCAATTGCCGGCCGCATCTGCGGCGAGGGTTTGACATCTTCTTGCCTGACGGCCGGATTGCCGTTTCGGGTTTTGATGTCGTGATAGACTGATCAAGCGAGCCGCCGCATACGGAGCCGGTGGCTCGAAACAAACTGGATTGTCGGGAGTGGTCCATCTGGCTTGCCAACGCTGTCTGGGAACAGCAGCCGGAGGATTTCGGTCCCGTGTGACGGCCCGTTGCGCTGGGCCGGCCACAATGGTGGACCGATTCAGTCGCTAACGGGCGTCCTCATCATCGTCGCCAGGCAAGGGGTTGCTCCGTACGAAAGAGAGGTCGCTCAATTGAATCAATCGGCAAACGCTGCCGGTTGAAAGCCCCACAGTATATCGTTTTTTGGGGCTCCAGTCAAAGAAATAATGGATCGGTCCATCGCCGCAGCCGGTTGAGAAAGATCGCTCGCACCCCCTTGTTTTAGGCTTCAAACCGATCGCACCAGCAGCCTTCGATCAATGCCGGAATTGGCGATGACCGGCTGGATATCCGTCAGGTATCGCCGGGCATCTTCGGTGTAGCCAGCCGTCGCCTTGAGTTCCGGCATCAAGGCCTGGAAGTACCGGTTCAGCCGCATCATGAACAATTCTCGGACGTATTTGGCCGTCATGGAAGCCAGAGCCACCGGCAGGTGCGATTGCTCCGCCTCCACCGCGAAACTGATTTTCATTTCCGATCCGTTCAAATTGAGTTTGTACTGGCTTAGCAATTCGGTCTCATCCAGAATCTGAACTCGCGCTTCCGGGTACGCCGTCATCAGATCGCTGATGTAGCGCATCCGTCCGCCTTGGCGATCCACCACAATATGCGGCTGCTCGCCCGGCCAACGCTTCCAGATCGCATCCACCAATCGCATCACCGCGCAGAAATTGACGCTGGATTTGGTCCCCATCATCTCAACCTGGCGGTTGAACGATTCCGCATCAATCGCCTCGCACCGCATGAACGAGCAGGCAACGCCTTCGTTTTCCAGCGTGCGCTTGAGACGGCTGATCGCAATCCGCAGCTCATCTTCCGATTGTGCCACCGGCAGGGGAGTGGTGGAGCCGTACCAAGGCGCCGCAAAAGGCGCGACATTCAAGGATTGAAAAAGGTCGCCGTCGCAGACGGCGCAGGACCCCCTCTCCCTCTCTTGTGAGGGAGAGGGTTGGGGTGAGGGTGCATCTAGTTTGCTTTCAGCGTCCCCCAAACACGACTGAAACGCCAGCACACCGCGCTCCAAAAATTTCAGCGGATGCACATTGCCATCGTTCGGCAATTTCAGTTTCTTGGAATCCTCCACCGCAATCCGCTTGCGTTTATCGGTTCGCTTCCTGCAAACCGCCTTGCCCAAACGCTTCCACAAATCACACATGTCCCCGCCCCCGGAAGAATCGTGGTCGGTTACCACAAACGCCGTTCCTGCGACACACAACGGCCCTAGCATGGGTCCGTAACCGGCTTCATCGATGCCTGCGTAGATCAGCACGCCGACAAGATACCGTGTACCGACTGTGCTTGCCCGCGACTCCTACAATCAACACCCATGATTTCGCGCAAGCCCAAAGTCCTGGTCGCCATGTCCGGCGGCGTCGATTCCTCCGTCGCCGCCGCGCTCTTGGTGCGCGAAGGCTACGATGTGGTCGGCTGTTTCATGCGACTCGGTTCACCGGGCGAGACTCTTGATGAAATGATCGAGGACGCCGGGTCTGACGAACCGTCTTGTGCGACCGGTTGCACGAACGGCGCAACCGGCGAGGAAGACCCGGATCGCACCCACAAAAATCGTCCGGCTCCAAAGATCAAAATCGGTCACCAGGGCTGCTGCTCAATCAACGATGCCGCCGATGCACGTCTCGTTGCCGCCAAACTCGGCGTGCCGTTTTACGTCTGCAATTTCAAGAAAGACTTCGGCCGCATCATTGATTATTTCGTGGGTGAGTACAACGCCGGTCGCACCCCCAACCCCTGCGTGCGCTGCAACGATTGGCTCAAGTTTGGCAAGCTGCACGACTACGCAAAGCAAATCGATGCGGATTTTGTGGCAAGCGGCCACTACGCGCGCATCGAACATGCTTCCGCGCCGCGACTCCTCCGCGGCATCGATCACACCAAAGATCAGTCGTACGTCCTCTTCGGCGCACCCCGCGCTCGCCTTGCGGAAATGCTCCTTCCCATCGGCGGCTTCCAGAAAACTGAAGTTCGTCGTATCGCGCAGGAACTTGATCTGCCTGTTTTTGACAAACCCGATTCGCAGGAAATCTGCTTTGTGCCGGACAACGATTACGCAGGGCTCGTCGCGCAGCGATCGCCGGGGAGCATCAAGCCCGGCCCGATTCTCGATCGCCAAGGCCGCGAAATCGGCCAACACGATGGCCACCAGCACTTCACCATCGGCCAGCGCCGCGGCGTTGGCGTTGCGCTGGGGCATCCCATTTACGTCGTGAACAAGGACGCTTCCGCGAACACCATCACCGTTGGTGAAAAGGAAGATTTGCGAATCGATCGCATCACCGCGCTGGAGACAAATTGGCTGATCGATGAGCCTGCCAATGAGCAGTGGCTGCCTTGCACCGCGAAGTTTCGCTACAACTCGCCGCCGGTCCCATCGCAAGTCAGCCGTACCGCCAAAGGTGATTTGCAGGTGCGGTTTGACGAGCCGCAATACGGCGTCGCCAAGGGCCAGGCGGTCGTGTGTTACGACGATGATGATGCCGTGATTTGTGGCGGATGGATCAGCGCGACAGATTCCGATACATTGGGTTGATGCCAAAAGTCAGTGAGTTCTTCGGCATCTCTATTTACTTCTACTACCGCGAACACGAGCCGCCTCATTTCCACGCAATGTACGGCGAGCACGAAGTGCTCATTGCCATTGATACTCTCGAAACGCTGCGAGGCTTCATGCCTCGGCGTGCACACAACATGGTGATTGAGTGGGCTATTGCACGACGTCCGGAACTGCGCCAAACATGGAATTTGGCTCGAAATATGCAGCCATTGCCTTGGGTTGAACCGCTTTCCTAAGATCAACCGATGCAACGCGTCACCCACGTTTCCGCCATGCCGAATTACCGTCTTCACCTGCGCTTTCAGGATGAATCCGAAGGCGTTGTCGATCTCTCCGATCACGTTGGGAAAGGTGTGTTTGAATCATGGAAAGACGAAGCGAATTTCCGAATGGTTGGCATTGATCCGCAGACCGGGGCTCCATGCTGGCCCGGCGGGATCGATCTTTGCCCGGATTCCCTTTACCAAGAAGTCACCGGACGCTCGCTCATCAATCAAAAATCTGCGAGTTGAACAGAGAAATTTGACAGATTTTTCTCCGCCGTCAGTTCACCCACCGTTTATCCACCGCGTCAAAAACAGCAGTGTTTGCAGATGTTTCAGCATCGTCCTCGTCTGCAACGTCAACTTCTCCACCGCCGTCACCAAAATCAAAAAATCGCTTGCTGATCATCAACCGCGCGGTAAAGTTTCGCCTAGTTGATGGTGGTCGTTCATGAGCCTTGAGGAAGTCCGAAAGGAGTCGACTCAAGTGCGAGTGGGTGAAGAAAATCAACCGCCGGTGCGCATGATCGGCGAGCCGCATTGTGCGAGGCGGCTCCGTGCGTTGGAACGGTCGGTTCAATTTGCGATGAAACATTCGGCGAGATTCGGTCGCTGAAAAGGACAACGCAGGTTCGACCCGAAGATGCACAAGCGTGCTTCGAGCCGGTGAAAGCCGGAACGGAGTCCGCGGCGGGATTGGAAGGAAACTCTTCTGGAAGACGGTTTTCGCAAGAAAGCTGCTTCCAGGGGCCAACCAGCCGCGAAATCAGGCCAGACCGAACGCTGACCTGAACGTGCCGAAGATTCCCAGTGAATCTTGAGGCTGGCTCGGCTTGAGTGACGGTCGTGGGTCTCGTTCATCCCAACGATGGTGAGTCCCGTGACCCGATCCTCAGCCGAGCAACCACAAGGCCCGTGCGAAAGCACGGGCCTTGTGCGTTTTTGAAACAAATTCAGCCATTCCGCACTCCATCGCTACCATAGTGGCATGGCTGATTTCTCATGGTCAATGCCGTACCCATCGCAGCGAATGCCGGTGCTGGCACGCAACATCGTTTCCACCTCGCAACCCCTCGCCGCACAGGCGGGCCTGCACATGCTGCGAGCCGGCGGCAACGCGGTGGATGCCGCCGTCGCCACCGCCATCGCCATGACCGTGCTGGAGCCGACGACCAACGGCATCGGTTCAGATTCCTTCGCGCTGGTCTGGTTCGATGGCAAACTTCACGGATTGAATGCATCGGGTCGCGCTCCCAAGTCGATGCCGCTTTCACACTTTGCAGGCAAGAAAGACATGCCGCGCACCGGTTGGGACCCTGTTACCGTTCCCGGAGCGGTCTCCGGTTGGATGGCTCTGTCCAAGAAATTCGGCAAGCTTCCCTTTGCAAAACTGTTTGAACCGGCGATCGAATACGCCGCCAACGGTTTCCCCGTCGCGCCGCTCACGGCCGGCTTGTGGGCACGCTCACCCAAACGCTACGAAAAGTTTCCCGAATGGGGCAAGGCATTCCTGAAAGATGGCAACGCCCCCAAAGCGGGGGAGAGATTTGTCATGGCGAACCACGCGCGAACCCTGCGCGAAATCGCCGACAGCAACGGTGAGTCGTTCTACCGCGGCGAACTGGCGAAAAAAATCGCCGCTTGCGCCAAAAACGATGGCGCGTTCATGACCGTCGATGATCTCGCCACGCATACCGCCGATTGGGTTGAACCCATTTCCATCGATTATCGCGGCTATCGCCTGCACGAAATTCCGCCAAACGGCCAGGGCCTCGCCGCCCTGCAAATGCTGGGCATTCTGCGCCATCGCAACATCGGCGAACTGCAGGTCGATTGCCCGGATGTGATTCATCAGGAAATTGAATGCATGAAACTGGCATTTGCCGATGCCCATCGCTACATCGCCGATCCGAGGTTTATGAATGTAAGCGTGGAAGAACTGCTGGATGAGAAATATCTCGAAAGCCGCGCGAAATTGATCGATTCCAGCAAGGCCCAGGATTTCAAGCACGGCATCCCCAAACCCGGCGGCACAATCCTGCTTTGCACCGCCGACGCTGCCGGCAACATGGTCAGTTACATTCAATCGCAATACGAAGGCTTCGGCTCCGGCGTCGTGATTCCCGACACCGGCATCGCCATGCAAAATCGCGGCGCTTGCTTCACGCTCGAGGATGGCCACCCCAACCAGGTCGCAGGCGGCAAGCGGCCGTACCACACCATCATTCCCGCATTTGTCACTCGTCCAATCCAAGCCGGGGCAGAGCGCAGCGCCGCCCCGGGTCCAGCCGCGCAGCAAATTCCAATCATGGCCTACGGTGTCATGGGCGGCTTCATGCAGCCGCAGGGCCACGCCCAGGTCTTCACTCGCCTCTTCGATTTCAACCAGAATCCCCAAGCCGCGCTCGACGCCCCGCGCTGGCAGGTGACGACGGGCCTGAAGGTGACGATCGAACCGGGCTTCGAGCCATCGCTCTACGAAGAACTCAAACGCCGTGGCCACGACATCGAAATCGCCAAGGAACGCAGCGTCACCTTTGGCCGCGGGCAGGCGATCTACAAACTTGATGATTGCTACTGCGCCGGCAGCGATTTGCGCGCCGATGGCCAAGCCGTGGGTTATTGAGCGATGGCGCTCCTTGCAGAAATGTCGCCTGTTGAAGGCCAGCCCCATCGACCGAACACGCGAAAGCGATGGATCATCGTAAGTGTGCTCACCATTGCATCCATCGCTGCCATAATCGTTTTGATTCTCGGGTACTGCGTTGTCACGTCGGACTATCCGCCGAGATGCGGTTGGCTGTGTGGCGTGACTGTGAAACAAGACTCTCGTTCTCCCAACGGTCAACGCGAAATCCGCGTGGCAATGTGTGACCATGGCGGCGCCGGCTATGGCTGGGCTTGGCTTTTTGAGAAAACCAGTTTGGTTGGTTACCGCAAGGTATGGGTCAGCCCTACGAAGGCCATTGGAGAGGAATCCGGATTAAATGTGAAGTGGATCGATGATCATCATGTCGAGATCACGTATGAGTCGCCGCGCGACGGCCGTCAAACACATCAGATAGCGCTGCCGTGAAGGCTTTGATCTTTTGTCTGAATTGACTCCATGCTCAGGAAATTCAACAGATTTTGGAATTGGACGCCTCGTTCAAAGTGGGGGCGGCGACTCACAGTCATCCTGTCGCTGCTGGTAGTGGCTGCCGTTGTGTCGGGGTTGTTTTGGTCTATGCCTTCCGCGTTGTCCGGTCGCTTTCCGGGGTTGTTCGGTCGTCAGAGTTTCAACAGGCCCGCATCCATCACGGATTTTCTAAGAGTGTTTATTCCAGTGTTCTGTGTCGTCTGCATTTGCACTTTCGTCCTGCACGTCGCTGTGGGCCGCTGGCTGGGGCGGCGTAAGTCTGGCAATCGCAATTCGCTCCCATAAGGCTGGCGATGGTCGAGTAGGCATCCGAGAGCATCGCAGTTTCGCAGCGGCTACAATGTCCAATACATGACTTGGCAACGCATCACATTCAATCCAGCGCAAATGGGTGGCCAGGCGTGTATTCGTGGCATGCGCATTCCCGTCGCCACGGTCGTTCGGTGCGTCGCCAGCGGCATGTCGCACATCAAAATCCTTGAGGCCTATCCCGACCTCGTCGAAGATGACATCGTCGAGGCGCTGAACTACGCCGCATCGCTTACCGAGGACCGCATCATTCCGCTGCGACCCACTGGTTCTTGATGTGAGATTCCTTGTCGATCAACCAATCTCGTGGCAAGTGGCGCGCGATTTGGCCGCATTGGGACACGACGCCATCCATGTGCGCGACATCGGCCTGGCCCAAGGCCAAGACCCGCTAATTCTTGAACGCGCCGCCAGCGAACAACGAATTGTTATCACACAGGACACGGATTACGGAACGCTGCTTGTCACCGGAGCGCGCCGAACTCCCTCGGTAATACTTTTCCGAATGCGCGATGGTTCCCCTTCAACACAAACAAACATGTTGCGCCGTTATCTGACGGATTTGGAATCGAGCTTGAATGAGGGTGCGATTGTTGTGATTGAGGATGCAACGATTCGCGTGCGCATGCTGAAATGACTGTCTGGTTGCTCTGAATGCTTCGACCCAATCTGCTAGAATAATACGATCTATTTTCGGAGCGTTCGCCTCATGACCACCGTCACCACAAAACCCGTTTCGCCCATGAAATCACAACTTGAAGAATACCTCGGCTCTGAAGCCAAGGATCTGCTTTCCCATCGGGCCAAGGTCGACAAATCCATGCTCCACCTTCCCGGGCCCGATTTTGTTGATCGCATCTGGTCGATCAGCGATCGCAGTCCGCAGGTGCTCCGCAATCTGCACGCGCTCTTTAATCATGGCCGCCTCGCAGGCACCGGCTACGTTTCCATTCTGCCGGTTGATCAGGGCATCGAGCACTCCGCCGGCGCTTCGTTTGCCAAGAACCCGATCTATTTTGATGGCGAAAACATCATCAAACTCGCCATCGAAGGCGGTTGCAACGCCGTCGCCACCACCTTTGGCGTGCTGGGCACCGTCAGTCGCAAGTACGCGCACAAGATTCCGTTCATCGTCAAGATGAACCACAACGAACTGCTCACCGTGCCCAACAAGTTCGATCAGATCATGTTCGGTACCGTCGAAGAAGCATGGAACCTCGGCGCGGCGGCGGTGGGTGCCACCATCTACTTCGGCTCCGATGAATCCGGCCGCCAAATTGTTGAAGTCGCTGAAATGTTCTCAAAGGCTCACCAACTCGGCATGGCCACCATCCTCTGGTGCTATCTCCGCAATCCTGCGTTCAAGGTCAAGGGCGACAAGGACTATCACGTTGCTGCGGATCTTTCCGGTCAGGCGAATCACCTTGGCGTGACGATCGAAGCCGACATCATCAAGCAGAAACTGCCGGAAAATAATCGCGGCTACGAAGCCCTCAACATGGGCGGCTCGTCCTACGGCAAACTCGACAAGCGCATGTACAGCGAACTTTCCACCGATCACCCGATCGATCTGTGCCGCTATCAGGTGCTGAACTGCTACGCGGGACGCTGCGGCTTGATCAACAGCGGCGGCGCATCGGGCGAAAACGATTTTGCCGATGCAGTGAAGACAGCCGTCATCAACAAGCGCGCCGGCGGAACGGGACTCATCAGCGGCCGCAAGGCGTTCCAGCGCCCGATTGCTGAAGGCGTCAAACTGCTCAACGCGATTCAGGACGTGTACCTGGACAAGAGCGTGACGGTGGCGTGATCGTTCGCTTGGTTTAATCCAGTTAGGTCGCTGCGGCAGCCGGTTTTCCGCCGCGCGTGGGTTTTACGACGCGGCTGGCTTCTATTCTTCGCCGGGCTTGCTCGGCTTCCGTGAACTCTTCGCCGAAGCGGACAAGACGGAAACTGTTGGCGATGACGCAGACGAACGGAATCAGGTACCAGACCAGCACCCAGAAAAGCGTCAGCCGACCGGTCGCGGCCAATCCCAAACCGATGATTGCCGCCACCAGACACAAGCCGATGTTCTGCGCGATCACGCTGCGGGCCTTGCGGGCCAGTTCCAAAAGGAACGGCACTCGCCGCAGATCATCGTTCATGAGCGCGACGCCTGCGGAGTTTGTTGCGATATCAGAACCCGACAAACCCATCGCCACGCCGACATCTGCGGAAGCGAGAATTGGTCCATCGTTGATGCCATCACCAACCACCAGCGTGCGGTGGCCTTTCTTGATGAGATACTTCAACTGCTCGTGTTTTTCTTCGGGCAAGCACTCGGCTTCGATGGAATCCACACCAACGGCCTGACCCACACGCTTGGCCACGGCAAGGCGATCGCCGGTGAAGATGCAGACCTTGCGCACGCCGAGATGGCGAATGCGGTCAATTACTTCCGGCGCGTTGCGGCGGAGTTTGTCTTCCAAACCAACCGCGCCGAGGTATCGCCCGCCCATCATGACATGGACGCCGGACATGCCTTCGATCTTTGTTTCCACCGCGCGGACCTGATCAGCGATGGAGGGATTGAGACTCAACAGCCAATCGGAACGGCCGACGTGAATATCGCCCTTGGCTGAATGCGCTACCACGCCACGGCCGTGAACTTCTTCGTATTTTTCCAACGGTGCGGGATTGATGCGGGCCTGCTTTGCGGTTTCCAGAATTGATTTGGCCAGCGGGTGATTGGAGTGCTGCTCGCCATCGGCGGCGGCTTGCAAGAGCGCGGCGCCTTCCACACCTTCTGCGGGGGCCAGACGGCTGACTGCAAACTTGCCGGTGGTGAGTGTGCCGGTTTTATCCAGCACGACGGTGTCGATCGTTGCCGCGGCCTCGAGCGTTTGGGTGCGCTTGATCATGATTCCCAAACGTGCTGCGGCGGCAAATGCGGCGACCATTGCGGTGGGATGCGAAATCAACAACGCGCCGGGGCAGGTCACGACCAGCACCATGATGGCGCGGACCGCTGCCTGATCACGCACGACCGGATCTTCGCTCTTGGATGTAAAGAACCACACCAGCCCGGCCACCATGAGCACGACGGGCACGTAATAACTGGCGAGTTGCTCGATGAGTTCCTGACGTTCGGTCTTGGCGGATTCGGCTTCGCGGATGAGGCTTTCGACTTTGCCGATGGTGGTCTCGCCTGCGATGGCGGTAACTTCCACATCGATCTGGCCGGTGAGGTTGGTGGTGCCTGCGTACACGGGGGAACCGGGCGCGACTTCCGCGGGCACGGCTTCGCCGGTGAGGGAGGCCTGGTTGATATCGCTTTCGCCGCGAACGATGCGACCATCGACGGGGAGGTTTTCGCCGGGACGGACGCGGACGATCTGGCCGATCTTGATTTGTGCCAGCGGCACTTCACGTTCTGCGCCGGCTTCAAACAATCTGGCTTTTTCCGGGGTGAGGTCGATCAGATCACGAATGGCCCGCTGCGCGCCCCATGCGGTGCGGCTCAAAACGAGATTGGCGGTCCAGAGGAAGAACGCAAGGAACCCGGCGGCCAGATACATCTGGGATGCGATGGCGGCCATGACGGCCAGCGAAGCGAGTGAATCACTGGATGGCCGACCCTTTTTTACTTCACGCCAGGCACCGGCGAGGAGGGGCACGACGAGAATTGCGGCACCGAGCGCGGCGGGCATCTGGGCGGGTTGCTCATCCGCGCCGAACCATTGGCTGATCCACGAGACGGCCAGCAGCACACCACCGACGAGGGCGACGAACAGTCGCCGTTCGAGGCGTTCAGCGCCTTCAGACCCGGTTTCACGAACTCGCAATTCCTGCTCTGGAACGCCGGCAACGATTAACTCTGACATCGAGAGACTCTCCTCTGGAGCAACGGACCGTTTCCAAGATTGCGTATGCTACCGGCAACGTGAAGGGCTGCCGATTCCTGCTCGTGCGGATAGAAATGAGCGAAGCCGCCTGAACAGGCGCTGGGAATTGTACGGAACGGGCGGTGCGGGGGTTCGGAAAGAGCGATTTACGGATTGGGCGGTTGGATTTACCATGGCAGGGCCTGAAACGGCTGGAAAAACCGCTGGAATCTCCCGCAAAAACTGCTGACATGCCGCAAAACGTCACAATCATCGGCGACGGCCAGATGGGTCTTGTCATGGCAGATGCCCTGGCATTTCGCGGGGCGGCGGTGCGCTTGTGGGGACCGCTGGAAGCCGATTTGCGGGCGTTGGAGAAGGCGCGGGTCTCGCCACGTTTGCCGGGGTTTCGATTGGCGGATTCGGTAAAAGTGACGATGGATGCGGAAGATGCGCTGGAGGGAGCGGAGTTTGTGGTCAGCGCGATCCCGACGCAGTTTCTGCGGAGCGTGTGGGTTGGGTTGGCGGGATATGTGCCGACGGACGTTGCGATTGTGAGCGTGAGCAAGGGAGTGGAGATTGCAACGCTGCTGCGGCCGACGCAGGTGATTGAAAGCGTTGTGCAATCCAAAATCCAAAATCGAAAATCGAAAATCTGCCTTTGCGCTTTGTCCGGGCCATCGATTGCGGCGGAACTTGCGCGGAGGCAGCCGGCATCGCTGGTGGCGGCATCGGTGGATGAACAGTGCGCGCGGAGGGTGCAGGAGTTGTTCCGCACGCCATGGCTGCGGGTGTACCGGCACGATGACATTGTGGGAGTGGAACTGGCGGGGGCGACGAAGAACGTGATTGCACTGGCGGCAGGAATGATTGATGGGATCAAGGCGGGGGACAATGCGAAGTCTGCGCTGCTGGCGCGGGGGTTGGCGGAAATCGCACGGCTGGGAGTGGCGATGGGAGCGAGGGTGGATACGTTCTTTGGCATAGCAGGGGTTGGCGATCTGGCGACGACGTGCTTCAGCCCGGAAGGCCGCAATCGCACGTGCGGCGAACGGCTGGGAAAGGGGGAGGGGCTGGATGCGATTTTGGCAAGCATGCAATCCGTGGTGGAAGGTGTGCCGACGACCAAGGCGGTGATGGCGCTGGCGAAGGCACGCGGGGTGGAAATGCCGATTACGGCGGCGGTGCATGCGATTTTGTTTGAGGGGGTTGGGCCACGGGAGGCGATCCGGGAATTGATGGGACGGGAGTTGAAGGCGGAGTTGGTGGGG
>CAZWJR010000028.1:0-18602 GCA_964634655.1 uncultured Isosphaeraceae bacterium | reverse complement strand
AATACGGCATGAAATACGAAACCACCAGCATGCTTGCTGCAAGAATGAGCAGCACAGTGGGGATGATGTAACGCGGCCGTGGAAGTTGGTTCCGGGGAATGCGTGGTCCGAAGATGGCATTGATGTGGGGTGACAATTGCAAAGGTCATCCATACAGCGAAATTGGACAATCATTGAATGAGGAGTGGGCGATACTTCGCGCACGCTCCTCGTACGGAAACTGAAATTCACTCATGGCTTCACGAGGAAGTACCCAGCCATCTCCAAGTGCAGCGCCGAGCAGAACTCGGTGCAGTAATAGGCATAGGTGCCGGGTTGGTCGGCATCAAATGTAAAAGTCTCGGTCTCCCCTGGCTCCAGACTTAGGGTGATGTTGTAGCCAGGCAGCGCAAAGCCGTGCGTGGCGTCTTTGGTCTGTTCAATATTGGTGATACGCCAAATGATGTGATCACCTTTGTTGACCTCGACGCGCTCGGGTTTGTAGTGGCTGCGCACGGCGGTCATGGAAATAGTGACGGTGCTGCCGTCGCGGACTATCTTCTCTTCGCCTGGTTTGGGTGCTGTGGCGTCGACGGACATGGTGCGCGGATCCCAGCCTATCTGCGGATACACCTCAAACGCCTTTAGTTTGTCAGCCTTGATCATTTGGCAATAATGAGGCTCGCCAAACCCGATTGGCATGTCGTAGACCACCTGCATCTTGTCCCCGGGCTGGCTGATGTCGATGAGCTGAAAATTCTGCGGAAGCAACGGTCCGGTGCACAGGAAACGATCAATCGACCACTTGTTGAAAGCGATCAGGTACTTGCCATCCGGCGATGATGTGTCGCCTTCCGCTGTTCCCAGGTGACCGATGTTGTATTGCACCGGGACCTTGCTCACCAAAGTCCACGGAGATTCTGTGTGCTTGGAAGCGTATGGTCCTCCAAGCGACCACCGCGCTACTGCCGAGTCAAGGAACAACGACGTATACGCATAGCCCTTGTCATCGAATTGTGTGTGAAGGGGTCCAAGCCCCAGTTCAACCTGGGCCTCCAACACATCGTCGAGCGCGAGCACCGGCACCCCATATCCATCCTTGGTCCATTTCTTGGCCTGAATGGTCTTCATGATTTTGTCGAAGCTGTACACGCTGACATGCGGGTCAAGCTTTCCTGCAACAACCATGTATTCTCCGCCTGGCACTACGTCCACGCCATGCGGACTCTTCAATTCAGGAGCGAAATAGAGCAGGCCTTCATCAATGCTTGTTTGCAAAGCAATGACGGGAAATCCCTTGATCTTGGTGAACTTGCCGGCTTTGAACACTTCCTCTGCTCTCTTCCAGTTGATGATGTGCAAGTAGTCGGTCTCATTCTGGCTGGCTCCCGATTCAAGGAAATTCTGGTCGGTGGGTTCCTTCGTCCCAGTAGCCATCTCGGTGTTGAATGAGTTACCGAAAATCCACCCATCGCTGGCACCTTTGCCCGCATCGAAGAGATCCTGCCAATATGGGGGAAGTTCCAGCGCAAAGGACTTGGACATGTCGATGCGCCCCTTGGCCCTGTCGAATTTCCACAGCGTGACCTGTCCGCGATACGACTCCTTGTATTTCTCAAGCGGCGCGTATTCCCAGCCCAGCGGTGTGCCGTACTGGCCGCCCTCAATGATGTATTCGGAGTCTGGTGTAACGAACGTGCCTCCGTGATCGTTGATAGCGATCGGGTTCTTGACGATCTGCTTCGTTTCAAAATCTCGCAGATCAATCACGGCCACTCGAGCGTTCGCCTTATCGCCGATAAAAAGAAATTGGCCGTCGTACTCCGCATTGGTTTCACTGAGCGCTGGGTGGTGGCAGTCGGCCCAACGGACTTGTTTGCCATCGACGTTGCCCTCATCGAGAACTTCATTGCCGGCACCGTAACCCCAGCCCTGCCAGGGTTCCGGTGTGAAGACGGCGATGCTTCGCAGGAGGCGCATCGAAGGCACGCCGATCGCAAACATCTGTCCGCTGTGCCCGCCGGAGGCCAACAACACGTATTCGTCAAGCCGGCCGCTCGGCGTGTAAGTCTTGAGCGCGGCCGTCACGTCGTCAGGCGTTAGATTGCGCTCCTTGGCCACTCGCGCCGCGTCGCCGCCCAGTCCACCCGACGCCCCTGATGACGTTTCAGTGCGCTCTGAGGCAACCGTGGCTGTGTTGGCCGGTTCCTCGCCGCAGCCGGCAGTGAGACACACCAACAGTGATGCACAAGAAATTCTCGCGAACGCGGACAGGTTCATGGGGGCACCCTTTCTGTGATAAAAACGCTTTTGTGTTCGTAGGCCGGACCGCAAACGTAAAACGAGATAATCGTATCCTGATATCGACATTAGCAGAGAGATCGGCTTCGTCAATGGCGAAAACGGCTGATTTTTGCGTGGCGAGTCGAAAAAGGGGCGGAATCCCTGTTTTGCTTCAATAGCCATGAAACATCTATGGATGGCCTTGATTCCGCACCGAATGATCATAATCTCGATAACAGGATATGGTTATCCGAATCATCGCTCATGATATCGCAGACCGCTGAATACGCCCTTCGGGCCGTTGCCTATCTGGCTGAACATCCCGCCGCGCCTTGCACGGTGAGCGATATTGCCGCGGCGACATCAATGCCTCAGGAATACCTCGCCAAAGTCCTGGGAGAACTGACACGCGCGGGACTGGTGCGATCGCAGCGTGGTCCGACCGGCGGTTTTCGATTGGCAACCGATCCGGCACTCATGTCAGTTCTGGCCGTTGTTCAGGCCGTGTGCCCGATTAATCGTATCCACGAATGCCCGTTGCATCGTGACGAGCATCAAACAGAGATGTGCCCGCTACACAAACTGTTGGATGGCGCGATTGCCAATGTGCAGAAGGCCTTTCGCGAATCGAGTATTGCGGATCTGATTAGCTCTGGCACCTGTGGAACCACCGCGCCGGCTGACTTGCTTCGCATTTCAAAGGACCATCCAGATGCTGACAAACCTCCCGGGATCTCGCAGGCGTCTCGATCGTCATGACTATCGTCATAGAAACTCGGACAGAATCCTTCCTGCGCCGGTCGCCGTGAACCGGCATGGTGACACGCGTCATTTCGTGCTCTGCAGGGTCGGATTGGTTGAAACAGGAATTGTGTAGTCACGCTTAACACGGCGGCCAATCCCGGGGTACCGAATGCCAATTCATTCGGAGGGAACGCAAAGTCAACATCTTGAAGGATCGCCAACCTAGTCAACGGTCGACCGGTTGCATTGCTTCACGTTCACGCTTCCACCAATCCTTCGCGAATGGCGTACGGCGCGGTGTACACCGCGCAGAGCCGCGAAAGGGCGCGAGAACCGCCACAACATTTGCAAGACTTGCCATCTTCAAAACCGCGTTTGTATCGTGAAAACCGCGTTTTGCGCCGTTGGGACACGGCTTTGCAAGGCAGAGGTTACCGGTTCGACCCCGGTACGCTCCACTTGTAAAACCTCGCCGAATCCTCGGGAAATACTGTATTTCCGAGGATACCTGGCACCAGCCAGTGCGGCCTGAAACGCATGGATTCGCGCGGTGTACACCGCGCAAACGCGTGAAAGGAGCCGCAAGTGGCTGCAATGATTGCAAAGAAACGAAGATCGAACACCGCGCCGACTTATCGCCAGCGGAAGGGGTACACGCAGGCGATTGTGACGCTGACCGATGAGCCAACCGGCAGGCGCAAGGACTACTGGCTCGGTGAATATGGAACACCAGAGAGCCATGAGAACTACCACCGCGTGCTGGCGGAATGGGAATCGCGAGGTCGGCGCTTCCCGCCACGACTGAAGGGTGAAACCAACTCGGAAGTAGACGCCAAAGCCATCTCCGTCAACGAGTTGGCACTGGCGTACTGGAAACACGCATCGTCGTACTACACCCCCGCAGCCGCAGGACACCTCAAAGCCGTGGTGCGACTGGTGCGGAAGTACTTTGGTCATTCACGAGCCAGGGACTTCGGCCCCAATGACCTGCGCTTGGTGCGGGATGAGATGATCAAAGGCGACCCCAAGGCCGACCCGGTGAGGAAGCCGTGGTCACGGGGTTATGTGAATAGCCAGGTCCACCGTATGGCCCGAATTTTCAAATGGGGTGCCAGCCATGAGATGCTCCCCATTGAGGTGTACCACCGACTCAAGAGCGTGCAGGCACTGGGCCGAGGCCGGTCACCAGCAAGGGAATGCGAACCGGTAACCGCTGCCTCGGTTGATCTGGTGCAGTCGGTTCGACCGTTCATGAGTCGGCACGTGCGGGCGCTGGTGGATTTGCAGTTGCTGACCGGTGCCCGCGGCGGCGAACTATTCAAACTGCGGCCGGTGGATATCCAAATCGACAAGAAGAAGGGGATCTGGACCGTCAACCTTGGCCATCACAAGACAGCGCATCTGGGTAAGAGCCGCATCCTCCATATGGGCTCAAACCCGGTCCACGCGAAATCTCCTATTTCAAAGTGAATGGATCAACTATTGTTCAGGGCATTGCGAGTAGCGGAATGATCAATCCGGCAAATCGTTTCTGGCGGTGAACCGTACATGATGGAACTGACTAACCATCAGCAGAACCTAATCGGTGAGTCACGCTTTGT
This sequence comes from uncultured Isosphaeraceae bacterium, assembly GCA_964634655.1. Lineage (GTDB taxonomy): Bacteria > Planctomycetota > Phycisphaerae > Phycisphaerales > SM1A02 > CAZWJR01. Next base: position 13,995 of record CAZWJR010000028.1, on the reverse strand, counting down.
CATATCCAAAGCGTGGCTTTCCCGCTTTCAGGGGACACTGATCATGCTCCCACGCTGTCCACGAACACTTTTGCTCTGCGTCTTGGCACCAAAACGCGCCTGAATCAACGAAACAGCACGATTCAAACCAATTCCTAGCAAAAACTGGCTCACGCAAAGGCAAGGTGAATCGGTGCAATCAAACGACTCATGGGCATACTCCCCATGCGTTGATCACGGCCAGCAAATCATTCACATTCACCACACAATCGTGATTGATGTCCGCTGTGCAATACGGCGGGCACGGTAATGCACATGGTCCCCAACCATTGATAACGGCCAGCAAATCATTCACGTTTACCAAGCCATCACCGCTGGGCGGCGCGACATCGGCGGGGCAGGTAATGGGAGCGACCGGTGTGCGCAGATCCGCCTCATTCCCGCCGTTGCTGTGGACATGAATCCATCGACCGCGCTGTTGAAACGGCGAAGTGGGAATGTCATAGCATGTGCGGAAGCGCCAGTGATACACCGTCAACCCGGAAAGGCCGCTGACAGGTTCATTCATGAGTGCACCGGCAATTCCCGTGCTGCTCCAGGTATTTGCATGTTGCAGACCCATTCCATTCAGCAACGTTCCCAGCGGCTTCACTTCCCATTCGAGCCGGGCCTTGCCGCGACCCAGCGATGAGCGGCCAACCTGTTCAATTCGAAATCCGGTCCCGCTATCGGAGATTCCCAGATGAGCGATTGGGGCACCTCCGGAGGCGCGGAGTTGGCGTGGACGGACGGCCCGTCCTTCGCCGTTGCCGAAGTAGATATCCGCCCTCCCTTCAACACCGGGAACGCCGATGATGATGTCGCTGTAACCGTCGCCGTTGACATCGCCCGCGCATGCAACGGACGTGCCGAATGTCGCGCTGGTCTGATCGCCTTCGTCATTCCAATCCGCAGCGGCAGCAAGACCCGAAGACGAACCGAGAAAGACAAACGCACGACCTTCATCGGTTTGACCATTGCTGTAATTTGGCGCGCCCATAATGATGTCGCTGTACCCATCGCCGTTCACATCACCAGCCGAGGCCACCGAATACCCAAGCAGCGCGCCGACGTTATGGCTTTCCACACTCCACATGGGCACTGCAGTAAGGCCGGTTATCGAACCGTGAAACACATACACAATTCCTTCATCAGCCTGACCGTTGGTGTAGTTGGGCGCGCCCACCACGACATCGCTGTAGCCGTCACCATTGACGTCGCCGGCGCAAGCAACGGAATACCCAAAGCGATCACCCGCAAGGTCGACCTCGCCAATCCATGCGGCTGACGCGGCCAACCCCGACGAGCCACCGTAATACACATAAGCGCGGCCCTCGTCTGTCTGGCCGTTGTCGAATTGCCTTGCCCCAACTATGACATCGCTGTAGCCATCGCCATTGACATCACCGGCGGTGGCAACGGCATTGCCAAAGCGAGCGCTGGATTGATTGCTTTCGGCCGACCAATCTGCATTGGCCGGTGTGCCGTCGGCACCGAGGTCTGAAGATGATCCGTACCACACGAAGGCGCGTCCTTCATCGGTTTGGCCGTTGTCGTAAGTATTCGCGCCAATTATCACATCGCTATATCCATCGCCATTAACGTCACCGGCGGTACCGATGGAGTTGCCAAACAATGCAGAGGCCTGATTGCTTTCGGCCCGCCATGAAGATGTCGCACCCAATCCGGACGCCGAGCCCAGGAAAAGCCACACGCGGCCTTCATCAATTTCACCATTGTCGTATGCCAGCGCAGAGACAATCACATCGTCGTATCCGTCGCCGTTCACATCACCTGCGCCGGCCACTGCCCAGCCGTATTGCGCGTTGGCCTGATTGCTTTCGGATGTCCAATTCGGTGAAGAGGAGGGTCCAAACTGACCGCCGAGATACAGGAATGCGCGGCCTTCGCCAACCTGTCCGTTGTCAAATGCCGGAGCGCCAACGACGACATCGGCGTACCCATCGCCATTCACATCGCCAGCCGAAGCCACTGACCAACCAAGATTGGCACCGGCCTGCCCGCCATCGTCGGACCAGCCGGGAGTATCGGCAGGGCCGTCAGTTCCCCCCAAATACAGATACGCGCGGCCTTCATTGGAGGAAGGATTGTCGTACTCCAGAGCGCCGACGATCACATCGCTTAAGCCGTCACCATTTACATCTCCGGCGGTGGCAACACTACAGCCGAACTGCGCGCTCGCCTGATCACTTTCAGCCGACCAGTCGGCATTCGAAGGTGTTCCGTTGGAGCCAAGCCCGGTTGACGAGCCAAGCCAGATGAATGCGCGCCCTTCATTGGCTTGACCATTTGTGGAAAGCCCGAAGCCGACGACCAGATCGCCATACCCGTCACCATTCACATCACCGGCTGTGCCAGAACTGATGAGCGCGTAAGCAGAATTCACCTGATTCCCTTCGACGATCCAATCAGCATTGGCGGTCGTGCCTGTCGGCCCAAGCCCTGTTGCGGAGCCATGCCAGACAAAAGCCGCGCCTTCGTTGGCTTGTCCATTGGTGAAACCTGGCGCACTGACGATGATATCGCTGTAACCATCTCCAGTGATGTCGCCAGCCGTTGCGACAGTTTCCCCAAAGGCATCGAAGGGTTGAGCGCCTTCAGCGCCCCAATCGGCGTTGGCTGGAATCCCGTCGGGTCCAAGTCCTGTTGCCGAGCCGTGCCAAACGTACACAGCGCCAGTGTTGCTGTTGAATCCCCATGCGCCGACGATGATGTCGCTGTAACCATCACCGTTTACATCGCCAGCGGTGCTTACGCTGGACCCGAAATAGGCGAGACCGATGTTGCTTTGAGCGCGCCAGGCGGCATTTTCCGGTGTGCCGTTTGGACCCAGTCCTGTCGCCGAACCATGCCAGACGAAGACATGTCCCTCCGCGTCGCCCCCGGGATTCGGGTCATCGTAACTGTACGCGCCGACGATGATGTCGCTGAAACCATCACCGTTGACGTCGCCTGCCGTTGCGACAGAAATTCCGAAGGCAGAATTGAGTTGGTTGGACTCGGCCATCCATCCGGGATTTCGTGAAAGTCCTGTCGCCGAGCCAAGATAAACATACGCGCGGCCTTCACGGCTGTTCTGAAGTCCGTAAGCCCACGCACCTACGATCACATCGCTGTAACCATCGCCATTCACATCCCCTGCGGTGGCGACGGATATCCCGAATTCCGAATCATCAACACCTGCTTCGGTGGCGGTCCAGGCCGGACTGGCCGCCAGTCCGGCTGCAGAGCCTAGATAGATGAACGCTCGTCCATTCCAGAAACCGCCGCCGTCATAGCCCGGAGCGCCAACAATCACATCGCTGTATCCATCGCCGTTGACATCACCGGCCGTCGCGACTGACTTGCCAAAAAACGATTCAGATTGATTGCTTTCTGCCGTCCATGCCGGGTTGCTTGCGAGTGGGTCGATCGTGACCGGATAAACGGCCTCACGATCGTTGACCAGAATCGATACACGATCGCCATCAACTTCAAATGAAGAGCTCAATTCGCGGCCGCTTGCATCCGTGACTTTCAGTTTGGAATAGTGAATCGCCAGCGCTCCACCAGGAGCCAGAAAGTCGATCGCACCGCCGCCGAAGGCGACCTGGGCGAGTAAGTTTCCGCCAACGGTCATATCGAGGCGAAGCAACCGATCGTCTGTTTGTGTTGATGAATCGGGCGGCGCGCAGAGAAGCGTGAATCCCTGCTCCAATCCTCTTTCGTCATTCACGTACCATTCAACAACGTCTCCACGGTCGTAATCGATTCGATTACCCTCAGCCCGAAGGTCAGCGTTTGGAATTGGCTCCATGGCACCAGCGCGGCCGATGGATGTCAGTCTCGGATTCCATTCCCAGGTCGCCGCTTCATCCTTGTGCGCGGTACGCGGCACAACTCGCACGCCATCAGCTGTGAAGTACGTGCGGAAGCCGTTGGAACGGTTGGGCGCTTGAAAGGTGCCCTTGTTGACCGCCGTCGGAGGATTCTGCCAGGTTACGTGGTACTCGCTTTGACGGAGGTTCGCCTGGACTTCTGCCAGCCAGGTTTTCTTGCTGTTTGGGGCGTTTTTCTCGTCTTCAACAACGCGCCCGGCACTCGGAAATTCGGCTGAGTTGGCTCGGTCAGACCTAGTGGTTTGGGCAAAGGCGAGGAGCGCACTCGAGCCAACCAGTGATACGATGATTGAAAGGCTGTGATTCATTAGATTTCCCTGAAATTGAGGCCTTTGGATAGGTGCAAAACATGATGAGTTCAGGTGGCGGTCGTGATACAATCGGCGTGTTCGAGCCCGACGGTTTGTCCGGCAAGCAACGCTTGGCATTGGTGAATCCGAAAATGCCGGCCCAAACCCTTCACGAATCCGCAGAGAAGTAAAATGGGAAAATCGAATACTCCGCTGACCGCGCTGCTGGAAGCAGTTGAGAACGGTGAACCAAGCGCTGCTGAGGAGTTACTGCCGCTGGTGTACGATGAACTGCGCCGAGTGGCACACGCCTTTCTTGCCAAAACACCGCCGGGAAACACGTTTCAGGCCACGGCCTTAGTGCATGAGGCCTATCTGCGCCTCATCGGAAATCAAGACCCCGGTTGGCAAGGGCGGCGTCATTTTTTTGGCGCGGCCGCGCGAGCCATGCGGAACATTCTTGTGGATCAGGCTCGCCGCAAGGCCACGCACAAACGAGGAAAAGACCAAAAGCGGATTGACATTGAAGATGGTGACCTGCCGATCGACCCGCCGTCCGATGACATTCTCGCGTTGAACGAAGCGCTCGCCCGGTTGGAACGGACCGATCCGCAGAAGGCGGAATTGGTAATGCTCCATTATTTCGCGGGACTAACCATGGTCGAAACCGCACAGGCAATGCGCGTATCTCTCTCCACGGTCGAGCGCGAATGGCGTTTCACACGTGCACTTTTGTTTTCACAAATTGCCGGTACTGACAAATCACGATGAAGGGACTCAAGGGCGTTTCACGTATTGCGATTAGAGATATGCTTGATCCTACAAGGTTAAAGCAGGCTGAAGCGCTCTTCCGCAACCTGGTCGAGCTTCCCTTACGTCAACGTGACGAGTTTTGGACAAGGCAAAATGGCCCCGACGAAGAGATTCGTTGTTTGGTGGAGAAACTGCTGGCAAATGATGAATCAGGAATGACTGGCTTTCTTTGCGCACCAGCAGGTGGCGCCCGACTCTGGGCTCCCGAACACTTGGTTCAACTGCCGGCCCAGATCGGCCAGTTCCGTCTCATTCGAAAGATTGGTGAAGGCGGAATGGGGGTAGTCTATGAGGCACAACAGGCCAATCCAAGCCGTACCGTGGCGTTGAAAATCCTCCGCGGTGGGCGCTTCGTCGACGAGTATTCATTGCGCCTGTTTGAACGGGAGATTCAAGCGCTGGCAAGGCTTCGGCATGCCTGCGTCGGAGCCATCTATGAAGCAGGTCACACGGATGATGGCCAGCACTACTTTGCCATGGAGTTTGTCCAAGGTCGAAGTCTTCTGGATCATGTCCGCGAGAAGCGTCTAGGTTTCAGGTCGCGGCTCGAACTTTTCTGCAGGATTTGTGATGCCATCCATTATGCACACCAGCGCGGCGTCATGCATCGTGATCTCAAGCCGTCCAACATTCTGATCGACGAAGCCTCAATCCCCAAGATTCTCGATTTTGGCCTGGCCCGCATATTGGACGCCGACCTCCTGGTTGACGCTCCAGCAACTGTGACGGGTCGCATTCAGGGCACACTTTCTTATATGAGTCCGGAGCAGGCGCGTGGTGACAACGACGCACTCGATACTCGCACGGACGTCTATTCCCTGGGTGTCATACTGTATGAATTGCTGACCGATCGACTTCCATACGACGTCATTGGAGTTCCACTGCCAGAGGCCGTTGACATCATTAGTTCCAGAACCCCGGCTAGGTTCGTCCAGACCAAACACAGATTGCCCTCCGATGAAGTCATCAAGCCAGACCTTCAGACCATCGTGCTGAAGGCTCTGGAAAAAGAGCCGTCGCGCCGTTACGCGTCCGCTTCCGCGCTACTGGAAGACATCCAGCGATTCCTGACAGATCAACCCATCCTTGCTCGACCTGCGAGCACGACGTACCTGCTTCGCAAACTTGTGTTGCGGCACCAATGGCCAAGTGCGATCGCTGCGGCGGCCTTTGTGTTTCTCGTCGGATTCGGCATTTGGATGAGTGTTCTCTATCGCCAGAAATGGGGCGAATGGCAGCGAGCAGAATTCGCAGAGCAGAAAGCAGTCGCTGCAGGCAAAGAACTCGTCTTTGAGCGAGACGATGCCCGGCAAGCGCGCGATGCCCATGCCGAACAACGCCGCTTGGCAGAACTGGAACGCGCGCGGGCTGAATCCGTTACAAATTTTCTCCTTGTCACGCTTGGACTGGCGGATCCGGACGTTACGCAGACTTTTGATGTTTCAATGAAAGACATGCTCGCCCTTGCCTCCGCACAGGCGGGTCAATGGTTTGAGGATCAGCCGGAGTCGGAAGTTAGGGTCCGTACTGTCATTGGTCGAGCTTACGCCGCATTAGGGGAACTGGAGAGTGCCAAGGTCAATCTGCGCCGTGCCATGGAACTTCACGAGGGGACCCTGGGCAGCAAGCCGCGCGAGTTGTACGAAACGCTGTCGTCGTTTGTTCAGGTACTTGGTGACGTGAACGACTTCGAATGGCCATCACGAAGGCGCCAACTGTCTCTATTGCCGGCCGTTTTACTGAACGATGTTGATCCAAACCTCGCTGTCGCCGTCGCGCAACTGCGTCAGCACGCGCTTCGCAGTCTCAACGCAGACCTCGCCGATCCAGTTCGCACGGACATCATGCAGCGGGTCGAGTCATTGACGACACCAGAGAACGCGCTGTTGGTCGCGGACATTCTTGAAATGGCAGGTGATAGCTTTGTCTCTTCGGGCAAGCCCGAGTTTGGAAGCGTGTATTTGCAAAACGCATTGTCAATTCAACGACGTTTCCTGCCGGAAACAAACACTCGCGTCGTTCGCACCCTTGGCTCGCTCATCCATTGTTTGATTCTGGAGCAGGATTACTCTTCTGCGGAGAATCTCACTCGCGACGCAATGGCAATACTTCAGCGCATCTTGCCGCAGAATCACTGGTACATCGCTGTGTTCCGTGGCCGCTTGGGAGCCGCCATGATCGGCCAACAGCAATTTGAGGAGGCCGAGCAACTGCTAATCGACAGCCTCAATCAAATCACAGCCGCACGCGGAGAATTCGTCATTTACAGACGCGAGATGTTGCATGACCTTGCGAATCTCTACGACGCTTGGGGTCGCCCAAACGATGCCACACAACAACGAATTTCACTTGCGTCATTCCTGGCAGGCAGCGATCGGCCGACCAGCGAACGATGGGTACTCATAGCCTTCGGATCGTCCTTTCCACACGTGACCGCGGCTCTTGAACAAATGGGCAGGAGTGTTGCTTCTCGAAAGCGTGACATCACTCCGGAATTGGAGGAATTGTTGCGAGCTCGCCAGGCAGAGATTCCAGATGACCATGTCTTGGCGGCTCTTGTGGCAGAGTTGCTACATGAATGGGAAACAGACATTTTTCACCGGGCCGGGTTTGATCAGACCACGCTCCGCATGAATCAGGAGGTGCAGCACATCATGCACGCCGCACAGCACCTCCACCATTGGAAGCGAGCGGGTTATGAATTCAGTCTTGCCTGGAATCTCGAAGCGCTTGGAGTCTTTTCAGAAGCCGAGCCACCCGCACGCGAAGCCGTCAGAATTCTCGAAGAGCGATTCGGCAACCGCGACTGTTTCTTATCAAACGCCCGCAGCATTCACGGTGCCTGTTTGGTTGCACTCAAGCGATTTGATGAAGCCGAGCCTTTGTTGGTGCAGTCGTTTGCGGAACTGATGACTGGACAGGGCCCTGCGAGTCAGAATACGATCAACGCGCTCAACCGCCTGGTGAATCTGTACGCTGTCTGGGGACGCCCGCGCGAGGCCATCAAGCCCTTGGTGGCATACTCCAAGCTCCGTGCCGTGTACCCCGCATGGCTTGAGCCGATTCTTCCGGCTCTGCAGCCACAACTGGCCCTGTGCATGGAGCGATTGCGCACCTCGCCTCGCGGAGATCGCGCTGAGCTTGCCGCTCGAATTGCTGACCTTCTGAATGCAAGCGCAGTACTTCAACCGGACGATCCTGTCATCCTGTTGTACGCCGATGCCGCGTTTCGAATAGCGGCGTCATGGCCATCGCACGATACGGTTTGGACCCCACTGATGCGCGACATCGTCGCGATCGAGCGCCGTTTCGATCGCACGTCACGAAAAATGCTCATTTGTCTGTGGTATCTGACGAACCTTGAGCTTGAACGGGGTGATCATGCCGCCGCCGAGCCCTTGGCACGCGAAGGCCTGGACCTTGTCGAGAAGTTGCAACTAAGCCGCGATTACCTGCAATCACGCAACTCGCATCTCGGCGCGGTGCTCGCTGGCAAGGGACAGTATGCGACGGCCGAGGAGTTGCTGCGATCCGCCTATCCACCCCGGCTGGAAAAAGACATCACTTCGACGCAATGCTTCGGATATCTCATGGATCTCTACAGCGACACCGCACGGCCCGACGTTGCGTTTAAGTTCGCCGAGCCTGTGATGCACCGGGCGATTCAGCAAACCCGCGATGCAGAGTATCTCGAAACGCTTGCATGGATGGTCGTTCGGAGACCCGGACTTGGCAACCCGCTGTACGCGCTCGCTCTGGACCTCGCGATCGCTTCTTCGGAATCGATGCCAAACGACGCTTCGAAACTTGCAACGCTCGGTGCCGCCTATTTCCGCACACAACGTTTCGATGAAGCATTGGCAACTCTTTCCAGCGCCGACGAACTCTACAAAGACACATCGCCTGAGAATGTCGCGTTCTTGGCATTGACGCTGGCCAGATTGAATCGCCCCGAAGAAGCGCGACAGGAATGTGATCGCTTGCATCAACTGATCCAGGGCCGAGGCCAGTGGGTCTCACAAATACTTCGCGATCTTCAAGCCGAGGCGAAGCAATCGATCCGGTGATTGACTACACATTTCCAGATGGTCTTGCCGAGGCATCAGGTTCGCCTAGTTTGGGTACGTTTGGCGCGGTCTGCACCGCGCGATGACGCGAAACCGCACGAAATCCGCTTCAACACTTGCATGACTTGCCTTCTGTAGCACCGCGTTTGTATCGTGATCATCGCGTTTTTCGAAGCTTGAACACGGCTTGGCAATGCAGAGGTTTGCGGTTTGGCACCAGTACGCTCCACGCTGGAAAACCTGCCGAATCCGCTTCAAACTCGTAGTGTGCGGATACCTGGCATCAACGTCAGAGCAGCCTGAAACAAACGAATTGAAAATTGAGACTTGGTTGGATTGAGCCATCGATTTGATTCTCGATGATTCAAACGCAGCGCATCGTGAGGGTGTGCAAACGCCGCTATCAAGGCCGTCCCATATCGTCTGGCGACCGGAATTGTCCGGACGTCATTCGGCCTCAATTCGAATCGCTCTCGAAGTCATGAATACATTGTGCCATTGACCGCGGAGGACCGCGCAAGGGATGCACGAGATTCACCAACTTGGATTCTGAGGGTTCCAACATCTCTTCTGAAACTTCACTTCAATCATCTCGGTGCTCACGGAGTTGCTGATGTGCAAACGGCTTCGGCTTCGCGAATCGCTGCTGCATCGTCTGTTGCTACAGGGGTGCGTTCAGCGGCAATCTCTTTGATGCGAGCGAACGCTGATTGGACCTCCCGTGTTCGGCCCAATTGGGAGTTTGCCATTGCCACAAACGCAAGTACTTGAATGGTGGCCTTTTCATCTTCTGCCCGTTTTTCCAGTGATTCCAAAGAGGCTTGGTAGTGCCCCAATCGGTACAACACCGCCCCGTGAATCAGACTTCGCCTATTCTGCAGGTTCTCGTCGGTACCAACACTCTCCACCAGTTGAAGACTTGTTTCGTATAACTCCGTCGGCAGATTCGGATGGCGCACCAGGACCCACGCCGCCGTAAGCCTTTGACTCTCCGATGGTGGATTTCTCAGGAACTCGTCCAAGTGCTGCTCGATCAGTTGAGTGACTTCCTTCATGCGGCCCAAGGCACCCCAGATTGTGGCTACACGATCCATCGCGATGAGCCCGTTCGGGTCGCGCCATCCCATTTGCGAACGAATGCGAAGATAGGCACTCACCGCCAGGTCCGCTGCTTCATCGGTTGATCCATTTTGCCACATGCAACCAGCCAGAAGCGAGTCAGCAACGGCTCGAAACGTATCGTAATCAGGCAGCCCCGCATGCAGACGCCGAACTGCTTCCGAGGCCGCCTTCTCGCCAGCCGCGCCTTCGCCTCGCTGTTCGTGATAATCTGCCAGAGTCCAAAACGTCCCCCCGGCCTTTCGAATGTGACGATGGTCGCACTCCAAGGTGATTCGGACCGCCTCATTCAACATTCCGCCCTTCACCTCTTGAGTCAAATGAGTCGTCCTGCCGGTGCCAGCCCATTCTGTGAGCAGATCGGCCACCAATCCTGCTGATGCCGAAGTCACATCCAATCCTTGACTCATTCGTAGGACTCGCTCCCATTGCAAACCCAACGCTGCGGCGTCAGGTGACTGGAGCGCGTTCCTGAAATTCACCAATTCAGTGACGAGTTGAGGATGCTCCACTTCCAACGCAAGAGAGACCTGTTGAAAACTAGCCGTTATGACTGAACTCGCTATAGCCAGACCATATTGGTGCCTTGCGGAGGCGGCTTCATTCACCATGCCCTTTGAATCGTAGTAGCCGATAAGTGGCACCAGGAGCGTACTTCCCATCGGATTGGCATTGCCTCGTGCCACGACGATGGCGTCATAGCACCTCTGCAACTTGACTGCCGCTGCATCGGTTTCACCAATATTGAACATGGCCTTGGCCTCGCGGGCCTCATACACCCGCAAGTACCAATGATCCTTGGGCAACTTGGTTTCAAGAATCGAAAGAGAATGCCGCGCCAGAATCAATGCCTCTTTGGACTGTCCGCTCGCCAGGAGCATGTCGGTCAGTTCGCCAAACGTCCGGGCTATTCGTGTACTTGTTTCAGGCAGGGTCCGGCGATACATGTCCAACGCGCCTGTGAAGTACACGACGGCATGATCAGGATGGTTCGACAAGCGGTGCGACAAGCCAAGGAGATGAAACTGATCCGCCACCAGCAACCAGGCGCGCTCATTCGGTTTGTACCGCTCCTGCATGAAATCCACCATCGATTGCACCCCCATTGCAATTGTTTCCGGAGGTGTCTGTCGACGATTGGCTTTTCTCAATTCCGCGCAACGGGATTCGAGATCGGGATCAATCTGCGCTAGCATCGCGCGCCCCAGACGCTCGGTTCGAAGTCGCGACCGACTGGCCAGTATCTCATTCAAATCAATTTCGACATGGAAAAATGGCCAGAGCAGTCCGTAGAGTTTCTCGCTGTCATTGTCGCTAAGAGAATCGTGAAGCGAAATGGCTCGACGCAAATGCAATTGCGCCTCTTCCAATTCGCCCAATGTGGCGTGAATCTGCCCGAGATAGCCGCGAATCTCAGCTTCCGCCTGTGGAAAATCAGCGAACGACGCCTGTACCTGCTTCGATGCTTCGGTCAGCAGCGTTCGCACCGGCGCTTCAAAATCCTCTGTCACATCCGGGTCCGCCATTTTCAACATTGCCATAAGAAATCTTGTCGTTGCGATCGATTCATCACGGCGAACGGTTGCCCGGCTCTGCGCCTCGGTGGCCACTCGCTGCGCCTCCTGGGCAGCTTCGCGGGCATCGTGCTCACTCAAAGCCAAAGCCTTGAAGTCCCGCGCCTGGTTGAGCGCATGCCACGCCAGCGCCGTGACAAGGAGCAACGCGGGAACGATCACCAGCAGCGCGTTTCGATATCGGCGGATTTGCTTGCGAACCAGATACGCCACCGAATCACTTCGGGCGCTGATGGGTTCCCCCGCCAGAAAGCTTCGCAAGTCAGCGCCCAGTTCAAGCGCCGATTGGTATCGCCGCTCCGGTTGCGCCGAAAGTGCTTTGAACACAATTGTCCCCAGATCACCTCGAAGGAGCGGACGAACGTCAGAGAGCGATCGGTCATCTTGTTCTTGCATGAGGCGAAGCGACTCCGACAACGCCCGCCCTTTCGTGGCGTGTGGAAGTCGATCGCAGATCAGTTCAAAACAAACCACGCCAAGCGAGTACACATCCGATCGGGTATCTGCGTCGACGCCGCACCCTTCCCGTTGTTCAGGACTCATGTACGCCAACGTTCCAATCAATTGGCCCTCAATCGTTTGTGCGTTCGCGCAAGATTCATCTACGTCAACAACGCGTGCCACTCCAAAGTCCAGCACCTTGATCTGGCCCTCGCTTGTGACCAGCACGTTCGCTGGCTTGATGTCGCGATGAATCACTCCTCGCACATGAGCATGCTGCACCGCATCGCACACATCCGCAAAGAGGCCGACTCGCTGCGAAAGAGAAAGACCCTTCTCTCGTGCAAATTGAAGCAACGGCAATCCGTCGCAATATTCCATGACAAGGTAAGGCTGCAATTGACCGTTCGCTTCTGCACAACCCGCATCGAAAATGGCCGCAATCCCCGGGTGCTGCAGTCGTCCAAGAACGTGGGCCTCCAACTCAAATCGTCGGACCACTGAAGGTGTGGCAAGTCCCGGCCGCAGCACTTTGATCGCTACCGTTCGCCGCGGCCGCTCCTGTTCCGCAAGATACACCACGCCCATTCCGCCCTCGCCAAGCAGGCGCAGAATGCGATACGGACCGACTTGCTTCGGCAGGACGGTTGGTTGTTTCTCTCCGGAGACATCCGCCAGCAAAGCGCCGAGATTCACCGCTGCAGAATCAAAATCAAATGCTGGCGCGTCCGAATGGCGAAGCAACGCTTCAACCTCCGATCGTACATCCGGTTCATCCGGGCATAGATTCTCCAGAACAGCAAATCGATTGCCATTGGCGTGTGTGCACACCGCCTCAAACACTTCCCTCACTCGATGAAACCGATTCACACTCATGTGCGGGCGCCCGACCTTGCCATTGGTTCATCTCCGCAAAAAGCGACTACGCTGGTGCCGGATTCCAGCATATCCCATAGTGGGAGTGGAAAAATCGCGCATCCACAACTATCAACGAAAAAAATCAACGAAGGGCGCAAAAAAGCAGAAAATCGGCACCAAGTCGTTGCATTTCCCCTAGTCCTCTTCATTCAGCGTCCGAGAGAGCCACGCCTTAGCCATATTCCAATCCAGTTGAATGGTGCGCGGTGAAACCCCCAAGGAGGTGGCGATTTCATCCACCGAAAGCCCAGCGAAAAATCGAAGTTCCACGACAGCCGCCAATCGGGAATCCATCGCGGCAAGACGCTCCAGCGCGTCATCCAACGCCACAAGATTAATTGGCCTTGGCATGGGTAGTTCCGCATTCTCCAAGGAAATCCGCTCGTGGCCGCCGCCCCGTTTCTGTGCGCCGCTTGCCCGGGCATGATCGACAAGCACCTGTCGCATCGCCTTGGCCGCTACCCGAAAAAAATGCGTCCGATCATTCCAGGTAACGGCCGTCAGATCCGCCAATTTCAGGTACGCTTCATGCACCAAGGCCGCGGGCTGAAGCGTGTGAGATTTCGATTGATCCGCAAAAAGGCTTGCCGCCAAAGCACGAAGTTCGTCATAGGCAATCGGCAAGAGCGAGGCCGCCGCAGAAGCGTCGCCTTCGCGCATAGCGATAATCATGGACGTTGTTTCCTGACGGGTTGCCATGGAGCCTTCTCGCCTGGTGAACTCATCGAAACTGGAGCGATTCATTCTACGCCAACAATTTGCAGTACACGTTGGCCGGGCCAATCCGCCCGATCTCAATTATTTCATGACTGGATTGCGCCGGCTCGAACGTTTTCCCGTTCTTCCTTTCGGCGGC
>CAZWJR010000027.1:0-19435 GCA_964634655.1 uncultured Isosphaeraceae bacterium | reverse complement strand
ATCGTACACGGGATATTTAGCTCGCAGCATGCGGCAATCTATTTGGATCGGTGTGCCGCGCTCACTTCGCTAAGCAACGACTCGATTTTCGGCCTATGTTTGCGATCTACCCAGCAACGACTGAGAGTTTCTGCAAAAAGACGGTCGCCGCCGATAACGCGTGTTTTCGCGCGTGGGAAGTACTTTCGAAAATTCCAATCCAACAGTTCTTCAAGAAGCAGTACCGCTACGGCAGTGCGCATGTCTCCGTCGTTTGAGCTGCCGTACTCGCAAATAATGCGCCAAACATTTTCGGGATCACGTTCGATGAACCCGCCAATGACGATCAATGCTTGCCACCGACACGTGTTTCTTCGATCAGGTATCAATGCTTCGGCGAGCGCAAAATAGGACTCCGAAAACCGGGGACTGCTTCGATACCACATGAAGCGCAGCGCTTTGATTCGCGTCAATGTGTCGGGCGATTTGCACATCTCCTCCAGAGTCTTCAGAGGGACCTGCTTTTGTGAAACCGCCCAATCGTGAGCGGCAGCAATGAGTGCTTTGCTTGACGGCATCCTAATTATTCGCGACCAACTTATCGCTCTGCTCAACAAACTTGTCACCGGACCAATCCGCATCTTTCTTGATCATGCCATCCGCTTTGGCGGAGGACTTTGCTGCCGTCTTTGCAGCCGTCTGGCGCTGCACCAGATCTGCGTGCGTGGTGAAGTAGGGGAGGCTCTTGCCGCGGAAATCTTCGATGGATGAGAACTTGTGTTTCTCCATGAACTTCAGCAGCCCTGCGTTGAGTTCATGGATGAGTTTGTAGCCGTGGATCATCACGCCGGTGCAGACTTGCACCGTGTCGGCCCCAAGAAGAATGAATTGTGCTGCGTCTTCGCCGGTTTCAATCCCGCCGATGCCGGAAAGCGTGCGATCCTTGAAACCTTCCTTTCGCATCATCTGCGCCAATTCCATCACCATGCGCAGAGCGATCGGTCTCACCGCTTTGCACGAGTACCCGCCGGGTGTGGTGTAGCCTTCCACTGTTGGTTCCGGCCGCAGCGTGTCAAGATTTACACTCATCACGCAAAGGATGGTGTTGATCGCGCTCAAACCTTCGCAGCCTGCTCTTAGTGCAACCCGGCCGGCCTCTTCAATGTGCGTGATGTTTGGCGTCATCTTGGCCCACACCGGCTTGGTGGCCGCTTTGCTCACCCAGCCGCAGACTTCTTCCAGAATCTCCGGGTCCTGGCCCATCGCGCTGCCCATCTTCCGTTCCGGCAGGCCATGCGGGCAGGAGAAATTCAATTCAAACGCATCCACACCCGCCGCTTCGCATCGCTCCACAATCTCCACCCATGCATCCTTGTTGTACTCCTCCATGATCGAAGCGATAAGCACACCCTTCGGATATTTGTCCTTCACCTGCTTGAACTCTTTGATCCACACATCAAATGGCCGATCGGAAATCAATTCGATGTTCTGCCAGCCGAGGACCTCGCCGGTTTCCTTGCCGTTCTGCGCAGCCCGCCATCGGGCGTAGCGCGGGGCGACGTTGACAACTTTGGATGCATCGAGGCTTATCGTTTTGGCGATCACCGCGCCCCAGCCTTCATCAAACGCCTTGCCGATGACATTTGCATTGGTCCCCGGCGGGCCGGAACCGATGATGAAAGGGTTCGGCAGTTTCAAGCCGTTGACGGTGACTTCAAGAGATGCAGGTCCCGAGGGCATGGGATAACTTTATCACAGGCCCACAACCCCGGCGAATGAAATATTCGGCCCCTACGGGGAGATCCGCCGTCAACTCAAAATCTTCGCCTTCTTGTACTCTTTTCCGAGCACATTCTTGGATGATGCGCCCAGCCAATCCTCAAGCACGCTGGCGTACACGCTGCGGAAATCGACGTTGAATTTCAGGTCGCCATCATCAAGATCGGTCAGCGATGGATGGTCGCCGAGCAGGCCCGGCCTGATCATGTCGCCGACGAAGTACATGGGCGCGGCTGTACCGTGATCGGTCCCGCCGGAGGCGTTGGAAGTCACTCGCCGGCCAAACTCGCTGAAACACATCACCAGCACCCGGCCGTTGTTGCCTTGGGCTTTGAGGTCCTTGTAGAAGGCGTTGAGTGAATCACCCAACTGCCGCATGAGGTTGCTGTGGGTGGCTACTTCGTTGGCGTGCGTGTCGAATCCGCCCATGGAGACGTAGTACACGCGCGTCTTCATGCCATCGCGAATCATCGCTCCCACCGTTTGCAATTGTCTGGCCAGTGATGAGCCCGGGTATTGAACCAGCGGAGCCTTCGCCACCGCCGCGCGGATTCTTTCCGATGAAACCTGTGCATCCAATGCAGTGCGAGTCAGGAACCCTAACTGGCTGTCCGGGTTCACGCTCTCCGGAGTCCCGGCCCGGTTGATCGTGTCGTAGGGTTTCTTCAGTGTCTTCTTGGTGTCAAGATCTTCACCCAACCAGCGGAAGAGTTCAGCCGATTCAAAGTTGACGGGCTTCTGCACCTGTCCTTGCATAGCCAGTGGGCTTTCGCGGCCGATGCTTATCGCGCCCTCCGGCACGGGTGTGCCATTGCACGTGTTATCAAAATACTTGCCGATCCATCCGTAACCCTTGGCGCTGGTATCTGCGGTATGCCAAATATCCATTGAAGTGAAGTGGGAGCGGTTGGGATTGGGATACCCGACGCCCTGCACGATGGACGCCACTCCCTGATCCATCAATTCCTTGAAACCGGTCAGGTTGGGGTGCAGGCCGATGCCCAACTTGTCATCCATCTTGAGCGCGCCCTGCAGATTGTTGGCGGTCCTGCCGGGCTCCGGCACGGCAATGTTCGGCCGAGCCTTGTAGTACGTGCTGTTACCGAAGGGCACCACGGTGTTCAGGCCGTCGTTGCCGCCGCCCAACTGCACGACCACGAGCACATGATCTTCTGGAATGCCCGGCGCACTGGAAAGAAGAGAGCCAAAGGGCAGCAACGCTCCCTGGGCGGACCGCTGAATGAAAAGCGGCGCGGTGGCAGCCAGCGAGATGAAACCAACGCCCTGCTGGAGAAACATGCGGCGAGAATACGCGGGGGTCTTCGAGAAGTCAGACATGAGAAATCCTTCACTTGCAGAGGATTTGACCAAGGCAACAATCCAAAATCCTAAGTCGAAAATCCAAAATCAACATAGTTGATATTCCGGCATGGCGGCAATCAACGAAAGCAGCGATGTGATCATCGCATTGTCAATCACGCCGCCGTGGCGTTCCACATAGTCAACCAATGTATCAACTCGATCGGCATGCGGATCGGTGCCCAGCGTGAATCGCAGCAGGTACGTGACAATCTCCTGCGTGTTGGGCTTTCCATCTCCGGATTGTGGGATTTCCTGCACCAGGTGCGTCGCATCAAACGGTGCGCCATCGGCGTCCCACTCATATCCGTCGGGCCGTCGCCCGGTGAGCAGATAAATCATCAGGTTCTGCCGCACAAAGAGTGTGGCCGTATTGATCCATGACCGCCCGCCGTCCCAGCCTTTGACATTGGGTGGGAAGAACAGGTTTTGTCCCATGAGATCAGAGGCGCTGGCAAGGGCCGAGAGGTTCCGTGCGGGGGTGCGCAGCGAACGAATTGCCTGCACGATCAATTGCACGGGGTTCTTGATCACCGTGGCCCGGTTCGCGGCATCATAGAAATGTTCCGACTTGAACAGCGTCTTCAACACCGGCTTCAAGGCGTAGTTCCTGTCCCGCATCTCCTTGGCCAGTTTGATGATGAATCCTTGCGTGTTTTTCTCCGGTACGCCGGGCAGATCGTTTACAAAGTACCTGTACAACTTCCAGCACAGGTGCTCGCTGCACAATTTCTGGGAGAGGATGAGCCGGCAGAAATCCACGCCGTCCCACTTGCCGGTTTGGCCGAAAATCTTCTTGTCGCCGGCATCGTGCTGCGGGGCGCGGAAGTTGAACGAATCATCCTCAAAGGTGTAGCCGGTCAGGGCCCGGGCGCCTTCCTTGATGTCGGCCTCGGTATATACGTTGCCCTCACCAAGCGTGAAGAGTTCCATCAATTCCCGGGCGAGGTTCTCATTCGGTTTCTCTTTGCGATTCTGATCGTTGTTGAGAAACTTGAGCATCGCCGGATCGCGGATGATGCCAAAGACCAGATCCGAGAAGTTTCCTGTGGCATTGGCGCGGAAGAACTGGTTCTGCGCGAACATGTGGTAACTGTCTTCAATGGCGCGGTATCCGGTGGCGAAATGACCGTGCCAGAAGAGCGTCATTTTCTCTTCCAGCGGTCGCGGTGTTTCAATGATCCGCTTCAGCCACCACTTTTGCATGGAAGCGATCTGCTGCCGATCCGCCACCTGCCGCCGCTGCCGTTCCTGCTGCAACTGTTCACGCAGCGTTTCATCTTTGTTCTGTCGCGCCTGCTGCTGCATCTGCCGTTCTTCGGCGGTTGGCGGGCGCATGATGTCTTTGTCAAACTCGTTTGGCGAGACGGCCGGTGCGCTGACCTTTTCGTAGTCAACGATGTAGTCCACCGCCCCGTCCAATCCCAGTTTCTGTATCGCGTTGATCTGGCTTGGCGTTCCGCCGAAGCCCGCTCGATTGATCAGATGCGTCGCCTTCCAGGAATCGAAATCCTGCGGCTTGAGTTCTTTCAGTGAGTTGATCGGCATGGATGAAGGCCCTGCTGCTGGATCAATACGCGAATCGGCATGCACCGTTGCATCCGTCCTCAAGTTCTAGTGCTGCAAGGCAGCAAACATCCCTTTTTGCCCAGCCGCACCGCTCATCATCCTATCGGCTCAATCGCCATTTCAGCCGAATTGCGTTGCCAATCACTGTTACATCGCTCAAACCCATGGCGGCGGCTGCGATCAGCGGGCCAGAAGCCCCCAAAAGCCCAAACGCCGCCAGTGGAATCGCCACACCGTTGTAGAAAAACGCAAAAAACAGGTTCTGGCGAATCGTCCGCAACGTCTGCCGGGCAATCTGAATCGTCTGGGGTACAGCCGCCACTCGATCGCCGGGAATCACCACATCCGCGGATTCCATGGCGATATTGGTCCCGCCAGCCAGGGCAATTCCCAGATCAGCCGCCGCCAGCGCGGCCGCATCATTTATGCCATCCCCGACCATGATCACTGCGTTGTTCAAGCGAGCCGCCGCGTCCTCGCGGCGGGTTCGGCCCGACAAATTCGTCACAAACTCCACCTTGGATTCCGGCGTTGCTTCAGCAATGATGTACTCCCGTTTCAAACCCAACGAGGTTCCGATCGCTTCCGCAACTTCTTTTCGATCACCGGAAAGCAAGACCACGCGCAATCCCATCGCGTGCAATTGATCGATTGCTGCTTTGGAATCCGCCCGCACCTGATCGCTCACCGTTATTGCGCCGATCACTTTGCCATCAACTTCTATTTGTGCGGTGGCATGTACATCGCGCGAGACCACAATCTCGTGGTTCTCAACAACACCGCGAACACCTTGCCCGGGCGTTGCGCGGAAGTCCTGCACGGCGGGGACCGTGATGCCTCGTTCCCTGGCTGCATTTCCGATGGCGCGTGCAATTGGGTGTTCACTTGGAGCCTCCACTGCAGCGGCCAATCGCAGTATCTCGTTTTCAGAAAATGTCGTTTCACCTCTTCGTTCAATCTTCGTAACGACAGGTCTGCCGGCCGTCAGCGTTCCGGTCTTGTCAAACACCACACAAGTCGCCTTGCCTGCCACTTCAAATGCCATCGCGGATTTCACCAGTATCCCTGCTTTGCTCGCTGCTCCCGCGCCAACCATGACCGCCATGGGCGTCGCCAACCCCAATGCACACGGACACGAAATGATCAGCACCGTTACCGCAGAGATGACTCCTGTTTCAATGTTCCCAGCAATCATCCACCCAACCACCGTTGCAACCGCGATCACCAGAACCGCTGGCACAAAGATTGAAGCGATGAAGTCCGCCTGCCGTTGAATCCCCGCCCGGCTTGTCTGCGCTTTCTGCACCATGTCCGCAATCCGCGCCACCGTTGTGTGTCGCCCATCAACCGTCGCTCGAATCACCAAACGCCCAACGGTGTTCACCGAGCCAGCCACCACACCATCGCCGATGGCCTTTCGCACCGGCATCGATTCGCCGGTCACAACGGATTCATCAATTTCTGATTCGCCTTCCACCACAACGCCGTCCACCGGCACCCGTGCGCCCGGCCGTACCAGCATGCAATCACCCGGCTTCACATCTGCGCTTGGAATCGTGCGCCCGGTCGCTGTTGAAGTCTCCTTGCCTGGCGCATCGACGATCTCCGCCTCATCCGGTTGCAGTTGCAGGAGCTCCCGCACCGCCGAACCCGCGCGCGCTGTTGCCCGCGCTTCCATGTAATGGCCAAGGCTGATGATGCCCAACAGAGCCGCCGCCTCCGCAAAGTACAACGGCTGCTCCACCTCCCTGCCAAACAGAATCATCAGAAACACCGCCAACGAATACACATACGCCGTGGTGGCACCCAAGGCAATCAGCGTGTCCATGTTTGTGGCACGTCGCATCGCCGCAGACCACGCCGAGCGATAGAACCCGCCGCCCGCTGCGATGAGCACAACCGTTGCCCCAATCAGCATGACCCAATCCATCCACCAGATACCGGGAGCGTGAGTGGGGGAGTGGGGATGCCATCCCGCCGCCTTGCCGATCCAGTGCAGCGATTCCAGCGGAACCCAGATGCTCAAACCAATGAGTGCCCGCCGTCCCCATTCGCGTTCATGTTTGGCCTGACGAACTTCAATCTCACTCAACAGTTCTGCTGGCGCGGGAAGTTCCACAATCGGTTCCGCGTCGTATCCGCCGGCCTGTACCGCTTCAACGATCCGTTGCGAATCAAGTTGAGAGCCAACCACATGAGCGCGCGCTTCGGTCACGCTCACGCTGGCTGATGTCACACCCGGCAGCGATTCGATCGCATTTCGCACCGATGCGGCGCAACCGGCGCAGGTCATGCCATCCACACGAAAATTCATTTCCTGATCTGCGGTTGCGTGATTGTGGCCACCGGCATGATCTTTAGTGGAAGCCGATTTCGTCGCTGGCAAATGGCCCATCGAGTGCTGCATTGAGCAGAATCCTAGGCAATCGCGGGATTCCCGTTGGCTGGTTTGCTTGTTTCTGCCAATTCGGCAGGCCAATTCAAGCAGAGCAGCGGCATGGCATCAATTGCACTTCTTCCTTGCCCCAAGCCTTCCTTTGGACGATAATGTAGTAGCAATGAACACGAGTCGACGGCCAATTCGATCCGGCACCGCTACCAGTCTCGCCACCTCGGCGAGCGCTTTGGTCGCGCTGGTTGCCATGGCCGCCATGATGAGTTCGCTGCCCGGCGTGGAAGCGCGGGCTGCAGCAAATGAAATTGTTGCTGTTCCAAGCCAGACATCCACCGTTCGCGCTGTTGCCGCCGCCGTCGCAGCTGCAGCACGGGAGTTGGTGGGGGCCGAACGCCTCACCGCTGCCCTGCCTGCGGATCATTTTGCCGGCGACCTCGCCGTGCCACCCAGTGTTCAATTCAACGGTCTTGAGACAAACCACCTGGTTTTGTCCCGACCGATCGCCGAGCGGTTCATCGATCTCCCGCCGCCTGCTTGCTGAGTATCAGAGTCCTGGCCGTCCGTTTCAGACGCCTCAACTGCGGATTCACCCGCAGCCATCGGCATCTGACTTCTGACATCTGACTTCTGACCTCTGGCTTCTGTCTCTACATCACTCAGCACTTAACAAAAGAGGTTCCCCATGGGTTTTCCCATTATTGGCGCTCTCGGCAAGAAGATTTTCGGCACCCGCAACGATCGCATGGTCAAGCGGCTGCTCCGCATCGTGGATCAGGTTTCGGCTCGCGAGGATGTCACTCGCAAACTCTCTGATAAGGAACTGCGAGCCAAGACGGAAGAGTTCCGCACCCGGATTGCCGGCGGCGAATCGCCTTCCAGCATGATCCCGGAAGTTTTCGCCGTCGCGCGCGAAGCGATGGATCGCAACGTCGGCATACGCAACATCTTCAATCCCAACGAACATTTTGACGCTGCCCAACTGCCACCCGCGGCGGCCAGCCTTTACCAGCAAGTGAAGGCTGAAATTGATCGAACACCCGCCCGTGCGCCGGAAGGCGATCTGCTGGGTTGCAGCATGAGCGAAGTGCCTTCCTGGATGTTCGTGGACATTCCCTTGGAGTTGTACGACGCCGTCCGTGAGTTGTACCCGCAGTCCAAGCCGCCGTTCCGCGCTCGGCCCTTCGATGTGCAGATCATCGGAGCGATGGTGCTCTATGAAGGCCGCATTGCGGAAATGAAAACCGGCGAAGGCAAGACCATCGTCGCGCCCCTGTCCTGCTATCTCTCGGTTCTCGAAGGCAAGCAGGTCCATGTTGTCACGGTGAACGACTATCTCGTTCAGCGCGACCGCGATTGGACGTTTCCGTTTTTCCGCGCGCTGGGTATCACCGTCGGGGCCATCCATCCTTATCACATGCAGCCGCCGCAGGACAAACAGAAGGCGTACAACTGCAACGTCGTGTACGGCACAACCAGTGAATTCGGCTTCGACTACCTGCGCGACAACATGAAGCTCTCCGCGCAGGAACAGGTTCAAAAGCACCGCGATATTGCCATCGTCGATGAAGTCGATTCCATCCTCATCGATGAAGCACGCACGCCGCTGATCATCTCCGGCCCGGCACACGATCACGCACCTCGCTACGCACTGGCCGACAAACTCGCGCGGCATCTTCAGGAAAAGCAGAAAGACTGGAACGCTGCTGATCAGAAAGTCCAGTCAGCCAAGGTCGAAGTCTCCGGCTTGGAAGGCGATATCCGCAACGCCCGTGACAAGGACAAGATTGCTGACCTGCAACAGAAACTCAAGGAAGCCCGTATTCGCCTGCCCAAATTGGAGCACGAACGCGATCGGTTCACCCAGTTCTACGAAGTGGAATTGGACAAGAAGAAAGCGACCCTCACCCACGAAGGCATCACCGAAGCCCAGCGAAATGCGGGTCTTGGTTCGTTCTATGTCGGTGACAACGTCGATCTGCCGCACTTGCTTGAACAGGCCATTCGCGCTCACACGGTGTACCAGCGTGATCGTGATTACGTCGTCGCACCCGATGAGGATGGTCAGCAGAGCGTTGTGATCGTCGATCAGAACACCGGCCGCAAGATGATCGGTCGGCAGTGGTCCGATGGTCTGCATCAGGCTGTGGAAGCCAAGGAAGGCGTTCCCATCAAGCAGGAAACGCAGACCATGGCCACCATCACCATTCAGAATTTCTACAAACTCTACAAGCGTCTGGCGGGAATGACCGGCACCGCTGATACCGAAGCCACCGAGTTCTATGAAATCTACAAGCTCGATGTCATCGCCATTCCCACCAACGTCCCCGTGATCCGCACCGATCGCAACGATCTGGTGTTTATTGCTGTCAAGGACAAGTGGCAGGCGATCGTCGATGAGATCAAGTCCTTCCACGATGTCGGCCGGCCCGTCCTCGTCGGCACCACAAGCGTTGAAAAGTCGGAAATGCTAAGCGACATGTTGACGCGCAAGCACAGCGTCAAGCACGAGGTCCTCAACGCCAAGCAGCACGAGCGAGAAGCAGACATCATTCTTAGCGCCGGTCAACTTGGCGCGGTCATGATCGCCACGAACATGGCTGGTCGTGGTACGGATATCAAACTTGGCTCCTTCACTCCCGAGCAGTTGATTGAGCACTGGAAGCGTCGTGGCATTTGTCCGGGTTCCGTCACGCCGGACATGCCGGAGGACAAGATCGTCGCCGCCGTCTATCGCCACATGGCCGTCAAGGAACTTGGCATGAGCAAGGGCGATGTGCAGAACATGTCGGATGATGACATTCGCCTTGCGCTGCTCCGCAACTGGTACACCCACCATTGTTGGGGCACATCAGAAAAAGCCGAGTCAATGAACGAGGCCCAATTGCTCACCGCGCTCGATGGCTCCGGCGGCTTTATCCTTCATCGCCTCCGCATGTTCAAGGATGTGGCTGATCTCGGCGGCCTCCACGTCATCGGGACCGAACGCCACGAGTCTCGCCGTATTGATAATCAATTGCGTGGCCGCTCCGGTCGGCAGGGTGACAACGGTTCCACTCGCTTCTTCCTGTCGCTGGAAGATGATCTGATGAAGATGTTTGCTGGTCCCACAACGCTCAAAGTCCTTAGCCGTCTGGGCATGAAGGAAGGCGATGCCATTGAGCATCCCATGCTCACCAAATCCGTCGGCCGCGCCCAGCGAAAGGTGGAAGAGCGCAACTTCCTTATCCGCAAGAACATTCTCGAGTATGACGAGGTGATGGACCATCAGCGCCACGCCTTCTACGACATGCGACAGGGCGTGCTCGAGGGTCGCAACGTCAAGGAATTGATCTTTGAATACATCGACGATTCCGTGCGCGATGCTGCTGATACGTATCTGGATAAGTTGTACGCCTCCAAGTGCATTGCGGAATGGGTGCGTTCGAACCTTGGCGCTGCCATCGAACCCGAACGCCTCCGCGGCAAGGATCGCGAGCAACTCCACCGTCTGCTCATCAACGATGCCAAGGAAGAAGCCTGCAGCATGATTCGCGTCACCATCGGTGAATACCTGCCCGGCGACATTGAACTGGGCAAGGGCAAACTCGTTGAAGCCGACGAAACCGAGTGGGACTTCAAGGGTCTGGCCGATTGGGCCAACGCCAATTTCAAGACCTCCGTCACCGCTTCGGAATTGGAGAAACTCTCCAAGCCGGAAATCATCAAACGGCTTGAAACCGCGGCGTCAAAGCAGGTTGATGATGCGGACCTTTCCCCGCTCGATCAATACATTGTTCCCAACTACGGAGCAGCGAAGTTGGCCGAGTGGGCCGCCAACAAGTTCGGCTGTGAGATCAAGGCCGAGGAACTTGCCGCCTACGAGAGCCCGGACGATGCCGTTTCTGCCCTTCTGGACAAGGCCCGTGAAACCTACGCTCGTCGTGAAATCAACTACCCCATTGAGTTCGCACTCGATATGACCGGCGCGGGCATGCAGCACAACCCGCAGCAGGCCATTGAGCAATTCTGCGCCTGGGCGCGCATGCGTTATGAACTTGATTGGCAGCCGAACTCCCTTCCTTCCACCAACCCCAACGAACTTCACGCCATGCTTGTTGAAGAGGCGAAGAAGTGGGATGAGTCCCGCATCAGCGAGCGAGCGGAACGCGCCCTCATGGCCACGGACGGCGGCAAGCCCGATCAACTTGAAACCTGGGTGCGGACGAACCTTGGCATGACCATGACCCCGGAAGAACGCCAGCGTGCGATCGATGATCCCAAAACCATCATCGAGGAAAAAATCGCATTCATGTTGCGGCTGGAACTCGCGCATTTTGAACGCTGGGTGCTTCTGCAGATCGTGGACCAGACTTGGAAGGATCATCTGTACTCCATGGATCAATTGAA
Organism: uncultured Isosphaeraceae bacterium; assembly: GCA_964634655.1. Taxonomy (GTDB): domain Bacteria; phylum Planctomycetota; class Phycisphaerae; order Phycisphaerales; family SM1A02; genus CAZWJR01. The sequence goes on along the minus strand of CAZWJR010000027.1, from coordinate 7,968 downwards.
GGAATCCATCGGCTTCCGTTCCTTCAGCCAGCGCGATCCCCGCATTGAGTACAAGCGCGAAGGTGCAAAGATGTTCGAGGATATGAACGTCTCCATCCGCGACAAGGTGACGGACTTGATTTTCAAGGCCAAGATCACTCCGCAGATCGCGCGTCCTGCACCGCCGCCTCCGCAGGCCGAAGGCACCGGCGGGACCGTCACCGGTACGACCGGCGCCAACGTGCAGGCCAACATCGCGCCGCCACGGCCGGTTCAGCCAGCCCAACCTGCGATTGCAGCCGCCGCGGCTTCAAACATGGGAACCGCCGCCCAGCGCCGCGATCTGGAAGTTGCTGAACGTGCCGGCTCCGGCTCTCAAGGCGATGCACCGCACCGCCAGAAAAAGCAACCCGCCCGCGCCGTCGCCACCGTCGGCCGCAACGAACCGTGTCCCTGCGGTAGTGGCAAGAAGTTCAAACAATGCTGCGGCAAACGCGCCTGATCAAAACACTCTCATCGCCTTTCAGGCCGCCGCGCCAACGAGGCGAACGAAAAACAAAACCCACAATCACTTAGCCCCCGGCCAATGGCCGGGGGTTTTCATTTCCGCTGCGCACAATCGCCTTCCACAAAAACCAAATCGGAAACAGCGATCCATACAGCATCAGAAACCCGATGTAGATGTCTTCCCCAATTCGGCTGGAGTCCGTAACCCAACGGGTGACGAGCAGAAGCGGGGCCGCCAATAGTGGAGCCAGCACAATTAGTGGGACGCGCATTCGCCAGGTGGGCTTTGCTTTTAAGCGAATCTCACGCAAGTGCGCGCCAACAGTGAAAATGCTTTGCGCAAGGATGTGTCCCATCACCAGGCCCAGCCACCCGGAAACCGCCGCACCACTCCGAACCCCCGATGAATACCACATAGCCACAGTCAGCACAATCATCACCGCAAACGTCACTCCAAACACACCGAAAGCATGCTTGCTCGGCGAATGTTGAATGGCCCGGTGAAACGTCAAATCCAGATACGGACACAGCACAAACCCGAAAACCATTACCGGCATCAGCCACAACAGTTCCTTCTGATCCATCATCCCCGACCATCTCACATCACGAAGTGGCTCAACCCCAACCACCACAAACGCCGCGATCGAGATTGCATAAACACAGACCGCCAACACCAGCCAATCCCGATTGTTCAGGAAACTGAAAACGATTCCCAGTCCCAGCACAGACGCAGCGACCGCCATCGGCGTCAAGTCGCCTTCAAGTTTTGGTGCCACGAAATTGAGTACATAGGTGATGAAAAAAACGTGATACGCCACGGTGACAATGCTGAACCACGTCATCGCCGCCCCGTGCCGCAGAACCATTGCCTCGCTTCTCGCTCGGTTTCTTACCAAGTAACCAAACGCCGTACACCCAACCACATTCGGCACCGCAAACACCAAAAACCCCCACCAGCCATATCGCTCGATCATGATCCTCGGCAGGAACATGCCGATGCACCACGTCCAACTGCACGCGCAGAACACACCCCAACAGATTGACAGCAGCACACGCATGATGGAGTGGATGGGGCACGCCGGGCCCAGAACACAGCGGGCCCGCTCGTGCGTTACGTCTTGGAGCGTTTCTTCCTGTCTTCCAGCATCGTCTTCGGTGTGCAGTGGAATGTGATTTCACATTTGCCCACTCGCAATTCCTTGCCTTTCTTGCGCAACTGCTGGCGAATCTCCATCTCCAGCATGATGTTGAATTCGCCGCCCGCTGCGATCTTCTCCTTCAAATCCTCCGTGCTCACAATGTGATACACCGCAGTGCCCAGGCAGGGCCGCAGGAACCGGTACTTCATGTCCTTGCAGACCACGATGTAATCGGTCCCGCATTCAGAGAACAAATACATGCCCGCCGCCACTTCGGAATTCCCCAGCAGCGCCGCGCCCGCCATGGCGTTGTACCAGTTGCGATTGATCCGCTTGAACGGTAGCACCGCCGCAAACCGGCGCGAGTCCAGCCGCTTCATGGTGATTCCGGACCGGAACGCATATGGCAGCCAGATGAGCGAGCACACTTTGTGCCAAAAATTGTTCCGCGTGCTCAATTTGCTGACGAACGCTTCAAACCGCTGAAACCTTGTTTTCTTCACCGGTGCCTTCTTCTCGGCTTCTGCGCGCGCGAGGACTCCACCGGTTATCAGACCTTCACCCGAGAGGGCTGCTGCGTCTTGGAGGCCTGATTGATGCATTTTGGCTGTGGTCAAAAGGCTCGTTCCCCTTGTGTCCGGCACGCCGCCGGATGCACTGATCCGACAATCCTATGCTACACAAGTCCAACTTGATGATCCAGCCGGAAATGCCAGTCTCATGAACAGGATCGAGCCTCCAAATCCACCTTCAGAGCCTGCGTTTCAGGAATCCAGCCTGCGGACCACCCACATCCGCGACTTGGGTCTGCAGATCACTGGCACCCAGTTGGAATCGATCATTCAGGAGTTCCAGTCCGAACTCACTGCCATCGGTCTGACCAAACTGCGGCCGCGTTTCTACCTTTCCACCGAATGGGGCGTCGCCTTTGGAACCATCAGCATCGCATTACCCTTCTATCTGGCCAAGCCGGAATTGGAAGCAATTCAGGCGGAGAAAGTGGGGCACATCGAAGGCGTCAGCCGGGCTGACATTTTGCGATATCTCCGGCATGAGATGGGCCACGTCATCAACTATGCCTTCAAACTCTACGAACAGGAGGAGTGGGTCAAACTCTTTGGCTCCATTACCCAGCCATACATTGAAGATTACAAGCCCCAGCCGTTCAGTCGCCGCTTCGTCCGGCATCTGCCGGGCTGGTATGCCCAAAAGCATCCCGATGAAGACTGGGCGGAAACCCTTGCCGTCTGGATGACGCCCGGCCACGACTGGCGCAAGGACTATGACAAATGGCCAACCGCACTGGCAAAACTGGAGTATTGCGACCGCGTGATAAATGAACTGCGCGATCGCGAGCCGCCGGTAAAGTCCGAAGAGCGCGATGAGGATGTCGCCGATCTTACCTACACCGTCCACGACTACTACAGCGGTATCCGTATTGGCGATGATGGCCTGCCGCCGGGACTGGAAGGTGCGATTACCGCTATTTTTGAAGACCTGGGACCGGACGATCCGCCCTCAACTTCTCCCCGCAAGCCTGCCGCAGCCCTGATCCGACGCATGGAGCGTGATCTTGTGGCCAATGTATTCCGCTGGACGGGCCACTTCCCGGAGAGAACCCGACCGCTCGTCCGCTATCTGGCCGAACGTGCCGACCAACTCAAGCAGGTTTATCCGGAAAATCTGGAGGCCGATGCCGCTCTGGCCATCACCACGCTTGTAACAGCGCTTGCGATGAATCATGTTCACCGCGGAACGTATCTGCCATAGATCGGTTATCGCGCCCGCTGCCGCTCCAGCGCTAACTCTGCGATCTGTTGCACCAGTTGCGGGTAAGTAATGCCTGCTTTCGCCGCCGCCATGGCGAACTCACTTTCCTGATCCAGATAGCAACTGGCGTTCACCTCCAGCACATAAATCTGTCCCGTGGCAGACATTCGCAGATCAACCCGGCCATAGTCGCGCACCTTCAGCGCCCGATAGGTGCTGACCGCCACCTGCCCGAGCTTCGCAACCAACTCATCTGAAAGATCCGTCGGGAAAACCGATTTCGTCCCCTTGTACTGCGGGCTGTTTTTGTCCCACTTCGCCTTGGAGTCCAGCACGTGCGGCACTCCCTCGGGCAATCCGGAAAAGTCCACCTCAATCGCTGGCAGTGCCTTGGGCGATTGATTCCCCAGCACGCTCACAAAAAACTCGCGCCCTTCAATGAACTCCTCCACCAGTGCGGAATCCTTCAATTTGTGGATCGCCGACACACGCTGCATCAATTCTTTTGTGCTGTGCACAACTGATTTGCCGTTGATTCCGATCGAGGCATCCATCCGCAGCGGCTTCACAAACAGAGGAAAGTGCAAGTTGCCGCCCGTTTCCAGATCCTTATCCACAGAGAAGACTGCAAAATCAGGAAACGCGATTTGTTCAAACGCCAGCAGTTTCTTCGTGATCGATTTATCCTCTTGTAGAAACATCTCTCCAGGCCCCACACCGGTGTACGGCACGCCGAGCAAATCCAGCAGTCCCACCACACCCACCGCTCCCAGTTGCGTCTTGCCGAATGTCTCCATCAGGTTGAAGACCAGGTCCGGCTTGCGCTCTTCCAAACCGTCAATCAACTTGCGCGTGTCGTTGTGAACGCCGAAGATGTCCACCTCATGCCCGTTCTCTCGAAGCGCGGCTGCCACCTGATCGACAACCTTGTCGTAGCTCCGTTCCTTCTGTTCCTTCTGAAGATGGGTGATGATCGTGATCTTCATAAGAGGCGTCGTGCGGATTCCATCGCGAAGGATCATACCGAGGTCAATCGGTCCCGGCTTCCAATTCGACTGTGAATACCTCGGCGAATCAGAATCGGATTCCACAGCGCCTGGGGAGCGCGGGCATCTTGCACGCGCAAATGGCTGCCCCAACATCGAACCCACGCCCATCACGCTTGAGCACTCCTGAAAAAAACCGTCGTCCGGCCAATTTCCGAGTTATGATTGATGATGCGAGGGAACCCAGGAACAGGAGCACTTTCATGTCACCAAACCGCATTTTTCCTGCGATAGCCGCAGTAGTCCTTGGCTTGAGCCAGTCCATTGCCACGGCCGCACGTCCGTGTCCGCCCGATATCGATTGCAGCGGGGCCGTCAATGTCGGCGACCTGCTTAGCGTCATCAACGCATGGGGCACTTCCGGCAATCCCAACGATGTCAACGGAGATGGCAGCGTCAACGTCCTGGACCTCCTGGCGGTGATCAACGCCTGGGGACCGTGCCTCTTCAACTACGGCACCGTCTATGCCAACGCCGAAGCCCAACAAATCGGCCTGGAATCTCTCGGCCCGGCGGGCCCGCTCACGCTGCCGCAATCTCTCTATGACCGAATTGATCGCGATCTTGGCCTCATCCGTGCCAACACCCCAGCCCTTGTCACCCAGCAGCACAGCATGGCGTGGGTGCCTAATCAACTTCTCGTTTCCGTCAGCAACCCCCTCAATCAGGATTACCTGTGTCTCAACAGGTTCTATCAGGTCACGAGTATTCAGCCTCTCTTCAGCACTTGGTACACCCTTACTTTTGCGGGAAAGAGCAATATCCCGGCTCTTGCACAGGCCTACATGAGCAGCGGTGCCGTGACCTACGCCGAACCCAATGGCATTTTCGGCGGCGAAAATTTCTGGACCTTCCAAAATCCGCCCGGCGGAACCTGGCAATGGAATGTCGATGACGGCTTCTGGGATTGCTTCGACGGCTGCGATTGTCATCGTTATTACCAATTCGACATTGATCTGCCCGGCACCGTAACCCCCGTGTCCTACAACGAGGCTGGTCAGCCATGGTGCGATTTTGGCAGTAGCAAGTAATCTGTTGGCATGAATTCACTTGCGAATTTTTTGGCAACGTCTGCCAGCAGTTGCTCAAGACGGCGGTGGTTTCCGGTTCGCGCAAACTTGCCATCTCAAGAATCATCCATGAGATTCACCCGTCTCATACTGCTTGTGTCTGCAATCGCCTTGTGCGGCTGCGCCGGCCCGCAACGCCAAAGCGTTGCTGAAGAAACCCCGCCCTTCCAACACGCCGCCGTCGCCGCCGATCATCCCGTCGCATCCCTTGCCGGTCTTGAGATGCTGCGTCGAGGCGGCAACGCCGTCGATGCCGCCGTCGCCACCAGTTTCTGCCTCTCCGTCGTCCGCCCCTATTCCTGCGGCATCGGCGGTGGGGGATTCATGCTCATCTACATCCCCGCCGCCAACGGTTCGGAACCGCACGCCATTGCCATCAACTATCGTGAAACCGCACCTGCCGCCGTTAGGCCGGATTATTTTGAAAAACTAAACGATCCCGCTGCCAGCCGCTTTGGCCACCACGCCGTTGCTGTGCCCGGCACCGTCGCCGGTCTTGCCCACGCCCTCCAACACTATGGCACGCTCGATCTCGCCACCGTTCTTCAACCCGCTATTCGTGCTGCAGAACAAGGCGTTCCCGCAGATGCCAACTTCGTCGCCGCCGCCAATGAACTCAAAAATGAACTCGACAAAAACCCGGACCTGATGAAGATCGCCGCACCTATCTGGCAGGACCTCTGCCTCTCCGGCAAGGTCGAAATTGGTTCCATCATCAAGCAGCCGCAACAAGCCAAGGCCCTCCGGCTTATCGCAGAAAAAGGCCCCGATGCCTTCTACAAAGGCGAAATCGGCCACGCCATCTTTGCCTCCATGCACACCCACGGCGGCCCGCTCACCATGAGCGATCTCAACGACTTCAAAGTCAGTGAAACCAAGCCGCTCATCGGTCGCTTCCGTGAATACCAACTTCTCTCCATGCCTCCGCCCTCCAGTGGCGGGATCGCCATGCAACAGATCTTTGGCATTCTTGAACGTCGCTGGGACGACTTTCACGGCCTCAAGAACACCAGCCCGCAATACGTTCACCAATTGGCAGAAGCCATGAAGCACGCTTTCGCCGATCGTTCCCGCTGGCTGGCTGATCCGGATTTTGTGAAAGTTCCCGTCGAACAACTCACCTCGCCTGCGTACCTCGATAAACTCGCCGCCTCCATCTCCATGAACAGCACTCTGGAACCGCAAGCCTACGGCTCCGCCGAGCCGCTCACCAACGACTCCGGCACTAGCCACTTCTGCGTCATCGACTCCACCGGTATGGCCGTCGCTTGCACCGAAACCATCAACCTCAACTACGGCTCGCTCGTCACCGTGCCCGGCTTCGGCTTCGTCCTCAACAACGAAATTGATGACTTCACCACCATTCCCAATCAGCCCAACGCCTTCGGTCTCACCCAGTCCGATCGTAATCTCCCGGCGCCCGGCAAGCGGCCATTGAGCAGCATGTCGCCCACCATCATGGTCAAGGATGGCAAGGCAGCCCTCATCGCAGGCGCCTCCGGCGGGCCGCGCATCATCACCGGCACCACCCAATCCATCCTCAATTGCCTGCTCTTCGATCTCACACCCGCCGAGGCCGTCAGCGAGCGCCGCTTCCATCACCAATGGATGCCCAATGTGCTGCAATTTGAGGATGGCTGCGTCAGCGACTGGACCCGCCGCGAACTCGAATCCCGTGGCCACAAGACCGGTTCCATCGCCGCCGTTGGCCAGGTACAAATGATCCAATTCACCCCCCAGGGCATACGCGCCGCAAGCGATCCAAGAAAAGGCGGAGCTCCGGCAGGCTATTGAGTGTCGTGACCAGTCCCAGCGTATAATCAAGATATTCATGGCCCCGAATGACATTGCCAAACTTCTGGATCGCTACCCGTTTCAACCGCTGCGGATTCATATGTCCAACGGTGATTCATATGAGATTCTTAAGCCGTGGCACGCTGGGATGGCCATGACCACGATGTACATCGGCCAAGACCCCGACGACAGTGGCGTTCCCAAGCGATCCATTCATGCGGATATCCGTCATGTGACGCACATCGAGCCACTGCCGAATGGACCACCCTCGCGCGGAAACGGTCAGTCGAAATGATGTCGTGGGCTCCATGAAGCGCATTTTGGCTTGCTACATAATCATGTCGTTGATTGCAGTTGGTGCCGTTGGTTTTGCCATTTTCTTTCGAACGGTGGCAAGTGTGGGTACGGTCGATAGGAATCACGAAGCTTTTCAAGAAATATTGACGAGAGAACTTGGCGACGCAATCATTCGATCCGAACAAGCAAATTTGTCGACAATGTTGTTGCTGCTGATAGTGACAAATGCGTTGTGGCTCGGATTTGGAGTTTACGTGTTGCTTCGTTACAAGCATCAATCCATCTTGCCGCCGCAAAAATAAGTGATCTCATGCCCACGTATGTTTACCAAATCATCAATCCCGACGGCTCCGAAGGCGAAACCTT
>CAZWJR010000026.1:0-19963 GCA_964634655.1 uncultured Isosphaeraceae bacterium | reverse complement strand
GCAGTACTCACCGCACTCCGCCGCTGAAAAATCGGCAACGCCTTTGTCCGCTCCTCCTCAACATAGCCCAACCCGCGCAACTCATCGCACAACGCACGGAACTTCATCTCCAGCGCACCCGCTCCCACCGGCTGCACATCCGTCACATACAACTGCGTCTTTCCCTGTGGCCCAAAATGGCTGATATGCCCCGTAGCCACAATCTGATCCCCATCCCTCGGCGAGCACTTGAACTTCCGCGCCGCCGTCGCCCACGCCACACAATGCAAAACCGCATCCGCATCCTTCAATGAAAAATACCAGTGGTTCGCCGTCTTCAGATTGCTCACCTCACCCACCACCCGCAACGGCGAAGGCATGCGCTGCTCCAGCGTCTCCTTGATCAAATTCACCGCCTGCGTCACCGTCAGTTGCTGCGCCCCTGCCGAAGGCGCACTCCCCGCCGCCCCAGCCGCCTTGGATGGATCAAACAGCGAACGAGCCATCACCGAATGATACCATTCAAAATCGCCATGACCGCCGCTCCAGCCATGTCGGCAATCACGCTCACCACCAGCATCGCCGATGTCCCCGGCGTCGGCCCCAAACGCGCCGCCGCATTCCGCAAACTCGGCATCCGTGGCGTCGCAGACCTCATCACCCATCTGCCCCTGCGTTATGAACACGAACTCGCCGAGCAAACCATCGTCATCGCCGCCAGCGTCATCGGCCCCAATCACGGCGCCGAAGCCAACATCGCCGTCCGTGGCGAAGTCGGCGCCGTCCGCGCCCCCATGCCCGGCAATCGCCGTACTCCCTACACCGCCACACTTTTCGACGGCACGGGGACCAGCAAACTCTCATGGTTCAATGCACCCTGGATGAAAGGCAAACTCCATCCCGGCATGCGCATCATCGTCTCCGGCAAAGCCAAACGCCACGGCGATTACATCGAGATGGTCAACCCAAAATGGCAACCCGCCGAAGAATCACAATCTTCGCCCGAAAAACCCAACTCCGCTCCTGGTGAAAATCGTCAATCGTCAATCGTCAATCGTCAATCCACTTCCCGCGATGACCTCGCCAAGTCCCGCCGCAACGAACGCCACCTTCCCATCTATCCCGCCACAGAATCCCTCCCCTCCTCCATCATTCAGCAAGCGATCGACTCGTCCCTCGATTCATTCCTCGCCCTGTTGCAGGACCACCTCCCGCCTGAATACCGCCGCAAAGCCGCATTGCCCGCGCTCGCAGATGCCTACCGCATGATCCACCGGCCGCGCAACGAGGACGAAATCAAAACCGGCCGCCGTCGTCTCGCCTTTGATGAACTCTTCATGCTCCAACTCGGCGTCATGCTCAAGCGGCATCACCGCCAGCGAACCCTTCACGCCCCCGCTCTCAAACACACGACCAAAATCGATCAGCACATCCGCGCTCGCATCCCGTTCAAGTTCACACCCGGCCAGGATTCCGTCGTCAAGGAAATCATCGCCGATCTCCGCAAGACCACGCCCATGAACCGCCTCGTGCAAGGCGATGTCGGTGCAGGCAAAACCGTCGTCGCCCTCTACGCAATGCTCATGGCTGTCGCTTCCAAACAACAAGCCGCGCTCATGGCCCCTACGGAACTCCTCGCAGAACAGCACTTCGCCTCCATTTCGCAAATCCTCAAAGGCGCGCGCGTCAGAATCGAACTGCTCACCGGTTCCCTCAAGCTTGCCGCCCGCCGCGATCTTCACAAACGCCTGCAAGCCGGCGAAATCGACATCCTCATCGGCACACACGCTCTCCTCACAGAATCCGTCACCTTCAAAGATCTCGCCGTGGCCGTCATTGATGAACAGCACCGTTTCGGCGTCCATCAGCGAGCTCACCTCCGCGCCAAGTCAAACGATGCGGATTCCTCCCCGCACATCCTCGTCATGACCGCCACGCCCATTCCGCGCACCATGTCGCTGACGATCTTTGGCGATCTCGACATCTCCACCATCAAAGGCATGCCGCCCGGCCGCAAACCCATCATCACCAAATGCGTCTCGCAAGCCAAGTCGCAGGAAGTCTACGATTACGTCGCCAAGCGCATCGACGGCGGCGAACAAGCCTACATCGTCGTCCCCGTCATCGATGAATCAGAGAGCGGCCTCAAAGCCGTCAAATCCCACATGGACTGGCTCGCAAAAGGCCCCCTCGCCGACAAACGCCTCCTAGCCATGCATGGTCGTGTCAAACGGGAAGAACGCGAACAGATCATGCTCGACTTTCGCGCCGGCAAAATCGATGCCCTCATCGCCACCACCGTTATCGAAGTCGGCGTCGATGTCCCCAACGCCTCCGTCATGGTCATCGAACAAGCCGATCGTTTCGGTTTGGCTCAACTCCACCAACTCCGTGGCCGTGTCGGCCGTGGCGAAAAACGCTCCCTCTGCGTCCTCATCGCAGATCCCACCACCGATGATGGCAAGGCACGCATCGAAGCCATCGTCGCCACCAACGACGGCTTCGCGATCGCAGAAAAAGACCTCGAAATCCGCGGCCCCGGCGAACTCTTCGGCGCACGCCAATCCGGCGTCGCTCCCTTCCAGATCGCAGATCTCCCCCGCGATCTCGCTCTCCTCCGCATGGCCCGCCGCGATGCACAATCATGGATCGCCAAAAACCCAACACTTGCCGGCGAACGCGACGCCCTCCTCCGCAAACGCCTCCTGAAAAAATATGGCGAAACACTCGGCTTGGGCGATGTCGCCTGACAGTTCAGCCGATTTATTCCGGTCATCTTCCTTGACTGATGACACATTCGCGCCATCATTTTCCTACAAGGAATCCTTTACTTCATGAAACTCATACCCCTCATCCTGATCGCTTGCTTCTGCAGCGACACCCCGCAAATCATCCGACCGGAAATCCTCGAAACTCGCACCGTCAATGTCACACAAACCGTAACGCTCAATGGCATTCCCAGCGATGCGAAGAATGTGCGATTGTGGGTGCCGATTCCCTCCGATGCTCCCTGGCAGCGCGTCCTGGATCGCAACGTCGTTTCAGCACCCGGCGCTTGGAAAATCATTCGACAGGAACAAGGCCGTGGCGATTTTGTGTACGTCGAACTGAACAATCCCAAAACCGAAAAAACCGCCATCGTCGTTCAATACACTGTTGAACGTCAGGGCGTCCACTTTCCTCTGGGAGACGCCAGCGCCGGTGCCACCATACAGCCAGAACAATTTGAAGCAGCATTGAACAAGCAATCGCCGCTCATGTCCGTGGACAAACGAATTCAGGATTTGGCTGACAAAATTTGCGGCGATGAACGCGATACCGCCCGGCAGGCCACCGCTCTTCTTCAAGCCGTCGCAGATTTGGCTGATCACTACTCCAAGGACCCCTCCAAACCCAAATGCGGTCGCGGCTCCGCAGCCGATTGTCTGGATCACGGCGGCGGCTGCTGCTCCGACATGCACTCGCTCTTCGTTGCCTTGGCCCGCGCTCGCAATGTGCCCGCTCGCATCCAATACGGATATCGCCTGCTCGATGCCAAAATCGGTCCAAGTTACGACCCCGGTTATCGATGCTGGGTTGAGTTCTTCGTTCCCGGCGCAGGCTGGGTTCCAACAGACATTGTTGCTGCCGATGGTGTGGAGGAGTCGTACCCCAATCGCTGGGTTTCCTTGAGCGCGACTCGTGTTTGGCTCTGGGATGGCCGCAGTTTTGAATTGACTCCCCACGCGAAGGCCGGCAAGATCGACACCATGATCTGCGGTTGGGCGGAGATTGATGGAAAACCCGTCGATGTGCTCCCCGCCGCCGATGGTTCACCTTCAAAATTGCAGCGAACCGTGCAATTCTCCGTGGAAAAAACCGATCGAAAGCCCGATTCCCCAAAGCTGCCGGAATAGTGCCGCCCGCTTCGCATCTCGGCAAATCACCAGCCGCTTGGATAAACTTCGGCCATGTCAGCGAATGTTGATTTGGCCCGCATCTTCTCCGAAATGGCCGCCGTGCTCGAAATCATCGGCGCCGATTCCTTTCGCACCAACGCTTTCCGCAACGCATCCCGCATCATCGGCGATCTCACCGTCGATGTCGCAACACTCGCTGATGACAAAAAGAAACTCCTCGCCATCGAAGGCATCGGCGAAGGCACCGCCAAACGCATCATGGAGTTCTGCCAGACCGGCGCGATGAAAGATCACGCAGAACTCCTCGCCAAAATTCCGCCCGGCCTCATTCAACTTCTCAACATCCCCGGCGTCGGCCCCAAGACCGTCAAAATCCTCTGGGAAAACGCCGGCGTCACCGATCTTGATTCACTCAAGAAAAAACTAGCCTCCGGCGAGCTCAAAGACCTTCCCAAAATGGGCGAGAAAACACTCGCCAACATTTCCGCCTCCCTCGAATTTGTCGATAAAGCATCCGAGCGCACCCGCATCGGCGATGCCCTTCCCATTGCGGAAACCCTCATTGAAACTCTCACCAAGGTCAAAGGCGTCAAGAAGATCGTCTACGCCGGTTCACTCCGTCGCGGCATGGAAACCATCGGCGATATCGATCTTCTCGCCGTGACCGCCAATCCCGATCTGCTCTCCAAAACCTTCACCAACATGGCGATGGTCGAAAAAATTCTCGCCCATGGCGAAACCAAATCCTCCATCCGCATCGATGATGGCATGCAGATCGATCTCCGCATCGTCCCCGAAGAATCCTTCGGCGCAGCCTGGCTCTACTTCACCGGCTCCAAGGCCCACAACATCGTCCTCCGTGAGCGCGCCCAGAAAAAGAAACTCACACTCAACGAATATGGCCTCTACCCCGATGATGGTCAGCCGCGCCCCCACGAGCGCAACATCAAACCCAAAGCATCCAAGACCGAGGAATCCGTCTACAAAGCCCTCGGCCTTCCTTTCATCCCACCCGAAATCCGCGAAGCCAGTGGCGAATTCGATTCCGAAATCCCCCAACTCATCGAACTCACCGATATCAAAGCCGAACTCCACGCCCACACCACCGCATCCGATGGCCGCCTCTCCATTGATCAACTCGTACACGAAGCAAAATCCCGTGGCTACCACACCATCGCCATCACCGATCACTCCAAATCCAGCGTCCAAGCCAACGGCCTCTCACCCGATCGCCTGAAAAAACACATCGCCGCCATCCGCGAAGCCGCCGCCAAAACCAAAGGCATCACCATCCTCGCCGGCAGCGAAGTCGATATCCACGTCGATGGCAGCCTCGATTACGAAGACGATCTGCTCGCACAACTAGATATCGTCATCGCCTCACCCCACGCTTCACTCAAACAAGAGCCAGCCAAAGCCACCGCCCGCCTCCTCGCCGCTATTCGCCATCCCCTCGTTCACATCATCGGCCACCCCACCGGCCGCCTCATCGGTCGCCGCGAAGGCCTCTCCCCAGACATCCACAAACTCATCGAAGCCGCCGTCGAACACAACACCGCCCTCGAAATTAACGCCAACTCCTGGCGTCTCGACCTCCGCGATACCCACGTCCGCGCCGCCGTCAACTATTCCCCCTCTCCCTCTGGGAGAGGGGCTAGGGGTGAGAGCGTTTCCGGCAGCAGCCACAAGTCAGATACATCGGGCTGCCTGATCGCCATCAACACCGATGCCCACTCCGCCATAGATTTCGACCAACTCCGCTACGGCATCCTGACGGCCAGGCGCGGCTGGCTCACCGCCAAACAATGCCTCAACACTTGGACAAATGCGAAGTTGATGAAGTGGTTGAAAGCCAAACGGTGAACCGTGGATGCTTTTTCTCCCATTCAACAGTCACTCACCAACGCAGGATTCTTCTATTCTCGCCAGCCACTGGGTAACGGATCGGAACGTCTTGTCTGCGCCTCGCATCAGTCCTCAGACGGGAATTTGCACGGCAATAGTTTTTGGGTCACCATGAGAAATTCACGGTGGTTCGTGGCAACATGGGTGCCACACATCTACCGCTTTCCGGAGGATACGACAATCAAACAGATATGCATCTTTTGTGAGGAATGCCTAAATCGGTCAAAGGTTCCGATTTACACGATTCCAGAGGATCTTGTACTCGAGTACCGATTGCAGGAAGAAGTCGATCTCTGACTTTGACACATTGTGTCACAACTCCATACTATTCATTCATGGCATCCAGAACGACGATGAACATATCCATTACTCCGAAGTTGAGTCGTTATGTCAACAAGCGAGTGGCTTCGGGCAAGTACACATCCGCTAGTGAGGTCGTGCGCGAAAGTCTTCGCCTTCTGCAAGAACGCGACACCGCTCGAAACTCACTCCGAAAGGCCATCGAGAAGGGGCTGGAGCAAGCCCGTCGCGGCCAATTGCTTGATGGCGAAGAGGTCTTAGCGGACCTCGAAGACTCCCTTTTCAAAAAGCGCCGACGTAAGACCGGATGAAGCGTTATCGCATCACGCCGCAGGCACGAGACGATATCAGGCAAATCGTTGAGTTTGTCGCGCAACGCAATGCGCAGGCCGCGAGAACTGTATTTGATGCCTTGGCCACAGGGATTCGTGCCGTAGGCCGTCGTCCGGGCATCGGTCACGTACGAGACGACATCGTCGACGAGTCTTTGCGGTTTTTGCCCGTCTACTCGTACCTCAACGTGTATCGCGGCGATATCCGGCCCGTTCAAATAGTTCGCATTTTGCACGGCGCGCGAGACCTGCGAAACGCCCTGTGACTGCGTACTTTGGGGTCCAGCTCTTTACACGCACTGCCGCATCCTCCCTACAATCCACGCTCCCCATGTTCGAAAACCTCTCCGATCGCTTCAACACCGATGCCCACTCCGCCATAGATTTCGACCAACTCCGCTACGGCGTCCTCACAGCCCGCCGCGGCTGGCCCACCGCCAAACAATGCCTCAATACATGGAGCAAGGACAAACTCCACAAGTGGCTCAAGAGCAAGCGGTGATCTTCAGCAACCGATGATTCTTTCCTTTCTCCCTCTCGCGGCGGCAATCTGTGGATAAGGGAGAGGGCCCCCCCATTCAGGGGCGATGGTGCGGTGTCATGTCACGCAGAAATGTGTCAACGAACTGGCGTGATGTATGAAGCGATCCGGGATCGGTGCGAATCAAGCGCAGTCATGCGACATTGTTGCGGCAGGAATTCGATGAACGGTGTGCAATGTTCCAGCCGCTCCGGGAGATTATCCGGTCGCTCCGGACGATGTTCCTGTAGCCAAGTGTAAGTGTCCATTCGCTATTGGGAATCTCCCAATAGCAATGGGAAAGTGTCCAATCGCGAAGGGAAACTTCCCCATTGCTATAGGAAACTTGGACATCGCGAAGGGAATCTTCCCAATAGCAATGAGAAACCTGGACATCGCTAAAGGGAACTTCCCAATAGCAATTGGAAACTTGGACATCGCCAAATGAATCTTCCAGATAGCGAAATGGAAGTTGTCAATTCAAGTGCTGCGCAGAAGAATCCCATAAAAGCCCAAATTGCAGGCCACGGCGATGATTCGAGGGGTACTGCGGCCGACGTGGTACTCGCCGCCCCCGGAATGGTCGGGAGGGCGATCAGGAGGTGGAGTGCGCCGATCTGGAAGAAGCGTTATTGCACCTGCGGGAACTGATTACGAGTGAGATGGCGGCCCCCCCACAATTTCCGGGGGATGGCCCCCACTTTGAACGCTATGGCGTGCGGGTTTCGGGCGGATAGCCTACTCGAGTGCCTTACCGTGATTTGCTATTCGCCAAAAAGGGAGTTCGGCTGTTTCGGTGCATGTACGTGGGAGTGCACATGCATGATGCGATAATCAGATTCTCTACCATCCGGCTTTACCACCCGCAGAAGGTCCACCTCCATCGTATCCCCGTTGCCAAAAAGTTCCGTCGCGCTTTGGACGTCGCGCATGAACTTCTCATCCAGAATAGTCGCACTGATGAATCTCTTCGCCCAGCGAAAGTTCCAATTCAAACGCGGATCAAATGATGCAGTCCGCACGATAAGCGTTTGGCGGTCAGTTTTGAGTTTAGGGGGTGGTTGAACTGGCTCGTTCACAGGAGTTTTGAGTTTCTGAAAGTTGGGACGGCTTGCCCTCAAAAGCGGCTCCTTGGCCGCGGAGGACCGGATGGATACGCCTTTGACCTCTTCATCCCGGTCGATTTCCGCAAACGCCCGATCAAACTTTTGCGACTGTTCGCTCTCCGGGGAGAGCATATTTGTGGTCAGGGCCTCAACATGCAGGCGGCTGTTCTCAAAGACAATTACATTCCCATTCTCGACCTCAATCCTGTTGCCGCCAAACGTTAGGCGTGCCTCGAAAAACTCTTTCAATATCCTGCGAAGGACATCGAAGAAGTTCGTCTCGATCAGAGCAACGCTAGTAGCGTAGAGAATCAGATCGATAGGAATTTGGAGACTTCCCTCGGCTAATGGCCGCGCTTTGGCTAGAAACTTCTCATCTGCTTCGTACTCTTGGTGCACCCGTTCTACCAGCGAAACGACGCCGTCAATTGCTGCCGCCACTGCCTTGGCATTGGCGGTGTGGTCTGATTGGTTCTTTTTCTCAATTTCGATAACAATCGTTTCACGCCGCTCATGAGGAACTAGAGAAGGGCCGTCGGTATGATTCCCATCGCCAGTCGCGCCGCCATTTGTCACGTTCGTCTCGGTGGGAATGTTCAACTGACTACCCTCCATATCAGTTTGTCGCACGACGCAATGAAATGCACCATGTTCCCCACATGTCGACGGACACCAGCCCGATCAATGGCGTGAAGTCGGTTGCGAGAATTCATGTCCCCCTCATGTGCGATCCTGTTCCTCCGATCAACCAATGTCTTGATCGAACGTCGCAGAGATCTTCTGCCAGTCGCGCCTTGGGCACTCTTGCTCAAATCATCGATCGAAAAACAAAGGAACAGTTTGTCAATTACCTCGAGGCGATTGAATGTTCTGTTGCGCAAGTATGTTTCCACGAGCAGCCGCACCTTTCGATACCGTTGCTGCAATGGGAACCACTCAAGCGCCAATCGGCTATCGAACCCTGCTTTGCTAAGGAGTGCTATCAGCCGATCATCGGCCCGGTGTGTCTTTAAGTAGCGGACGACATGCTCGGCGAATACGTCTGCAAAGTATGCATCCATCCCGGATACGGCGATGACAACAGCAGCTCTGCTTAGGTCGGACAGGTCTAGCCTCCTCGCTGATTCCGCTTGGTGCTCGTCTATCCCCTTCTGGAGCGACAACAGATTCAGGGATCGCTTCGCAACTAACTCGAAGGTGTTATACGCCCGGCTTGGATGATACCGCTTCTTCACGTCTGCCAAATTCTCGATCTTGATTAAGGCACTGTCAACTTGAGTCTTAATTTCATCGTCGCAGGTCCCTTGTTCTTTCCCTTCGCCACCTTCGCAACCGTCGGCAGGTTGAACGGCGCAAACCACTGGGCCTGCGGCATGCGGTGCGGCTTCATCGGCAACTCCAGACGTTCAACATCCTTCAAGTGCCAGTGACAGAACGGCATCTTCTTCGTGGGATTGGGGCGGTACTCGATGGTCTTGATTGGGGGGTGCCTTGCAGGATTTCTTCTGCGTAGGGTTGGCGAATGGAGAGGGCACGCATGAGAAGAGGATAGCGATCCATTGCCCATTCCCCATCGTCTCTCGTTCCGCTGCCGGTTCCCTACAATGCCCGTTCCATGTTCGAAAACCTCTCCGATCGCTTCAACTCCGTCTTCCGCAACCTCGCCGGCCGTGGCCGCATCTCCCAGGACAACGTCCAGGACGCCATGCGCGATGTCCGCACCGCCCTGCTGGAAGCCGATGTCCACCTCGATGTCGCCAAGCAATTCTGCGATGACGTCCTCAAGGACGCCCTCGGCCGCGATGTCACCAAATCACTCAAGCCCGGCCAGGAAATGATCGGCATCGTTCACGATCGCCTCATCGAACTCATGGGCCCGGCCCCCACCGCTGAATCCGGCATCATGATGGTCGATCCCACTCCCACCGTCATAATGATGTGCGGCCTTCAGGGCTCCGGCAAGACCACCACCTGCGGCAAACTCGCCGCCTACCTCAAGCAGCGCGGCAAAACCGTCATGGTCGCTGCCGCAGATCTCCAGCGTCCCGCCGCCGTCGAACAACTCCAGATCGTCACCGAAGGCGTGCAGCAAAACGCCAAGGGCCATGCTCGTGTTCTCTTCTACGGCGAAAAAGACAAAGTCGCTGAATACGGCAAGGCCGTCGGCGTCGCAGTCGGCGTCTGCCAGCGCGCCCTCACCGCTGCCAAAAAAGAAAAAGCCGATGTCCTCATCCTCGACACCGCCGGCCGTCTCCACATCAACGAAGACCTGATGGGCGAACTCCAGGCCGTCAACCGCGCCGTTCACCCGCACCACATCTTCCTCGTCGTCGATGCCATGGTCGGCCAGGACGCCGTCAACGCCGCCAAAGCCTTCCATGATCGCCTCAACATCGATGGCGTCATTCTCACCAAATTTGATTCCGACACCCGCGGCGGCGCAGCCCTCTCCGTCAAACACGTCACCGGCGCTCCCATCAAGTTCATCGGCGTGGGTGAAAAATTCGATGCGTTGGAGGAGTTCCACCCCGAGCGCATGGCCAGCCGCATCCTCGGCATGGGCGATGTCGTCTCCCTCGTCGAAAAAGCCCAGCAGGAAGTCAGTGAAGAAGACGCCCAGAAAATGGCCGAGAAAATGGCCGCGGGCAAACTCACCATGGATGACTTCCTCAAGCAACTCCGCTCCATCCGCCGCATGGGTCCGATGAAGCAACTACTCGGCCTGCTCCCCGGCGTCGGCTCCATGCTCAAGAACGTTGAAGTCGATGACAAGCAGCTCGATCGCCTCGAAGGCATCGTTCACTCCATGACGCCGCAGGAGCGAGAAGATGTCGAGGTCCTCAACAAAAACAAATCGCGCGTCAAGCGCATCGCCACTGGCTCCGGCACCACCGCCCCGGATGTCAACCGCCTCACCAAGCAGTTCGACATGATCCAGCGCATGACCAAGCAGATGTCCGGCCTCGGCGCCATGGGCAAAATGAAAGCCATGCGCGAAATGTCCAAAATGGATCCCAACGCCATGCCCGGCATGAGCGGCATGCCCGGCTTCGGCTCCAAAGGCTCCACCAAAACCCAGGGCATCAAGGCCCAGTTCAAACAACGCAAGAAACGCCGTTGATCATTTCGATGCATTAACTCGGTGCAATAGCCGGGTCGCTGCACGACCCCGGATGCCACTCACAACTCACGCCCCTCCAATCGTCGCAATAGATTTCCCCTCCTTCGAGGGAGGGGGCTAGGGGGTGGGTGAGAAGCCGGAATACACCTTCAATACATCCGCGCCATCTGCGGCATCTGCGGATTCTCCCGCTCGCTCTTATCTCTAATCAATCACCCTTGCCCAATCGGCAACGGATCCTTCACTTCCCCGCGCGTCCACGCACGAATCTTCGGCAGCAGGACATCCGTGAACAGAATCTTCAAGCACGCCGCCACCGGGATCGCCAGAATCATTCCATAGACTCCGCCCACCGATCCGCCCGCCAGCACCGCCACCAGGATCGTCACCGGATCAAGATTCGTCGCCTTCCCCGCAATCAGCGGCGTCAACACGTACGCCTCAACAATCTGCACGATCGAAAACACCACCGTCGGCCACACGATGATCGCCACCCATCCCATCCGTTCCGCCTCCGGCATCTGCATCTGATTGAACGCCAGCAACCCCACCGCCAGCGGCAAACCCACCGTCCCCAGATACGGCACAAGGCTGAATCCTCCCACAACCAATCCCAACACGATCGAATACGGCACGCCGCAAAACATCCAGCCAATCGCCAGCATTACACCCATCAAAAAGCAAATCACAATCCGCCCGCGCACAAATCCCGCCACCGCACGATCCATCCGCCCGATCAACTCCATCGCGCGCCCACGGTTCGCCACGGGAATCATCTCCTGCCCAAACGCAGCCACCGCAGGGAACGAAACGCTGAAAAAGAAAAAGTAGAACGGGATCAGGAACGCCAACAGCCCTAACTCCACAATCCCGCCGATCAATCCAAACATCGTCCGGCCGCTGCTTCGCACCAAATCCCAGATCGATCCAGCCCCCTGCGATATTCCCGACTCCCCACCCGCCTGCCCAAAATCATGCGCCGCCAACTCCTCACGCACAATCGCTCGCAACCGCGCATCCTCCACAGCGCCCGCGCCTACCGGCGCATTCGATTGCCCCGCGGTCTGCAAATCGCTCCCCTCTTCCCCCATTCCCCTCTTCCCCTCTTCCCCGACCCTTCCACCTGCGCTCCCAGGCTCCCCAACCTCCGCTCCCGGCATCAACCATCGCACCGCCCTCTCAAAGTCCGCACGATGATCCGCCGGCACCACATCCTTCATCTTCAAAATCGTTGTCTGAAATCGCCCCGCGCGAATGTCCTGCACAAATCGCATCGTCTGCCCGATGATCAGCGGCACTACCAGCGCCAGCAGCACCAGCACTCCCGCTCCAACACTCAAAATCAATCCACCAACAACCACCGGCCGCGAAACCCGCAGCCGCCGTGTCAGCGATGAAACCAGCGGCTCAAACAAATACGCCAACAGCAAAGCTACCAGCAGCGGCACCGTGACCGAACGCATCGCATACCCCGCCCAGATCAATCCAAAAACAGCAACCACCAGCAGCACATCCCGCACCGCTTGAATCTGCCAAACATGCAATCTCGCCAGCGGCGGCGGCACCATAGGTTCCAGCGAAGGCTTCGCCATACCCCAAAGCCTACCGTGCAAACTTCAAATCGTCGAAGTGCTCAGTCAATTGCATCTTTACTTCAATCGCCAGAGTTGCAAACGTTCCCCCTCCCTCGCGACAGGGAGCCATGGGGTGGGTGAGAAGCCACGACCTTGAATCCATCTCATCTGTGCCATCTGCGAAATCTGTGGATTCCCTCCCGCAATACCGCCCAAGGCGTGAGTACCATAACCCCAATCCCTCTTTGCGCTTCTTTGCGATTTTGCGTCTTTGCGCTCTGCATTCCGACCGCAGGCGCCCAACCCCTAACTCACCATGCAAGCCCGCAACTGATCCCTGCTAAACGCCTCCTCAAAATCGTACACCGTCCGGAAGTCATCCATGCTGTCCTCGGGCGTCTTGCTCATCAATCCTTCATTGATCATTGCAAACACGATCCGCCCAAAGTCTTCCGTCCGCCGCACGTTCCAGTGCCCCAGCACCACCGCCGCCATCAATCCATACTGCTGAATCGCAAAGTCCCGCAGCCCCAGGCACAACTGCTGTCCGTTGATATGCCGATCCGCCTCTGACATCGCTGGTTGATTCCGATGCGCCTGCTGCGCCGTGTACGTCAGCCCTTCGCGCACAAAGTCGAACGCTTCCATCGGGTACGGCCCCGCGGCATTCAAAACCTTCTTCCAATCAACTTCTTTGGCTTGCTGCGGCGGCTGCTTTTGTTTCTGTTGGCTCATAGGGGCAAGTCGTCGGGGACTCACGAAAAGAAATCGGCACGTCGTGAAACAACGAATGAAAAAATCGAACCTGCTTGCACATTCTTGCCAACTTTTCTGAAAGGTCAATGCGAAACATGCGGATTATCTCGCAAAAAATATCGCAGTTGCCGGTTTTTCCACCCCGCCGGCCACCTTGCGGTTGGATTCAAACCGATCCGCAACCCCTTGGCGACCGCAAAATCCTTCAAATCACCCTCTCCCATGCCCGTTGCCACCCGTGCTTCTTCCACAAAGAGTTCACGGCTGATTCGCAGATCGATTCCATCCAGCCGCCGATCAATCGCCAGCGCCTGCGTCAATTTTCCCGGCCCGGAACACAATTCCCTCTCCCCCATCCGCCTCGACGAATTCGCGCCTCGCCGATTCACCATCATCTCCTCAATACCCTCCGTCGGCTCCAGGGCGCGGATCAGCACCGCCACACCCTCATCTTTCTTACCGCAAACCACGTTCAAACAATGATGCGCCCCGTACGTGAAATACACGTACGCATGCCCGCCCGGCAGGTACATCGATTCCACCCTCTGCGTCCGCCGTCCACCAAACGTATGACTGGCCGGATCGCACTCTCCCAGATACGCCTCCACCTCCACAATGATCCCCGCCAATCGCCTTCCATCAATCACCCGGACCAACCGCTGCCCAAGCAATCGCCGCGCAACAGTCACCGCATCATCCCCCATCGCAAAAAACCGTTTGTTCTTGTTTCGCTTCTTCCTCATGAAACACCTCTACCAACAACTTTCACTACCAGGCCGACGCGCCAGCGAGGCACCGCCATTCCCAATCCCTAGAGGTCGAAGACTCGCCGTGGCGAGGAGAGGGCTAGGGGGTGGGTGAGAAGCCCAAGTTCCACAAAACTCCATGCTTCCATTCCTATTTCATCTGCGCCATCTGCGGATTCCCTCCTAATCTTCAGACCGCACCAGCAACAGGCCCATATACCCACCGTGGCGCAGCGTTGCTCATCAAAACCCCGCGCATCGGGTCCCCCCCCACACCCTTCTCAAAATCAACTGCAATCAAACCCGCAATCCGCCCCACTCCCAATGTCACCGTGCCCTCATCAATCCCCAATCCCTTCGCCCCATTGACCGTGGCCATCCGAAGCAGAACCCTCGGGTCAACCCCATCACGCCGATACAACAACCGCATTTCGTCCAGCACACTCAACCGCTCAGGCGTGTCCAAACAAACAATACTGTCCGTCCCCAACGCCACGTTGATTCCCAATTCCATCATCTCCTGAAACCTGTGCGGTGAATTGGCCCGCAAAGCCTGCACAGCAGGCCCAGATGAACAGATGGCTTCAGATTCCCCTCTTCCCCTCTTCCCCTCTTCCCCTTGTCCCCTCTTCCTCTCGCCCTCTTCTTCCCCGTGCCCAAAATACGCACTCGCCCTCGGACAATACGCCACTGTGATCGGCCAACCCTTCATCAACTCCAAATGCCCCTCCTCAATGTAATTCAAATGCGCTGCGACAATTGGCGTCGCACACAACACCTCCGCCAAATAATCAATCGGATGCCGCCCTGCCCCCAGCGCTTTCATCGCATCATCCCAAGCTCCAAATCCGCGCAGCATCCGCGCCAGTCGCCCCGTCCCAAATCTCACAAACTCAATCTCATCCAGAGTCTCCGCCAGATGCGTTGCCAGCGGCCTCCCCAAATCCGCCGCCGCTCGATACACCTCCAACCCGCACGAATACGGCGCATGCGGTTGCAACCCAAACCCCACACCATTTTCCCAGGCGGAATTCTCCCCGACCGCTCTTCGCATCACGCCTACCGTTTGTGCCTGCCGATCTCCCAATCCAAAGACCTCCAGAAAACTCACACCCGCCATCCCCGATTCCCGCAGCGTTCGCACCGGTTGCATCGAACCAATCCCCGCAATGTCTCCCACCATCGCCGTGCCGCCCGCTCGTGACAACTCCACCCCGCGCCGCACCGCCGCATCAATCTCCTCATCCGTCCGCGCCCGCCCTGCCTGCAATTCCCCAACCCATTCCGCGAAGTCCCCTGAATACTGCCGCGGGCCAAGATAGCTCAAATCCAGATGGCAATGCACATTCACCAATCCCGGCAGAATTACCGATTTCGGCAAGTCAACCACCCTGCATTCCGTTCCCTCTCCCGCCTCCCCGATCTCCTCCGGTCTGCCGCTGGCAACAATGCGTCCATCCTCCACCAGCACCGCACCCGGTTTGGCCCAAATCCCATCGCCATCGGCAATCATGGCCGCTCGAAACAAGATGCGATTCTGATTCATGGCTGTTGCCGTTCAATGCCGAAATGCAATCTGCACCAAAACAACCGACGCGGCCTGATTTTCACCGCTTTTTCACTTTCGTGAAACCGCACCGTCATCTAGCATACCCCCGATTGCCCGTTACACTATGCGTTGTTCGTCATCCCCACGTACCAATCGCTCGGTACTCGGAACTCGGAACTCTCCAAGGAAGGATTCATTTCATGCTGCGTCTCTCGTTTCATCCAACAAAAATCACCGCGTCCATCTCCGCCTGCCTGCTCGCTCTCCCGCTTCTCGCCGGCGGCTGCGTCCAGCAGAAGGATTACGACGCCATGCTTCAAGCCAATCGCTCGCTTCAGGAGCAGGTCGTCTCCGTTTCCGATGAGCGCGATGTCGCTCGTGCCAACATCGACACCCTTCGCGCCCAACTCGGCAAAGCCACTTCCGAACTCAACGGCCTCAAAGCCAAGTATGGACAAACCGATGCTGATCTGGTTCGTCTGGCCGCAGAATACGACGCACTCATGAAGAGAGTCGGCTCATTGGACTTCGGACCACTCCCCGAAGAAATGAATCGCGCTCTCGAGGAACTCGCCCGCCAATATCCCCAACTCCTCACCTATGACTCCAAACGCGGCATGCTCCGCTTCTCAAGCGACTTCACCTTCGCATCCGGTTCCGCTGATCTCAATCCCAGCGCCGCCGCAAGTCTTGCCCAACTCGCAAAGATTCTCAACACCCCCACCGCCCAGGGCTTTGAAGTCCGCGTCATTGGCCACACAGACAATCAACCCATCAGCAGCGCTGCCACCCGAGCCAAGCACCCGACCAACTGGCACCTTTCCGCTCATCGCGCCATCTCGGTAGGTTCCGCGCTCATGACATCAGGAGTTTCTTCCGGCCGCTTCCAGGTTGCAGGCTATGGTGAATACCGCCCCATCGTCCCCAACCCAGCCAAGGGCGGCGCTCAACAGAATCGTCGAGTTGAGATCTTCCTTCTCCCCATGCCGGATCACGTTCCCACCTCCACCCCGGCTTCCGCGACCGCGAACGTCCCCACGCCAGCCGCCCCTGAAGAGCCAATGAAGTAACTCACTGCGAATTGGCCGCCAACTAGCCCAATTTCACACGCAAATCGAACAAATTCAAAGCCCACGGCGTCAACGCCGTGGGTTTTGTCTTATCCACCCTTCTTCTCTGTTCAACATGCGCAAAACCATCCTTTTCCGCTTTGCAGATGCCCCATCGCGCGATAAAGTGATAACACAAGACCGCATTTCGGCGCTTCGTTCGGAAACACGTTCGCCTACATTTTGTGGTCTCGGTGCGGCGTCCCATTCGCCGTTCCGCACAACCCTGGAGGATCAGAAAGATGTCCAAGTCGGCCCACACATCGGCAGATTCACTCATCGCCACCCTTTGCGTCGCCGCTTCCGCCGCGCTCGCCTCCAACACGTTCGCCGACAACACCCCCCAATCCCTTCCCTTCTACCAGGATTGGACCAACACGGGCATGATCACAACCGCCAACGACTGGTCCGGCGTCCCCGGCATCATCGGCTATCGCGGTGACGACATCACCACCGCTTCCGGTACTGATCCACAAACACTCCTTGTCGATGGAACCAACACTCCCATCAACGTCATCGCAAACCAGACCAATCCCAACACTCTATCCACCGGTGGCATTGCGGAATTTGAGATTCCCAACCCCGTCGTCGCCCTCAACGGCAGCGGCACCGCGGACGCACCCTTCATCCTCGTCACCCTCAACACCACCGGGCTCTCGCAGATCACAATCAGTTATCTCCTTCGCGATATCGATGGCTCAACCGACAACTCCATCCAGCCCATCGCTCTTCACTACCGCATTGGCAACACCGGCAACTTCACCAACGTCCCTGCCGCTTTCGTTGCGGATGCTTCCTCCAACGTCTTCCCTGCCAATACGTTGGTCACTCGAGTGTCTGTTGAACTCCCCCCCGATGCCGACAATCGCCCCATTCTCCAATTCCGCATCATGACCACCAACGCCGTTGGCAACGACGAATGGATCGGCATCGATAACATCTGCGTCACCTCCGGTCTGGTCGATACCGATGCCGATGGCGTCGCTGATTGCATTGACAACTGCCCCAACGCCGCAAATCCCACCCAATCCGATTGCGATCACGATGGCCTTGGCGATGTCTGCGATGACCCCTGCCCCGGCGACAAGGACGGCGACGGCATCCCCGATCGTCAGGACAACTGCTCCGGCATTTTCAACCCCGGTCAGGAAGACTGCAATCAAAACGGCATCGGCGATGTCTGTGACATTTTCTTCCGCATCAGCCTCGATTGCAACAACAACTCCATACCCGATGAGTGCGAACCCGATTGCAACGGAAACGCCGTCCCAGATGATTGCGACCTCACCAACGGCACCAGTTTTGACAACAACAACAACGGCATCCTCGACGAATGCGAAAACAACACCGCTCTCGTCATCAACGAAATCAACGCCGATCCCGCCATCGGCCTGGCCGGCGATGCCAACAACGATGGCGTCAGCAACTCTTCCGATGATGAATTCGTCGAACTCATCAACAACACCGGCCAATCGCTCAACATCAGCGGCTGGACCGTCAGCGATGCCAGCACCATTGGCGTTCGCCACACCTTCCCCTTTGGCACCGTCATCCAGGATCAGTGTGGCGTCATCGTCTTCGGCGGTGGAAACCCCACCGGTCAGTTCGGCGGCATGGTCGTCCAGCGCGCCTCCACAGGTGCACTCGGCCTCAACAACGCTGGCGATACGGTCACCATCAAAGACAACCTCGGCCTCTTTGTTACCAGTTACACCTACGGCGGCGAAGGCGGTGACGATACCTCACTCACCCGCAACCCCGATATCACCGGCCTAACCCCCCTCGTCAAACACATCCTCGCCAATCCTGCGTTGGCCTACTCCGCAGGCAAGAAACTCACAGGCGATCCATTCTCCGGATGCACTGCACAGCCAGATTCCGACAACGATGGCATACCCAACGCCAGCGACAACTGCCCCAACAATCCCAACCCCGATCAAGCCGATTGCGATGGCGACGGCATCGGCAACGTCTGCGATACCGATCCAGATCGCAACAACAACGGCATCCCCGATATCTGCGAAGTCTCTCCGCCCGCAAACCTTCGTATCAACGAAGTCCGCATCGATCAACCCGGTGCTGACAACGATGAATACCTCGAACTCAAGGGCACGCCCGGCCAGTCCCTCAACGGCCTAACACTCGTCGTCCTCGGCGATGGCACCGCAGCGCAGGCCAGCGGCGTCATCGAATCCATCATGCCGCTCCAGGGTCACACCGTCCCCGCTGATGGCCACTTCCTCCTTACAGAGTCAACCTTCTCACTCGCCCTCGCCGCACAACAAGACAAAGTCGTCTTCGGCGGCAACCCAGGCGCCCTCAACTTTGAGAACAGCGACTCAACCACCTTCATCATCGTCACCAACTTCACCGGCGCCCTCAATCAGGATCTCGACACCAACGACGATGGCATCCTTGATATCACACCATGGAGCGCCGTCGTCGACGCCGTCGGCCTCATCAAGAGCCCGCCGCCGCCAACCGCTGGCAACGAGTACCCCTACGGTGCCAGCCTCGGCTTCGCAGACGTCGGCCCGGATACCACCGTGCCAAACGTCAACCTCGCCCCGTCCCACATCTACCGCTGCGAACGCAACGGCACGTGGACCGTCGGCAAGTACGATCCATTCGATGCCTCCGGCGGAACCGACACCCCCGGCGTGACAAACCTCGCCTGCGTCGGCGGCCCGCCACCATGCCCCGCGGATATCAACGGCGATCATCAGGTTGGCGTCAACGATCTCCTCGCCGTCATCGGCAACTGGGGTCCCTGCGCTCCGCCATGCCCACGCTACTGCAACGCGGATATCAACCACGATTGCAACGTAGGCGTCAACGACCTCCTCGCCGTCATCGGCAACTGGGGCCCCTGCCCGCAATAACCCCAGTCCAAACTCCTCCACCATCCCCAGCCCCCGGCAATCGCCGGGGGCTGTTTCGTTGACGGCTGTCGGCTGTCGGCTTTCGGCTGTCAGCGATCAATACTCCGAACTCGGTAATCTCTCCTCTTCCCCCGTACCCCTCTTCCCCTCTTCCTCTGACTTCTGACCTCTGACTTCTGACCTCT
>CAZWJR010000025.1:12728-20692 GCA_964634655.1 uncultured Isosphaeraceae bacterium | reverse complement strand
TTCACGCCGCAGATTGATAAGTCTCTGCGCGATGAATACGGGAAGTTGATTGAAGCGATTGAGCGGGAGCGCGATCAAACGTGACGGTGCGGCTACACTACGGCCATGCCTGCTGATCGATTTCTGAATGCTGCGCTTCATGTGGTTGCCGATGCCTGCAAGGTGGCGCGGCAGGTGCAGCGTGATATTGAAAAGGTGCGGCGGATTGCGAAGGACGACAAGAGCCCGGTGACGGTGGCGGATTTTGCGGTGCAGGCGGTGGTGGCGATGGGGATGCGGGAGCGGCTGGGGGAGACGCTGATTGTGGGTGAGGAAACGACGGGGCAGTTGCGCACGGCGGAACAGGCAGCGGTGCTGGAAGCGGTGATTGAGGAAGTCCGATCGTATCGTTCCGGAGTGAGCGCGGATGATGTGCTGCGAGCGATTGATGCGTGCAATCACGATGCGACGGGCTCTGCGTACTGGGCTCTTGATCCGATTGACGGGACGAAGGGTTTTTTGCGGGGGCAGCAGTATGCGATTGCGCTGGCGCGGATTGAGAATGGCAAGGTGGTGTTGGGTGTAATGGGATGCCCGAATCTGCCGATCGATCAGCACGCTTCGCTGGAAGGTGCAGATTCACGAGGGGCGATTTATTCCGCCAAAGTGGGAGGCGGGGCGTGGGAACATGAAACGGCGGAGCCGGAGCGGGGGCCGCGTCGAATCCGATGCGAGCGATTTGATGCATCGAAGCCGATTCGGGCGTGTGAATCGGTGGAGGCGGCGCATTCCAAGCAGGATGATTCAAAGAAGATTCTTGAGTCATTGGGAACACAAGGCACGCCGGCGCGGCTGGATAGACAGTGCAAATACGCGGTGGTGGCGCGTGGGCAGGCAGATGTGTACATGCGATTGCCGACGAGCAAGGTGTATCTGGAGAAGATTTGGGATCACGCGGCGGGAGCGATCATTGCGACGGAGGCGGGCGCGATTGTGAGTGACACTTCCGGCAAGACGTTGGATTTTGCACGGGGCAGGACGTTGAGCGGCAATCGCGGGATTGTGTGCGCGGCAACCGGCGCGCATGAGCGGATTATTGAAGCGATTAAGGGGCTGGGAATCGGGGCGGCGGTGTGAGCGCGGTTGCATCACGGAGTTGGATGAGCAGGGCGATTGCATTCATCGGGGCGACGTTGAGCATTGTGGCGGCGCTGGTTCTGCTGGCGTGGCTGGTTGGGCGCGTGTTCACCGATCGATATCAATGGAGCCAGTGGTTGTGGTGGGTTCCCACGCCGGGCATGTTGCCGGTGCTGTTGCTTGGGTTTGTGGGCTCGCTTCGACGGGCAGCGCGGCCGGGAGTGAGGCGACGACGGATCATGTTCTGGGCGGGGTGCACTTCGCTGCTAGGGATTTATTTTTCGGTGTATGAGCATCGGCTGCTGCATCGGACGCCGGCGGAGCCTTCACGAGATCATGCGTTGAAGTTTGTGCATTGGAATGCGCAGCCGGCGCGTTGGATTGATGTGAAGCCAAGCATTGGTGAGGTTGTGAAACTGGATGGGGACATCACGGTTCTTTCCAATCCCGGCAATTTGCTTCAGCAGGATGAGGCGCAGGCGTGGATACAGAGCGGGCTTCGGCCGCTGTATGAGTGGCCGTTTGCACTAATCACGCGCATCCCGGTGAGAACAATGCGGCCGGTGGTTTTTGTGGAGGGCATCTATGTTGTGCTGGTTGAGTTGGACACGACGGAGCGATTGGGCAGGCCGACGGTGATGTATCTGGTGGATTTGCCTTCCAATCCGGAGATTGGGCGTGCGGCGGTGGCAAAGCGGCTACGGACGATGCTGGATGGATTAAAGTT
The DNA here is from genome assembly GCA_964634655.1 of uncultured Isosphaeraceae bacterium. Lineage (GTDB taxonomy): Bacteria > Planctomycetota > Phycisphaerae > Phycisphaerales > SM1A02 > CAZWJR01. Next base: position 18,849 of record CAZWJR010000025.1, on the reverse strand, counting down.
GCCGCCGCCGGATGTTGTAGTGGGTGATTTCAATCTGCAGCGCGGAAGCGATTCGATCGAAGTTGCTTTTCCCAACATGGCGGATGCGTTTGATGAAGGCGGCCACGGGTATGGGGCGTCGTTTCACCGCGTGTTTCCGCTGTGGCACATTGATCATGTGCTGCTATCGCAGAATCTGCGGGCGCTGCGGTATGACGTGATTGATCCGGGGATCAGCAGGCACCGGACGCAGGTGGCGTGGATTGCGGCCATCAAAAGGTGAATATCAGAATGAATTCACCGCAGAGTCGCGGAGAACGCAGAGGAGGGCGCTGGGGAAGTGACGTTGGCTTTGGATAGGCTCTGCCATTGTCGCTTGAGGCCCTCAGGAAAACTGATTTGCGGCCGGTATTGAAGTTCTGTTTGGCTGCGTGTGAGATCCGCCCATGTGCGTTCGACATCTCCGGGCTGCATGGGAAGGCGTTTGATGCGGGCAGGTTTGCCTACTGTCTTGGCGATTGAGTCGATCATTTGAGCCAGGGTGACAGGATGGGAGTTGCCGAGGTTGTAGATGCGGAAGAAACCAGAAGGAATTGACGATTGGCGATTGACGATTGACGATTTGGTATCTGATCGCACTTTTTCGGATGCGGCGAGGATGCCTTGGATGATGTCATCGATGTAGGTGTAATCGCGTGAGGTTGAGCCGTCGCCGAACATGGGCACGTCTTCACCATCGGCAATCAATCGCATGAAGCGAGCGATAGCGAGGTCCGGCCGCTGGGCTGGGCCATAGACGGTGAAGAAGCGCAGGGCGGCGATGCGCATGTTGAAGAGGTGGGCGTAGGTGTGACAGATGAGTTCGCCGGCGCGTTTGGTGGCGGCGTAGGGGCTGATGGGCTCATCGACGAAGTCGTCTTCAGCGAACGGGACTTTCTTGTTGTTTCCATAGACGCTGGAACTGGAAGCGAAAATGACGTTGCGGCAGTTGGCGGCGCGAGCGGCTTCGAGCACACCGATCAATCCATCAATGTTGACGGAGAAGTAACGGGCGGGCTCTGCGATGCTGGGACGGACGCCAGCGAGCGCGGCGAGATGAAAGACGGCATCGGGACGGGCACGGTCGAACGCTTTGTGCATATCGGGGGCGTTGCGGATGTCGGCTTCAATGAGTTGAAATTGATGCGGAGCGGAATTCTTGAGCGGCCCAAGGTTGGCCAACTTGGCGGCGCGGGGATAGAAGGGATCGAAGTTGTCGATGCCAAGGACGTTGGAGCCGCGTTGGAGGAGGGCGGCGCAGAGGTGTGAGCCAATGAAGCCCGCCGCGCCGGTAACAATCACGTTCCCCATGAAGCGTCGCCTTTGAAAGGAGTGCGTCGGCCAGTTGTATCAAGTGGCCAGATGCGGCAGGAATCAGTGATTGCCGCCAAGTTTATCCCAGAGTTTGGAATAATCTTCATCGGGCAATTGATCTTCCCTGGGAAGGCTGGCGAGTATGTCTATGGTGTTATCGCGCCAGCGGACAGAGCCATCGCCGCGAAGGATGTTCATGCCGGTCTGGTGGTTGAAATCGTTGGTGCTGCGAAGGCCATCGGAGGCGAGATTGAGCAACGCGCCATCATCAAGATTGCGGCGTTTGTTCTTGTTGAGCCAATCGACATCACCGGCGTAGTGGTAGTTGGTAAAGATTGCGTCACTGGAGGAAGGGTTGTCCCATAGATCGGCGTATCTTTCGAATTGATTTGAACCGTGATGGCTTGGGCAATAGAAGCATTCGGCTGATGGGCAGAAATCCATGGAGAAGAGCAAACCCATGCCATCCCACCCGCCGGTGGGTCCGCTGCGGCGAGCGGCCATGAGGTCTTGCGGCCAGCCATCAACCTGTAACGTCGCGCTGTAGGGAAGCCGGTCCTTGAAATTGGTGGCGTACATGAAGAACGCCTGTCCCATTTGTTGAAGGTGAGCCATGCAGATAACGCGATGTGCGTTTTCCTTGACGTGGCTTAGTGCGGGCATGAGCAGGCTGGTCAGGAGAAGGGTCACTCCGATAACAACCATAAGTTCAATGAGGCTGAAGGCGCGGCGAAGGCGCGACGGTTGATCGGCCGAGGTTGCAAACCTATCGCTGTGCTGGGTGGTTCTATCTTCCACAGCAGACTGCACCTTTCTTGGAGCCGGAATCTTCGTGGATTACCGGCCCGTGGGTGCCTACGAATATACCCCAGAACCTATAAAGCGAACAGCCATAGTCTACCCCCAGCCCGGTCAAAATCGACAAAAAAGGGTCCGAATTTCAAAAAGTTGGCTAGGATGGGTGAAAACAGGGGTGTCCACCGTCGGACGCCCCGGATGCGAAACCGGCTTTTCCGCCACCTTTTCGCAACCATTTCCAGCATCCGTGCGGATAACAGCCCGTCAGGAAGAGGTTCGTCCATGAGCCAGCAGGACTGGATGCTGATGCATCGCGTAGCCGCTGGCGACGATCAGGCTGTGGCGGAGTTGTACGACCGCTTCGGTTCTCTGGTCTACAAAGTGGCGAGGCAATTTCTGTCAAGCCAGGTGGAAGCCGAGGACGCGGTGCAGGAAGTGTTCATCCGGCTGTGGCAAACGGCGGACCGTTACGATCCGCGCCGGGCCAAGCTGGTGACGTGGGTGATGCTTATTGCCCGCCGGCATTTGATCGATCGAATTCGCCGCAGCGCTGTTCGCCCAAGCCCTTCGGCGTTTGAAGGAGATGTGCCCTCGCAAGCGACTGACAACGTGCCCGACCATCAATCGTTGGTTGATGAACGGAGCGCGAAACTAAGACGACGGATTGCGGAACTTCCTGAACTGCAGCGCATCGTAATTGAGAGGGCGTACCTGCAGGGATACACGCTGCGGGAAGTGAGCGAGCAGTTGAACGCTCCGCTGGGAACGGTGAAATCGGCCTTGAGCCGCGGATTGGAAAGGTTACGAGACCGGATCAACGCAGACTGGGCAATGTAGGAAAGAGCGGTCGGACGATGGATCGTCCTATCGCAACGGACAGTGAATCAAGTGGAACAGCACCTATGTCTTCAGCGAATTCAATGACAAGAGAAGAGCTTCTGGAAAACGCCGCCCTGGACGCCTTTGGACTTTTGGATGAGTACGAGGCTTCTTTGTACACGCGATCGTTTCACAACGCCCCCGCCGCGATCCAGGATCAAATCATTCAATTGCAGGCACAAATCGTGAGCGACGAAACATTCCTTCCTACCGACAGCCCTGACCCGACCTTGCGGAACCGCGTTTTGCATGCGGTTACCAGCGCGATTGAGTTGGAAACGGCGCAATTGGAGCCACTGGCGACCATTGGGCGCGGGCGGGGCAATGCGGCGGAGGTTGCCGGCCGCATTCATATGAACACGAACCAATTCTGGCGGGCGGCATCGTTTGCCTTGTGCGCCGGCTTGATTGTGGTTTCCTACTTCCTGGCGCAAATGGCGGCCCAACACAATGAAATCGCCCTGATTGCGTTGCAGCGGAACACCGATGCGCAACTTGAGAAATTGATCGGACCCACGCTGAAAGATTATCTGTTTGATCCAACGGCCAAGGCGATCACGCTGAAGTCTGCGAACTCTGACAACGGTCCGCGAGCCGTTCTGATCACGATTGAAAACTCTGACAAGGCATTCCTTGTTGTTGAGGGATTGGCGCAGACGGCCCAGCCGTATTCGCTTTCCGTCCGTCACAGCGATGGCCGTGTTGAAACAATTCAGACGTTTGAGAGCAGCGGCGGGCTCATGGGCTTGCACGTGGCGATGAAGGATGCTGCTTCGTTGAAGAACGTAACGTGGCAGATCAGCGGACCCGGCGGCGAAGTGCTGGCAAGCATCTGATCGCCCCACATCCAAAAAAGTACTCTTTGCGGCTCGTCAGGTCTCTTCGGCCAGGCGAGCCCATTCTGTTTCCAGGGGAGCGAGATCTCGCTCAATGTGCGCGCGTTCGATCTGGAGTGACTTGGATTTTTCGCCGTTGGTGTAGATGGCGGGATCCAGCATCTGCTGATCAATTGCCTTGATTCGATTTTGGAGTGTTTCTATCTGGGATTCGAGTTTGGATAGCCGGATGCCGGTTGCCGGGGACGATTTTTTTTTTGCAGGAGAATGTGCGGGCTGCCGCGTTGCCGGCTGCTGGGGCTTGGGGCGTGGCTTCTCTGTGGCGGAGGTGGCAGGCTGCTTCTGCTTTTCAACCCATTCGGTGTACGTTCCGGGGAAGATGCGCGCGTTGCCGATGCCATCGAGAATGATTAGGCGATCGCAGGTGTCCTGAAGGAGTTGGCGATCGTGGGTAATGAGGAGGAGTGTGCCGTCGTACGCACCTTCCTGTGAGGAAAGCGCCTGCTCCAGTCGCTCGGCTGATGGAATATCCAGGTGGTTGGTGGGCTCATCCAGCACGAGGACGTTGTGCGCACCGGCGACGAGGCCTGCGAGAACTGCGCGGCTGCGTTCACCGCCGGAGAGCAGACCGAGGGTCTTGTCCTGATCGCTGCCGCTGAAGAGGAACGCGCCGGCGAGATCGCGTGCCTGCTGTTCGGAAGCCTTGGCGGAGCCATCCAACCCGAGGATGACAGATTGCAGGTACTGCCAGACGGTGAGCGACATATCCAGATGATCATGCAATTGGCGGTAGTAGCCGACGCTCAAGCGGCTGCCCTGACGGACTTTGCCTTCATCAATTTCAACGTCGCCGAGCAGGCACCGCACGAGTGTGGTTTTGCCGGAACCGTTGGGGCCGATGATGCCGATGCGTTCGCCGCGCATGATGGAAAGGTCGAGGTCCTTGAAGAGGACTTTTTCGCCATAGGATTTGCTGATGCCTTCAGCGCTGATGACCTGATCGCCGGAACGCGGAGCCTTGGGCAGTTGCAGGTTCATGGCGTCGAGTTCCATCGGGCGCTCGACCAATTCATCGCGTTTGAACCGCTCCAGCCGTGCAAGGCGTCCCTGTGCCTGGCGAGCGCGCTGGCCGGCCTTGTAGCGATCGATAAAGCCCTGTTCCTGCCGGATGCGATCGACTTGTTTGTCGTAGACGCGGGCCTCGGTAAGTTGGCGTTCGCGGCGGAGATCGATGTACTTGTGGTAGTTGCCGGGGTATTCACGGATCACGCCGCGTTCAACTTCAATGATGCGGCTGACAACGCGATCCAAGAGCCAGCGATCATGGCTGACGACGATGACGGCACCGGAGTATTCATCCGCAAGGAACGCTTCGAGCCATTGACGGCCGACGATGTCCAAGTGATTGGTGGGTTCATCCAACAGCAGAAGATCGGGGCCTTCCAAAAGCAACTTTGCCAGACCAAGGCGGCCTTTTTGCCCGCCGGAGAGGGCGGAGACTTTCAGGCCGAATTGTGAATCCGCAAAGCCAAGTCCGTGGAGCATGGCATCAATCTTGTGATCAATGGCGTAGCCCCCCGCTGCTTCAATCTGCGCATCAATCTTGGATTGTTGGTTGAGCAGTTTTTCCAGCGCCTCGCCTTGGGCGTGAGCCATTTGATCGTATAGGTGGTGGGCTTGCACATGCAGGGCGTGAAGATCTGCGAAGGCGGTTTCGGCGGCATCGCGGACTGTGTCGTTGGGATCGAGACTGGGGTCCTGGCTTAGATAGCCGGCGCGTGCGCCTCGCTGGAGGTTGCAGGTGCCGGAATCGGCTTTCAACTGCCCGGTGATGATTTTCATCAGTGAGGTTTTGCCGCTACCGTTGCGTCCGACGAGGCCGACTTTTTCGCCGGGCTCTATGGATACCGTCGCGCCATCGAGGACGATGTGCGTGCCATAGGAGTGACGGACGTTGTTGACGGCGAGGAGGGACATGGGAATTGACGATTTGAGATTGTAATCGCTTGGCGAAGGTGCCCGGCGGGTTGCGAAGAATCGTTAGTGTAGCGCGCGGGCGGGGTGGAGTCGCCGGTTGGGAAACAGTTTGGAGTTGTGACGGTGCCGGGCACCGATGGAAAGTCAGGCCAGCACGGAGGTCCGCCCCACTTGTTTGGGTGGCCTTGGCGATCTGGCTACTTGGCGCGACGCCAGCCCCAGTCTTCGGAGGCAAATCTGCCGTTCTTGATGCCGGAGATTCGAGCCTGAAGAATGTCGCCTTCCATCATGTAAATGAT
>CAZWJR010000025.1:8957-12718 GCA_964634655.1 uncultured Isosphaeraceae bacterium | reverse complement strand
GAACGCGACGGCCGACGCCACTTCCTCCGAACGGCCGAACCGGCCGACCGGAATCTTCGACAGCATGTAACTGATGTGCTGTGGAAAATCGTGATCGGGATTCTCGAAGACGACCGCGTACTCCTCGGTCTTTACCAAGCGGAACAGGCTGGGCTGCTGACTGCCCTTGGGTGTGGCCAGATAGAAGATGCCTTCCGGTGTGTTTTCGATGCAGAGGTATTCATAGAACGTGGTGACGCCGTTCTGGATGGTGCGACTCATTCCGAACATGGTTCCGCCGCTTGGCTGCATCCAGTGTTCTTCCGAGGAGTTCTTGCCATCGGTATTGATCCATGAACCGGCAAGCCAATTGAGGGATCGCAGGGGTTCATCGGCGGCGGCGGGGCTGATGGCATTGGGGGAAGAGCAGCCGGTTGTGAGGACCATGGTGAGTGGTGCGAATGCAATCTTCATGCAAAGGGTTGGCATGTCTGGCTTCCTTTCGATGATGGGGGCGACTATACCGAATCGGCAGCTGCAGTGGCATAGGCCGCATGCAAAAAGGGAATCCCGCATATGGTGTAGGTTCCATGACCGATTCCGCTCTTGGCAAGTCCACACTCAAGCCGCTGCACAAGGCGGGCATGGGCATTGCTCTCTTACTGCTTTCTCTGGTTGTGTACATCCCGGCGTTGTCTGCGGGTTTCATCTGGGATGATGATGTTTATGTGACGGAGAACCAATCGCTGCGGAGTGCGGAGGGGCTGAAGGATCTGTGGTTTCATCCGGGCGTTGTGCCACAGTATTATCCGCTGGTACACACAACGTTCTGGATTGAGTACCGATTGTGGGGCGGCAGTTCCGGTGAGTTGAGCGCGGCGGGATTTCACGTTACGAACATTTTTCTCCACGGATTGGGAGCGATTCTGCTTTGGTGCGTACTGCGCCGATTGGGTCTTGGAGACTCGGTGGCGTGGCTGGCGGCGGCGGTGTTTGCAGTGCATCCGGTGAATGTGGAATCCGTTGCGTGGATCACGGAACGCAAGAATGTGCTCTCGCTTGTGTTCTATCTGGCGGCGTTGTTGGCGTATTTGCGATTTCAGCCGCTGGATGAATCGACACAACCATCCAAGCGATCGTGGCCGTTCTACGCGCTGGCTTTGGCATTCTTTCTCTGTGCGTTGCTAAGCAAGACTGTGACGTGTTCGCTGCCGGCGGCGATTTTGCTGTTGATCTGGTGGAAGCGCGGCCGGCTTGAATGGCGTGACGCCGTGCCTTTGCTGCCGATGTTTGTGATGGGGCTGGCGTCTGGGATTGGGACGGCGGTTATGGAGAAGCACGTGGTGGGCGCGAAGGGTGCGGATTGGGAGTACTCGGTGATTGAGCGATGCCTGATCGCCGGGCGTGCGGTGTGGTTCTACGCAGGGAAGTTGTTTTGGCCGACGGAGTTGGCGTTTATCTATCCGCGCTGGACTATTTCCACGGCCCAATTGTGGCAATTTGCGTATCCCATTGCAGCGATTCTGTTTGTGATGGCGCTGTGGATGCTGCGCAAGCAGATCGGGCGCGGACCGCTGGTTGCTGTGTTGTTTTTTGGCGGGACGTTGTTGCCGGCATTGGGGTTTGTGGATGTGTATCCGTTTCGATTTTCATTTGTGGCGGATCATTTTCAGTATCACGCGGCAATTGGTTTGATTGTGCTGGCGGTGGCGGCGGTGGCGACGATGATTCGGCGGAGCGGGCTGGCATGGATGAGCGCGGTGTTCTGGCCGGTGTTGCTGGGTGTGCTGGCTGTGCTTACGTGGCAACAGACCTTCATCTACAAGGATCGCGAAACGCTCTGGACGGACACGATTCACAAGAATCCCGACTCCTTCATTGCTCACGGCAATCTGGGTGAGGTGCTGCTCATGCGTGGCAAAACCGATGCGGCAATTGCCGAGTACGAGCGGGCCTTGGAGATCAAGCCAGATTTGCCCGAGGCCCTCAACACGCTGGGAGTGGAGTATGCCCGGCGTGGCGATGACGAACGGGCGATTCGGCATTTTCGTGCCACGCTGGATGCGGATGAAAACTTTGCGGTGGCGCACAACGGGCTGGGGGCATCGCTGGCGCGGCAAGGGAAGTTTGATGAGGCGATCGAGCACCTCTACGCAGCGGTTCAGGCGCTGCCGCAATTGACCGATGCGCGGATGAACCTGGGGTTGGCGCTTTCTCGCACTGGGAAATTGGATGAAGCGGTTAAGCAGTTTGAGCGGGTTCTTGAGCAGACGCCGAACGATCCGAAGGCACACTATCTGTTGGGTAGCGTGCAGGTTGCCCAGGGAAACGATGACGGAGCGATCGTGCACTTTGGGCGCGTGTTGGAGCTAAACCCTCGAAGCATTGAGGCGCATTTCGCGCTGGGTATGCTGCTGATGCGGGATGGCGACAACGCCAAAGCAGTCGCTCATCTTGAGGAAGTGTTAAAATTGAATCCGAATCATGCTGATGCAGAGCGTGCCCTGGAATCAATTCGAAACACGCAGGCGAAACCGCCGCCATGATGTCAACGGATAGACTTTCTCCATGAGCACGCTTGGCGACTGGGCATATTGGCTGCTGGGACTGGGTGTGCTGGCTGTCAATGCCGCGCTGGTGTATGCGGCGTGGTGGGCGTTGTTTGCGGATCGACCGGGTGGCAAGCGGCGATGCCCGAAGTGCTGGTACGACCTTTCACATTCGCCGGGCATGACGTGTGCGGAGTGCGGTTTCAAAGCCGAGCGCGAATTGCAACTGCACAAGACCCACCGTCGCCTTGGCGTTGCAACGGCGGCGATCATGGCGAGCGTGGCGATTGCGCTGTTTGTAACGGTGCGCGTGACTGATCGTGGCTTCACATCCATGATGCCTTCTCGGGTATTGCTGTGGGTGCTGCCGCTGGTGGATGGCCCGGGCAACGGAATGTACACAGAGTTGATGAATCGGGCGGCACGCGGGCAACTGACGCCGGGGCAATGGAAGTCGCTGGTTGAGCAGGCGGCAGGCGGCGATTGGGACGCCCCGCCGCCGGTGGATGCGTGGGTGAACAAGTACGGCTCGTTTCTCGACAATACTCGGCCGACGCTGACAACCGAGCCATCGCTGGAGAAACTTCTTTCGCAGATTCCGCCGCGCGTGGATGCAACGACGCGGGCGGTTTGGCCGCGCGGCATGCCGATCACGCTGGCGGTGCAGGTGCGCGATTGGTGGCCGTGGGGAACCGAGTGCAGGATTCGCGCCACGCCGAGAGTTGCGGGTGCGGGGGAAAATCAAGCGACTGAAACTGTTACGTTCTATCGCACGGCGGATTCCCGCTTTCAGCGCACGCCGTTTTCGCTGCATGTGCCCGCGCCGGGTGAAGCGGTGCGTGAGGTGCTTGTGGATTTTCAGATTGATCGCAGGCGGTTGCCGGTGGATGCCAAGGGGCAGATTCTGTTTGATGATGTGGGTGATGAGGCGCAGGAGGAACAGTGGGAACCGGTGGCGAAACAGACGGTGAGCGTGCCGGTGCGGTGCGATGGTGAAATGCAGCAGATTGCAGCCCCGGCAAACGATGCGGCGATGACGCAGTTGATGATGCAGGCATTTGGCACGGGTGTGGTGCGGTGGGCCAAGGGGCGATCGCCGGTACGGTTCAGTATTGAAGCTCCTTCGACGTTCGTGGAGGCGATGAATGACACGGCGGTGGGCGTAAGTGTGGAACTGCTTTGTGATGGGCAGGTGGCGCGGCGGCTGAACATGTGGTGGCTTGCGGGAGATAT
>CAZWJR010000025.1:1509-8947 GCA_964634655.1 uncultured Isosphaeraceae bacterium | reverse complement strand
CCGCAATTACGGATTTGAGGTGAGCCAGGAAAATTTGGAATTGCTGCGTCAGGCGAACGCGGATGACGGGCGATGGCAGATTCGGGTGCGAAGCGATCCGCAGATTGCACTGCGGGCGGGAATTGCGAAGAAATATTGGGACGGCGAGTTTCTGGTGCCGCTGAAACTGGAGGTGCGTGGGGATGCGGCGCCACCACGGCCGTGGCGGATGTCGCCGTGAGTTGCCGACTGGGCGTGATCCGATGATGATGCCCGCCTTATGGCAATGAATTCACCACAGAAGTGCGACGTCGGCCTCATTGGCCTTGGCGTCATGGGACAGAACCTTATTCTCAACATGGCCGATCACGGCTATCGGGTGGCGGTGTACAACCGCACCACGGAAGTGACCGACAAGTTCATCGCGGAGAATCCGCCAACGGTGTTTGGCAAACTGGGCGGCGGGTTGGCGGGTTGCCCCACGCTGGCGGAGTTTCTGGCGGCGCTCAAGACGCCGCGCATCATCATTGTGCTGGTGAAGGCGGGGCCGGCGGTGGATGCGGTGTGCCAATCTCTCATTGATGCGGGCCTTGCGGCGAATGACATTGTTGTGGACGGCGGCAACAGCTTGTGGACCGACACCATCGCACGCGAGAAAAAATATCGCGGGCAACTGACGTTCTTCGGCAGCGGCGTTTCCGGCGGTGAGGAAGGTGCACGGTTTGGCCCTTCACTCATGCCGGGCGGCGATTTGAAGGCGTGGGCGCGGTTGAAACCGATTTGGGAATCGATCGCGGCGAAGGTTGATCCGAAAACCGGCAAGCCGCTGACGGGCGCTTCGCCGGGCAATCCCATCATCGCGCCCAAAGCCGAATCATGCACAACGTACGTCGGCGCTGATGGCGCCGGCCATTACGTCAAGATGGTTCACAACGGTATTGAGTACGCCGACATGCAGTTGATCTGCGAGGCGTACTACCTGATGAAGCACCTGCTGAAGATGAAGCCGCCGGAGATGAGCAAGGTGTTTGGAGAGTGGAATGAAGGCGATCTGGATTCATTCCTCATTGAGATTACAGCGGACATTCTGCAACAGCGCGATCCCGTTTCCAAGAGTTCCAAGAAATACTTGGTGGACAGCGTGCTGGATACCGCCGGGCAAAAGGGTACGGGCAAGTGGACGAGCGTGAACGCACTGGACATGGGCGTTGCCTCCCCCACTATTACGGAGGCTGTGTACGCCCGAATCATCAGTGCGATGAAGGAAAAGCGTGTGAAGGCGAGCACTGTTCTCAAAGGACCGAAGTTTGCGTACAAGGGCAGCAAGAAGTCGCTCATCGACGCCATACGCGATGCCTTGTACTGCTCCAAAATATGTGCCTACGCACAGGGTTTTGAATTGATGGCGGAGGCGCAGCGGGAGTACAAGTGGAAGTTGAACTTCGGGGAGATCGCCATGATCTGGCGCGGCGGGTGCATCATCCGGGCGCGGTTCCTGCAAAAGATCAAGGAAGCGTTTGACAGAGATGCCACGCTGCCCAACCTCATGCTTGATCCGTATTTCAAGAAGGGCTTGAGTTCGCGGCAGACAAACTGGCGCAAGGTGGTTTCACTGGCGGCACAGGCGGGCGCGGCGTGCCCGTGCTTCATGTCAGCACTTGCGTACTTTGATTCCTATCGCAGCGAGACACTGCCGGCGAATTTGCTTCAATCGCAGCGGGATTATTTTGGCGCGCACACATTTGAGCGCGTGGATCAGCCTCGCGGCAAGTTCTTCCATGTCGACTGGCTGGACCCAAAGCGCCCGCAGATTAGTGCTTGAGCATGGAACGCCTCGCTGGCGCGTCGGCCTGGTAGGAATTATTTGCCTGCGACTTCGCGGTACTGCCTGGCCATTTCTTCCAAAGCACTGGGGATGACGCGGACTTCGCCCACGATGGACATGAAATTGGTGTCGCCTGCCCAACGTGGCACGATGTGGGCGTGCAGGTGCTCCGGCAGACCGGCCCCGGCGGCGCGACCTTCGTTGATACCCGTGTTGATGCCTTGCGGCGAAAGGGTGCGCTGCATCAACTCCACAGCAATCTCGATCAACCGCCAAAACTCCGCCCGCTGGACCGGGGTGTAATCCAGCAGCGTCGGACGCGGCTCCCCCAGCGCAGCCATGAGATGCCCGTTGGCATAGGGATAGCGATTGAGCATGAGCAGGCCGTGGGTGTTGCGAAAAACGACCAGGTTCTGTTCATCTTGCTGTGGATGTTGCCAGTATTGCGAGATGAAGTTGCCCGCAGAGACCGCATCCCAGCCCACATCATCTGCCTTGCGCTTGAGATCGCGCAAGTACATCATTCGCCAGGGAGCCCAAAGGTTCTCGTGAGCCATGAGGGAATGGTATGAAAACTTGGCAGGAGGCGGAGCGGCGTTTGATCCCATCGGGTCGCCCCAACACAAACCGGTAAGGGAGGGTGCGACTGCCTCGGGGTTTGCTCGAACCCCAAGTCGAGGTGGGTTCGCTGACCATCGATCCCGATCTTCCACTCCCGTTTTTTACGCGGTGAGGCCTGATCATCGTCGCAGTCTTATGAGCGATCCCATGGGGTTTCTTAGGCTCGAGCAAATGGACCCGAAACAGAGAGCAACCCGAGGGGATCAAACGCCGTAGGGAATACTGTAACACGAGAAAAACGCTCTGCGAACCTGCTCGCAAAAAAACTCGTCGTTTCCGCCAGAGTGAACCCCCGATGCAATCGATGGTTTTCTGCGTTTGACACCCTCGGTGCCTCCTGTACGATTATCCATGTTCGTGAACGCCCGGTATCCATTGATCTCCAGCAGGGCAAATCCAATGAAGACTTTGATCAGCATCGTAACGGTCAGCGCTCTCGCCACCTTTCTCGGCGGGTGCCACGACCCCAAGAACGTCTCCTACGGCCACATCACCGGCGATTTGAGCCCGGAACTCAAGGGTTTGTCGGAACGACCAACCGACGATCACACCGCGTTCATGGTCTCGCAGAATCAGAACCTGCGCATGCTTAGCGATGACTTTGGCCGGGCGTTGTATCTGGATCAGCCAAGCCGATTGCATCCGTATCCGATCATGTCCACGGGCGGACAGCCCCGCTGATATTCCCAAACCCAACAAACTGTTGTCTGCGACCCCGTTCCTCGGAACGGGGTTTTTTGCTGATTGAAGGATGTGGGAAAAATCAATCACTCACGACGCTTGCCTCGGCTGGCCGATGGGCCAATGCTAGGAATCTGTTGTGAAACCAGTTGAGTATGCCATTTCGCCCTTGCGGGGGATTCGCAGCGTGGTTGCTTCGTTTCACCCGAAGTCACTGCCGCCGATGATGCGCGCCAGTTACAGCCGCGAACTGCTGGCATGGTGGTTCCTGCCGATGATGCTGGGGGCGATCGAAGGCGGCGTGATCAGCGTGATTGTGAAAAAGGCGTTTGCGGGAGCGGGAGCGATTTCGCCGGCCCAACTCAATTTTGCGGTGGCGGCGGTCAGTGCCGCGCCTTCGCTGGCCAATATCACCAGTTTCCTGTGGGCCTCACTCACGCATGGCAAGAGCAAGATCAAGTTCATCACATGGCTGCAGGTGCTGACGGGCGTGTTTATTGCGGTAATTGCGCTGGCTCCACGGACGCTCTCCGGCTTGATCTTCCTGACACTTGCGGTGTACGCCGCCCGAATTTGCTGGACGGGCGTGATCCTGATCCGCACAGCGGTTTGGCGCAACAACTATCCTCGGGCCGATCGCGCCAAGATTGCAGGACAACTGGCCAGTGTTCAGGCCACGGTTTTGTGCGTGGTGGCGTTTGCACTTGGCCTGGCGATGGACGCCAATGAAAACAGTTTTCACTGGCTGTTTCCCATTGCGGCCATCGGCGGTTTGATTGGTACGGCCATTTACTCAAAGGTGCGGCTGCGCGGTCAGAAGCGACTGGCCCGCGCTGAAAAATCCGGCGCGGCCATCGATCAACCGACCATGAATCCGCTTTCGGTCTGGCGGGTGCTGAAGGCTGATTCACATTATCGCCGCTTCATGGCCACGATGTTTGTCTTCGGCCTTGGCAACATCATGCTCATCGCGCCGCTGGCGATCATGCTGCAGGAGCAGTTTCATCTGGGTTACTGGGCAAGCATTCTCATCACCAGCGCGATACCCGATATCGTCATGCCCATTGCCATTCCATTGTGGGCGCGATTGCTGCGGCGAAGCCACGTTGTGCAGTTTCGCTCCATTCACTCATGGGCGTATGTTTCTGCATCCTTTGGCATGTTGATCGCTGTCACCACCGGTCAGGTCTGGCTCTTGTTTCTGACAGCCATGCTCGTCGGCGTTGCGGATGCAGGCGGCGTACTGGCGTGGAACCTGGGCCACCATGATTTTGCCAAGGACCACAACGCATCGCAGTACATGGGTGTTCACGTCACGCTCACCGGTATTCGCGGTCTGATCGCGCCGTTTCTTGGTGTCGGCATTTACCAGATGCTGGAGCATTGGCAGCCCGGCACCGGCGTGTGGACGTTTCTGCCGTGTCTGGCGTTGAATTTCTCCGGTGCGTTGGGCTTCCTTCACATGCGACGGGCGATGGACAAAAAAGCCGCGATTCACGGCTGAAAACGCCGGTTTTCTAATCTACCGGGTGGACCGTTTGGCTCTATCGGCGAACGGAAATTTGCTATACTCACCGATTCGCCCCAAAAGACTGGGGAAACGGGTCCGCCGGCGGTCTTCGACGTGCGTCGAAACCGGCGATCCAACCTTCTAAGCAGCCACGGTGCGTTGCCGCGGTCAAGACACGAAAGACAATCACTTTTCATGGTTAATTACAATCTCATTTCTCGTTTGGGTACGGTTGAACAAGATGCGGATGCAATGATCCGCGATGCGCTGGGCGCCACGGTGGCCGGCGGCAACATGGATGGCCTGCTGGAAAAGGAAATCCAGAGTTTTCAAAAAGGCGCGGTTCTGAAAGGTCAGATCGTCGGCACCGCCGGCGATGACTTCGTGGTTGAAGTCGGCTTGAAGTCCGAAGGCCTCATCAACAAATCTGAATTCGACAACGCCGCTGACATTGAAATCGGCGACACCGTTGAAGTGCTTCTGGAAGAACTGGAAGACGAAGACGGCACCATCAAACTCTCCAAGCGCAAGGCCGACCGCATTCGCGGCTGGGAGCGCATTCTGGAAACCAAGAAGGAAGGCGATATCGTCGAAGGCAAGGCCATGCGCAAGATCAAGGGCGGTCTGCTTGTTGATATCGGCGTGCCCGTGTTCCTCCCTGCTTCGCAGGTCGACATTCGTCGTCCCGGCGATATCGGCGAATTCCTCGGCAAGAACGTTCGCGCGTGCATTCTCAAGATTGATGAAGAGCGGCGGAACATTGTCATCTCACGCCGCAAACTCATTGAACTGGAACGCGATCAGGCCAAGCAGCGCCTGCTCACCGCCATCAAGGAAGGCGATCTTATCACCGGTACGGTCACGAACATCGCAGACTTCGGCGCGTTTGTTGACCTGGGCGGCATCGACGGCCGGTTGCATATCACTGATATGTCATGGGGCCGCGTGAATCACCCGACGGAACTGGTGAAGATCGGCCAATCCGTTGAAGTGAAGGTGCTGAAGATCGATCTGGAACGCGAGAAAATTGCCCTTGGTTTGAAGCAGAAAGAGGCTTCCCCGTGGGAGAAGATCGAAGACAAGTACCCCATCAACAGCCGCATCAAGGGCAAGGTGGTCAATCTCGTCACCTACGGAGCCTTCGTTCAATTGGAAGAAGGCATCGAAGGTCTTGTTCACGTTTCCGAAATGTCCTGGACCAAGCGCATCAACCATCCGAGCGAACTGGTCAACGTCGGCGATGAACTGGAAGTGGTTGTGCTGGACATCAACCGCGACAAGCAGGAAATTTCGCTCGGCATGAAGCAGATTGAGGTCAACCCGTGGGACCTTGTCGAGCAGAAGTACCCGCCCGGCACCATCATCGAAGGCACCGTCCGCAACCTGGCCAACTATGGTGCGTTCATTCAGATTGAACCCGGCATCGACGGCCTGCTGCACGTCAGCGACATGTCCTGGACTGAAAAGATCGCTCACCCCAATGAGAAGTACAAGAAGGGCGACGAGGTCAAGTGCGTGGTTCTGGATATCGATCGATCCAAGCAGCGCGTCGGCCTTGGCGTCAAGCAATTGAGCGAAGATCCGTGGTTGCACGGCATTCCGGACGCCTACCAGCCCGGCATGGTTGTGCACGGCACGGTGACCAAGATCACCAACTTCGGCGTGTTCGTGGAACTGGAACCCGGACTCGAAGGCCTGCTGCACATCTCGGAACTGTCGGATCAGAAGGTGGACAATCCGCAGGACATCGTCAAGCCCGGCGATCAACTCGATGTCAAGATTCTGCGCGTGGACACCGGCGATCGGAAGATCGGCTTGAGCCTCAAGCGGGCTCAATGGGGCGATACCGAACGCGGCGCGGCGGATGACGCCGACGCGGGTGATGACGACGAGAAATCCGCAAAGAAGAAGCCCTCACGCGGCGGCATGGACGACCACGGCGCGATGGGGACCGACAAGATCAAGATGTAAATCTTTGGAACCGAACACAGCCCATGGCGGTCTCGCCATGGGCTTTTTCGTTTAATTCGGATCAGTTCAGCAGAGCACGGCGAACGTAAGCAGCGTCAGAATGGCGATTCGCTTACGATTGTCGGTGATGGCGATCAGGCTTTGAAGCAACATGTTCAGGAACTCCTCATCTTTGGTTGTCCGAGCACGGTCACAATACAGGATCAATACCCGTGCCGAATAGACCTTTCTTTGCACAATCGCCTCCCGGTGCCATGCGGGCCGATGTTCTCGGACCACCCCGTCGCGGCCGCTTCCGGATGTCGATTGCACGCCACATCATCTGTGGCGTGGCGACGACGTTCAGCGCACTGTGGCTCGCATCAAGCAGCGCGACGGGTCAGGTTTTGCCAGGTGAAACGTCCGGCAAGAGCCCGCTGAATGAAGCCAATCTCACCGCCGCGTTTGCGATCGTTCGCAACTGGGTGAATGCATTTGAAACGCCGAAGATGGAAGATGCTGCATCGCGCGTATCCATCGACGGGGCTTCGGGCGTTTGCGTGGTCCTCCGCCGGTCTGGCAGAGTGCTTGGAACCGGCGCGGATTGGAGCGGCGACGACCTCATGCTTCGCCGGGCTGTCGGCAAAGCCATGAACAACGTGTTGAGCGATCCGGCGCTTGCCAGTCTCTCGGCGGAATTGCTCAAAGACGAAACGAAGAGCCCCGGCGAATCGCTGACCATTGATTCTGTTCGCGCTGAACTTGGCCAGACCATCACGATTGAATTGGAAGCCGCCGCCAAACTCACCCACGCCAGCCAAGGGTGGGCGGTGCGGAAAGGGACGGTAATCGTCGGCGTCAGTCGCGGCAGC
>CAZWJR010000025.1:0-1499 GCA_964634655.1 uncultured Isosphaeraceae bacterium | reverse complement strand
TGCTCGGCCGATCGCTTGATCAACTTTCACACAAACTGGAACCGGGTATTGATGGCGTGGCGACGCGCCATGACCGAACCATGGATCTGACGTTTCCGGCGATTCTTCGTGCCACGAATGCCGGCGGCGACACGGCGAAGTTGCTCTTGAGCGTGGCGCTGAAAGCGGGCCTGCCCCTCAAAGACATTAACGACCTCGCCAAGCACGTTGAATTGAGCCTGTACAGTTTCAAGACGGTGGCGTTGGGTCAGTCAATGCCGGATCAACCTCCATTGACGCTGGTGCGCGGCGATGTGGTAGTTCCACAGAAGACCGTGAATCGAGCCGCCGTTGCATCATGCGCCAACGGCCTGGCCGAGCACATCATGGCTTCCATTTGGCCTGACCCGCCAGTGTTGCCGCCCGATCCAACATCAACCGCACCGGCGGCCGAACCGATGGTTGCCCCTCGTGAACCCCTGGGAATCATGGGTGATTACAGTGTGGTGGCGGATCAATACCGCCCGCTGATCGCTTCGCCGCTCGATCAGGCGTTGGCGGCCATGGCTCTCAATCGATATGCGGGCGCCGTTGCACAAGGTGTGAATTCCGCGACGGCAGCAAAGGCGGCGGCGGCGGCTCTCCAGATCATGCGAGAACTCGCCGTTGTCACCGCGGTAGAAGTTGATCCGCTTTCTGATCTGGCTGCCTGTGCCGCAATTGTGTACGCCGTGACTGATCGCCCAGCCCTTCGCAGGGAACCCGGCGTTGATGCGCTGTTCACAAGTGCGGCAAAGCAAGTGAATGAATCATTTGATCCCGCGGCAGGTTTTCTACAAAGAGTCACCAACGAAAAACGGGCCCGCAACATTGAACCGCATGTGCAGGCGTTGCTGGCGGGCGCGCTGACTCGATTGCTGGAAGTCTCCAACCTTCCAACTAAACCTCACGATGCCGTCGCCGTGCGCCGCTCGCTTGATCTGGCGTGGCAGTCAACAACGCAGCCGCAGCAAATCGCACTTCTGCCGTGGATTGGATGGGCGGAGAGTGACTACGCACGGATCACCAGGCAACCGCTCGCGCATGCGGATGAACTTCGCCTGTTGATTGACCTCTTGAATGACAGCCGCGTAACGGAACAGAACGCGCCGGAGTATCCGGAACTTGCGGGCGGTTTCGGCTTGGTGACTGGCATGGCAGGTGGCGATTCCAAGCCTCGCCCCACGGCTCAAACGGTTCGACCGGCGGCGTGGTTGGCTTCCGCCTTGTTCGATGCCAACCTCGCTTCACCAAAAAATGCAGCGACGTCCCAAAGCGCCCACCGGCAGACCCTGCGGTTCCTCATGCAACTTTCCGTAAGGGATTCGCACATGGCCACGCTTCGCAATCCAAAAAGGGCGCTGGGCGGCCTGCGGGCCGCCATCTGGGACAGCGAAATGCCCGTTCCTGCCCAGTCTTTGGGCCTTATAACCCTTGCTGAAACGCTAGCCAAAGACCGCGAACTTCCCTGATTTACCTGC
>CAZWJR010000024.1:10555-20704 GCA_964634655.1 uncultured Isosphaeraceae bacterium | reverse complement strand
AATGGTTTGGTGGTGAACGGTGTGGCAACATTGTCCGGGACTCTGAATTTGATGCTTGATCCGGGCGTCGCTCCCCTGGTAGGCCAGCAATTTCATTTGATAAAGGCCTTGGCAGTCGCCGGGTGGTTCTCAAAGATTAGTGCCCCGCCTGGTTTGAGTGTGCATGTTGTCGGTCAGGAACTGGTTGCAGATGTTGTGGCAACCTGTCCAAGTGATCTCACGGCCGATTGGGAAGTAGATGCCAGCGACCTGGTCATGCTTTTGGGTATGTGGGGCACGTGTCCGCCAACTCCACAACCGTGCCCGGCGGATCTGAATCACGATGGCGTTGTTGATCTTATGGATTTACTTATTCAAATGAACGCTTGGGGGCCATGCCCACGGCTCTAGGGCGTTGGCGCAGGGGGCGGTGAAGGTTGCAGGGGAGGCGTCGATGCATTGTCCGGCGCACTTTCATTGGCCCTCGTCACAACGTCCTTGCGCTTCAAATGAATCTGCTGATACACCTTGTCCGAAACAACGTAGTACCAATCCGAGAACCGAGAATTGAGTTTCTTCGCTTTTTCTTCCCCGGTCGTAACCTGCGAGTCATAGGCTGCCTTCTTCGCTTCGTTGGCCTTGATCGCAGCCTGTCTTGCCGAATCATCTGGTGGCGGGCTCCCCTCTGCAACCGCTGGCGCTTCCGGCACCGGTTCGTACTGCGGCAATGGAATCAACGCCTGATCAAACCGAACGGTCACAAACACAAATCGCCCCGCCTCCGTTTGCGATCCCGACGGGCTTTCACCTTTTGCAGTACCCGTTTCAAAATTGATAATCTCGCCAAACCGCAGCGCATACTCAATGCCCTCGCGCGTATCCACCAGCGTCTCGCCTTCATTTGAAAGAAGTTGGCCGTTCACGATGTAGTACCCGCGACTCGCCAGCGAACTCACGGCCTCGGCATCAATCTTCATCGCCTGTTCGGTCTGCAACTGCGCACTCAACCCCGCTGGCTTGCGATGAACATCCACGATTTGCAGATTATCCAGCGCGGTGCGCATCTCATCGAGTTTGGGAGTCGCCGTCGCCTCGCCTTCCTTCAATCCCTCCATGTCCCAGCCGTTGCCCGCCGGATTGGGCGTCAACGTCAGCCGATCGCCCCGGTTGATTCGATTGTTCAACTCATCGATGGAGTAATCATCCAAAACCAACTTCGAAATCTGCGAACCGTCCAACTGCAACAGGTCCCGCTCAATCCAATCCTCGAACTTTGTGGTAAGCGAATCCGTGTTCACGGCCGCTGTGTACACGCGATCCTTCCCCGGCGCGCGAACATATCGCAGCCCAGCTGCTCCTCCCGCACCGGAATCCTTTACCGCTTTGCCCAGAATCAAATCGACCAGCGTCTTGCCCCCACCGTCCGCTAGCGTCACGCGCAGTCCAGATCCTGCGCTGGGACTGGCCCCTTCTGTTGGATCCGCTACGCCATATAACTCGTGATCCGAAGCCCGGTCCGATGCCACGGCCCCTTTGATCACATCCATGATTCCCGTCGCGGCCCTCGCCAATTGATCCTGCGCATCCGCCGGATAATTCTCCCGCGATGGAATAACCCATTTGCCATTCTGCTGCGCAACTTTGAAGGTGCTGCGCGCCAGTGTCTCCGGGTTCACCGCGGTTATCTCAAGACTCTTGGCATCCAGCGGATCAAACTGCGCAAAGAACCGCTCGCCGCTGTCATCCAGTTTCTGATCACTCACCACAATTGGCCGCACCAGCCATGCCACCGCCAGCGCCATCGCACCAACCAGCACATACAAAGTTGTTCGAATAGTCTCGCTCATGATTGAAACTCGTAAAGGCACATCCTGTTTCTGGAACGCGCTGTTGATGACCAATACCTTGCGCCAGATGCCTGGTCCCGCCTACCTCATCCTCGACTTTGGAACACCAATCTTCTCCATGCTTCGCCGCCTCATGAATACGTACGCGCCAAACAACAGTGGGGGGATTGATGGAAAAATCACCGCCGCCAGCTTGTACTTGTTCTGCACGCCGCGAACCTCCAGCGCCAGTTTGCGTTCGATATTCTCAATCTCCTGATCACGCTGTTTCTCCAATCGCTCCACGGCAACGGTCAGCCGATTTTGTCCGGCTTGCTGCATGGTGGCGATCTCATTCATGGCCTGCTGCGGGTCCACATCTTTGCGAGCCCTCAACGCGGCCAGTTTGTCATCCAGATTCTTCTGTTCTTCTTGACGCTTGGCTTCAAACTGGCTTACAAAGGCTTCGCGATTCTTGTTGGCTTCCGCCTTGGCTTTTTCGGTTTGCCGCTCAATGGTGATCAGCGTGCGATACGCAGGCCTTCGGTTGCGAAGATCAATGAAGCGATCATCACCCGCCAGATAATCCAGCGTGTTCAGAATGAAGGAAACATTGTCGAAATCGAACCGCACCGGATCATTTCGATCTGTGCCACGGGCTCGAATGGCAAAAAACGCGCTGGCAAGCATGTCAATGTCACCAACCAGTACGACGTTGATGGAAGCAGTTGTGTCCGTCTTCGGCGCACCACTATCCGCTGGCGGCATTTGATCGGACCGCTGACTGCTGATCCGCGCCGCTATTACATGCGGCCGGGAGTCCACTTGAAACCTTCGATTCGGATTGATGTTGGTGCGACCAAAGAAATCCCGCTGCAACACATCATCAAACGCTACAAACCCGGATTGCGTGCTCGTCTGCAACAGCGGCTCAAACTTCAGTCCCGCAGCACCCGTCCCACTGGGCGGGGCCGCCTCAATTCCTGCCGGAAACAGCGTAACGATTTGCTGCAAGCCTTTGGTGATCGGGTTTGCTTCATTGAACGGCTCGGCCGCCCCCGAACCCTTTGCAATAAAAACAAACTCTGGAATCTTGTTGAAGTCGGAGACTTTCGGATACGGGTTATAGGTTTGCCAAAGTATGGATTGAGCGTTCCCACCGCCAAACGATACACCAAGCAACGACCACAACTTGCTGATTTCGCCCTTCGGTTGCGGCGGTGGCGGCTGCTGAAAAGGGTTTTTCCTCGGCGGCGTCCGAGGCTGGCTCGTGCCCGCAATTCCGCTATCCAAAAAGGGCAATGGGTCCTCATAGATCGCCGTTGGCTGCCCCGTTTTCACTGCCGCAACAAAATTGTCCATCCCCGCCGGCGAAAGCGTCGAAGGCTGCACCGCCAGCAATGCATCAAATCGCTCGGTGATCGGCTGCTCCGCATTCACTTGCACCAATTCATATTGCTTTTGCAATTCTTCAATGATCTGCTGGCTCGGCCGCTGCGTGAAACTCTCCATGTCGAACCCGCCGAACAACTTCACATCCGTGCCCACCACGCCAATCCGTTTTCGTTTCTGCTGCCCAACCGTTGCGATCGAACGCACCACTTCATATTCCACCGGCGTGCCACGATCAAAAAACGGAACCACCACTTTGTCCAACCCGCAGGAAAACGCAGCCCCAAGCACAATCTGATCAATCGCCATTTTTCCGCCGGTCGTCGATTGCACCGGTCGGGGGTGAATACCGAATTGCTGTGCCGCTTGTGCCTCCGCCTCGCTGAATCGCTGCGTGTCGTGAATCTTCACCACCACCTTGTTCCCTGCCATCGCAGCCGCATCACGCAGAATCGCCGTCAGGTTCATTCGCGTCTGAACATATTCTTCCGGTACTTGTGGGCTGATGTAGGCCTCCACCACCACCGGTCTGTCTCCCGCCGTTTGCAACCCCTTCAGCATCGCTATTGTCTGCGGGCTCAAAGAGTTAATTTTCTCCGCGCTCACATCCAATCGCTGATCGAACCTCGCTGCCAATGCGTTGACACCAATCACCATCGCCACGATCGACACAGCCCGCACCAGGAAGTGCCCCGCCATGGTCCGTCCCATGCGACCGCTCGCCCAATGCCGTCGCCCGATCAGAACCATGCTCAAATACAAACAGACCACCACGATCGCCAGGAAGAACACCACGCCTGAAAGCGTCATCAACCCGCGTCCAAAATCTCGAAATTGCTCTCCAATTCCCGCCGCCCGGACAAAATTCCCCAGCGCTGCCAGCACATGATTCAAGCCTTCAACAATCGGCCCTCGGCTGTCAGCATTCGCGCCCCCCGCCGTCCCAACGGTGCCACCAACACCCCAATCCTCTGTTCCCATCTCGCCTGCAAACACCAACGGTGCATTGAAGATCAATCCCAGTATGAAGCCCACCGTCAGGCTGTTGGTCAGGAACGATGCGACCATCCCGATCGCAATCATCGCCGCGCCCACCAGCCAATATCCGACGTAATTCCCCAAGAGCAAGCCGGCGTCCGGTTGTCCCAGTCCCTTCAATACCACAATATTGGAAAGTGAAAAGATGAGCGCAACGGTGTAAATCGCCACCGCCGCCAGATACTTTCCCATCACTACATCCATGTCCTTGCAAGGCAGCGTCAACAGCAATTCATCTGTGCCCTGTCTGCGTTCATCGGCCCACAGGCTCATGGTAATGGCCGGAATGAACACGAGCAGAATCCAGGGCAGGTGCTGATTGAGTTGATCCAGCGTCGCAAGGTTGGCGTTGAAGAATTCATCAGGCCAGAACGCCGCAAATCCCGAAAGCAGCACAAACACGCAAATGAAAACGTAGCCGATAGGGCTGGAGAAGTAGCCGGTCAGGTTTCGCTTGAAGATCGCGGTTATGACGTTTATGTTCATGGGAGGAAAGAACAAATCTAACTTACGTTGCCGAGCCAGCCGTTCCTGAGGTCAACTGTGCAAAGCGATCATCCAGCGAACCGCTCGATCCAGCCAGTTCCGTTGGCGAGCCGTCAAAAACCAGGCGCCCGTCGTTCACCAACAAGACCCGGTCAGCCACCGCTTGCACTTCCTGCAGAATGTGCGTCGAAAGCAACACCGTTTTTCCCCGGCCGGTCCCTCCTAGCGCTCGAATCGTCTGTCGCACTTCCCGAATCTGGTTTGGATCCAGCCCAGCGGTTGGTTCATCCAAAATGAGAACCTCCGGCTGATGCAACAGCACCTGCGCCATTCCCACGCGCTGCCGATAGCCGCGAGACAGTTTGCCGATTGCCTTCCCCAGAACCTGCTCCAGCGAGCATTGGGCAATCACCGCGTCAATCCGTTGTTTCTTTCGTTTGGCGTCCATCCCCCGCGCATCCGCAAAAAACTCCAGCAATGCCTGTGGCCTCATGTCCGGGTAAAGCGGCCCGTTCTCCGGTAGGTATCCCAGTTTCTCCGCCCCAGCCTGTCGATCGGAGTGCATGTCATGCCCCGCGATACGTGCCGTCCCTGAAGTGGGAGCCAGATACCCCGTCAGCAGCCGCATTGTTGTCGACTTCCCTGCCCCGTTGGGGCCGAGGAACGCCACGATCTGGCCTCGCGGGATGCTGAACGTTACATCTCGCACTGCCGCAAAATCGCCGTAGAACTTGCTAAGACCAATCGCCTCGATCGCCGGTACAGATTTGTCCATTGCCGCCCTTGCTCCGGGAGTGGAAAATGCACCAAAGGAATGAATCGCACAGAATAGTCGCCCGACTGGTACGGTCAACTCGGGCGAGATTGGGTTGTACCAACGTTTAGACCATCCCCTTCATTGCATCAGGAGGTTGGCACAATTGCGGCCAGCACGTCTTTGAGGAAGTCTCGCCGCCAGCCTCCCAGAATGCGACAGTTGGGAATCGGACGCCGTCTTGCGATGGAAAAGAGCAGCTCATCCAGTTCCCTTTTGCTGGTGACAACGGTCGGCGTGATGTGGTGGGCGGTGCACAAAGCCTCAATCTCCGTCCACAACCGGTCAATTTGCTGCCGGTGAGCCGATCGATCTGGAGGAGGCGCAGAGAGTGGGGGTGCCAATGCACCATCGGGCAGTGGTACCGAATCGTGGCTCTCACCTTCTCTGCCCTGATGATCCAATGGCGTGGCCAGTGCCTTGGCCGTGGCTTGGATGATCGCCTGGGAATACAGCCGTTCGACAGGTCGCGGAAGACCTGCCACCTTTTTCAGATCGGCCATCGTCATTACCGGCTCACTCGCAAGGCTGAAGAGCACATCATCGCGCAGCAGTGAACGTGTCGGCACATTTTGTTCCCGCGCCGCCGTGTCTCTCCACGCAACCAAGGCACGAAGGACCGCCTTCTTTCGCTGACTTAGTTTTTCCACGCCACGGGCCTTCACTCGCTGGGAGTGCGGATCGAACAAATAGAGACTGATATCCGCAAGTGATTCAAACTCCGCTGCAACCCTATTCCAATTGTTGTGGCTGCTGATGCGCTCGCAAAGCAATTGTCGAATCATCGGCAGATAGCGAACATCGTTGGCGGCATAGTGCAGTTGGGCGGCGGTAAGCGGGCGACGATCCCATTGGCTGAACTTGACGCTGCGGCTGCTTCCCATCAAATCCTGGCTCGCCAACAACTCCAGGAGTTTCCCCAGCGCCATGGGATAGGTGAGTCCCGCAAAGCCGGCCGCAATTTGTGTATCGAAAATTGCCTGTGGCGGGCAATTGAGATGCCGGGCGACCGGCTCCAGATCCGGCATGCCCGCGTGGACGACTTTCTCCACGGCGGGATCGGCCAGTAATTCCCAGAAGGATGTCAGATCAACTCCCGCCAGTGGATCAATCAATGCAATTCGCACAGGCGTGGCGACCTGAATCAAGCAAAGTTGGGGGTAGTAGGTTTGCTCGCCGATGAACTCGCTGTCATAGCCAAAATTGCCGACTTGCCGCAGGTGTTGAAGCAGGTCTGCAAGGGAATCGGAATCGCTGATGAGCGTTGGCGCATCCCGGCAAACCAGAGGATGTTCGAACAACGGCGAGCCAAAATCTGCCGATGAAGTTGGACCCTCGGCATGCGCCAATTCATGGCTTTGCTGGCGATGTTTGCTGCGGTACTGCGGCCAGGGTTTTTTTGAGGCGGAATGATGGGAACTTTTATCGGGCATGGGCGTCAGTCACAGAAGGCCGGCTGCCATAGACTATCGGCTTCAATCCGAGGCAAAGAGTCAACGGCTGGAAGCCATTTTTGGCCATTGTTAGGCAAAACTCTCGGTACTTGGCAGTTTCTTGCACCGATTCGGATCATTTTTCTGGCACGACCCGAATCCATGCCGTACCGTTGATTGTCATTCTTTCCGATTCTTCAACAGGAGGCAGCAATGGGTTATCGCATCGGTTGGGTCAAGTGTGCAGCGATCTTAGGCGGGGGTGCGGCGTTAGTGGGTCTAGGCCTTGGGATTCCCAGTGCACTTGGACAAAAGGCCGGCGGCATTCAAACAGCGCCGGAAAGTCGGAAATCAACGCCGATTTCATTTTCCGACAGGATCAACCGAGTGATGGGTCTTCGGTCCAGCACAATTGTTGATTTGGCTATCGATCCAACTCCCGGCCAGCCGCTGAACGTGCCTCTGGCCATTGGCGGCCAGACCGTTACGTTGGCTTTGATGCCCCATTCTGTGCGGGCACCGGGCTACCAGTTGCTGGCACAAGTGGCTGATGGCTCCATCGTCCCAATGATCCCAGGACCGGAAAGAATGTTGCGCGGAAGCGTGGTGGAGTGGCCCGGTAGCGTGGCTGCTGGGGGATTGTTGGAGGATGGGTTGCATTGCTCTGTGATGTCACAAGACGGGACACGCTGGTGGTTCGAACCAATCGCCCATGTCGGCGGAATGCCGGGGCAGTACGTCGTCTATCGCGGCGAAGATGTGATTCCTTCCAATGGCGTATGCGGAACCGATGCGGCGTGGCTTGCCCAGCATCCTTCGCCGATGGTCGAAGGCGGCGGTGGCGGTGGCGGGACCGACGGCGCGGCAGTGTCGTGCACAGAAATCGGAATTGATGCGGATGTTGAATACTACATTCGTTACGGCAGCAATGTCACCAACGTGCAGAATCGAATCAATCTCGTGATCAACCAGATGGACCTGCAATACATCAACCAGGTTGATATTGATCACGTCATCACGGCCATCATTGTCCGCACGGCAGAGCCTGATCCCTACACATCAACGGATGCCGGGACGCTCTTGGGCCAATTCCGGACAGAGTGGCTCAACAACCAGAACGCCATTCCCCGCGATGTGGCGCAGTTGTTCACGAATAAGTCGATTGATGGATCAACCATTGGCATTGCTTGGACGATCGGCGGGATTTGCACGACCAGCGCATACTGCCTCGTTCAGTCCGATTGCTGCGGGAGCGATGCTTGTGCGACCGATTTGAGCGCGCATGAATTGGGTCACTTGTGGGGCGGATTCCACTGTACTTCAGCGTGCAGTTCGACCATGAATCCTTCCATCACCTGCGTAAACACGTTCTTGAATTCCAACCCGGATACGGTCGCGGCAATTGTGGCCCACCGGAACAGCAGGACCTGTCTCTCCGCATGTGCCGATGCCACGCTTCCATTCTTTGATGACTTCCCAACCACAACCTTTGACACGACCAAGTGGACAACGGTGAGTGGTGCGATCATCGATACCATCGGTATCAACGAGCCCAGCGCCCCGAACTCGATGCGACTGCGCGGCAACGCCACCACAGGTGGAAATCAGGTGCGTACCTCACGCATCAACACCGCTGGCCTGGCGGTGCTGCAATTGGACTACTTCTATCAACTCCGTGGCGGCGGCGATTCGCCCGAGGCTGGCGATGACCTGATCGTCGAATACTTCAACAACGCCGGTGCATGGGTCGAGATCAGTCGGCACCTTGGTTCGGGCGCGGATATGACTACCTACGCACCGATCTCTGTTTCATTCCCCGCCGATGCAATGCACTCGGAGTTCCGGCTACGCTTCCGCGTCGCATCTGCACAAACCAACGCCGATGACTGGTTCGTTGATAACGTCGGCATAACCGGCGTTGTCGCCCCGGTCAACAACAACTGTGTCAATGCTTCAACCAAGGGTGTTGGCTCACATGCTTTCACCACGCTCGGAGCCAGCACGGATGGCCCAGCAGAATGCGCGTTCAACGGCTTCACCCAGATCGATAAGGACATCTGGTATAAGACAATTGCCAGTTGCACCGGAACTATGACCGTCAGCCTCTGCGGCGCCAACTACAACGCCAAAATGGCGTCGTACACCGTTTGCCCCAGTGGCAGCGGTTCCACACTTGCCTGCAATGATGACTTCTGTGGCACTTCGCCTCAAATCTCATTCCCGGTCAACTCCGGCACTGTCTATCGCATTCGCATCGGTGGCCAGAACAACGCCAGCGGCAGCGGAACCATGGTTATCTCTTGTACTCCGTCCGCGCCACCGTGCCCAGCCGACATCAATCATGACAATCAGGTCAACGTGACCGATCTTTTGGCAATCCTGTCTTCATGGGGTCCCTGCGCCGGTTGCCCTGCCGATATCAACAGCGACGGTCAGGTCAACGTCACAGATTTGCTCGCCGTTATCAGCCAGTACGGTCCGTGCCCGTAACAATTTCATTTCTCACATCGGACTGACAAAGCCCGCGGCACTTACGCCGCGGGCTTTTTTTCGATCGGATTCACTCCGCCCCAACGAATGTGACACCTCATCTTCTTGCTCCACACCGTGGAGTCGTTCATCAATCAAGGTTTTCTGCAAGAAGCATCGAATGACGAGGCATGGTGTCACTGATGACCGTACGATTCCCCAAAACACAACCTGATTAGTCGTCAGCCGCCGACCATCAACCAAGAGCCACAACCCTCACAATCGGTACCCCCTATTCAAAATCCAAAATCAAGAATCATGCCCCCTCAATCCCCCGTCGCCATCATCACAGGTGCCGGTTCCGGCGTCGGCCGCGCTCTTTGTCATCAACTCAACGCCGACGGTTACCGCATCGTGCTGGTCGGCCGCGATGAATCCAAACTCCGCGCCACCGCAGAAGAACTCCCCGCGAGCCACCAGCCAGAAACCGACAACCCTTCACCCTTTCTCATCCTTCCAGCAGATATCTCCAATCAAGAGCAAGCCGCCCACATCATCGATCGCACGATCGCACATTGGGGCCGCATCGATGCCCTGGTCAACAACGCCGCTGTCCTTCACGTTGATCCAATCGCAGGCATAAGCCCGAGCGCCTGCCTCTCTACGTTCGCCACCAACACATTCGGCCCTGCCTACCTCATCGCGGCCGCGT
>CAZWJR010000024.1:0-10545 GCA_964634655.1 uncultured Isosphaeraceae bacterium | reverse complement strand
CTCATCTAATCAAACAGGCAAATACCGGATCGCGAATCATCAACGTTTCATCCGTAGCAACGCTCGATCCCTTCCCCGGCCTCGCCATCTACGCCGCGTCCAAAGCCGCCCTCGACAGCCTCACCAGATCCGTCATGGTCGAAGGTGTCGCCCACAACATCCGCGCCTTCTCCATCATCTTGGGCGCGGTCGAAACATCAATGCTTCGCCAGGTCGTCAGCAACGCCGTTCTGCCAACCGCAAACACCCTCGATCCCTCCGAAGCCGCCACCGCCATTGCCGCATGCGTCCGTGGCAATCGTGACTCTGAAGCCGGTCAACCCATCATCATCAGGAAAAACTGATTCACCCTACGCATCGGCAATCTGGGCACTCTGTTCCACATGTGCCGTCTGGGATCAATTTCAAAACGCCTTCATGCTTGCCAATACCGCTCCTGTAATTGACTCTTGTTCATCGTCTTGCGGAGCGAGTCTCCGGGCGGGGAGGCCTGCATTCTCACGAAAATCACCAACGAAGAAGGAAGTACCAGCCCGCTGATCCTCGCTTCCGATCCCCAAACCATTGCGGATCTCAAATCCGTCTTCGGTGACGGCTGCAACATCGTTCAATCATTCAGCAAGTTTCAGTCGCTTCAACTGCCTGCAGACGACCGCCGCCACCCAACGCTCGTCCTTTCCGCCGACACGCTCTCCGATGGCTCCGCCTTGGATGTGCTGGCCCACACCGGATCGCTCGATTGTGACATTTCTGTCATCGTCATCAGCCGGGATACCTCCATGGCTCTCCCAGCCATGCGCGCCGGCGCTCTCGATTTTGTCCTCATCGCCACGCCAGCAGACTTGCAGTTGCTCCCTCTGACGATGGAGAAGTGTCAACGTCACCTGCGAGTCAAGCAGGAGAATGATCGCCTCCATCACGATCTGCTCCGTTCCCTGTCCGACCTCGCCTACACCAACTCCCAACTTCAATCCGTGATCCACCAGCTGGAATCAATGGCCCGCACCGATGAACTCACCGGCCTAGCAAATCGCCGTTGGTTCAACCTCATGCTCCATGGCAACTGGGCCGAGGCCACCCGCCACAACCTTCCACTCGCTTGCATGATGATCGACCTGGATGGCTTCAAGAGCATCAACGACCGCCTTGGCCACCACAAAGGTGATGACTGCCTTCGACTCGCCGCAAAGGTCATTCAAGCCAACTGCCGCCAGGTCGATGTCCCCGCACGGTATGGCGGAGATGAATTCTGCATCCTCATGCCTCACACTCAACCCGAAGAAGCGGCCAAGGTCGCGGAACGACTCCTGCGCGAATTCGCCATCGCCACACGCGCGGGAATGCAGAAACTGGAAATCGGCGCCACAGCCTCCACGCCTTCCCTTGTCAGCATGTCCATCGGTGTTTCACACATCAACGTCAGTCACCCGTTGAATCCGGAAGAACTCGTCGCTCACGCCGATGAAGCGATGTACACCGCGAAAGCCGCTGGCAAACATCGAGTTGTTATGCGCTCCGCAGAAGCAGTGCCCGCCGATTCGTTCCAAACACATTCACGCTGACGCCAAATCTTTCACCCGACACGGCACTACCCCCGGCGTCTGCTCATGGCTCGATCCATGTCCCGCTTGGCCTCTCGTTTGACAATGTCCTGCCGCTTGTCCGCCTGGTGCTTTCCACGGCCGATTCCAATCAGCACCTTGGCCCGTCCGCGCACAAAATACATTTTCAGTGGGACAAGCGTCACGCCTTTCTCATGAGACGCGTCCGCCAGTTTCCGAATTTCCCGTGCCTTTGCCAACAGGATCCGTTGCCGATTCGGCACATGCTGACGGGCCGCACCGGCGGGGGGGTATTCACCAATATGCACTTGGTAAAGCGTCATTCCAACTGGTGTCTGGGTCGCCATCGCAAAGCCCTCCCCAAGACTGACCAGCCCATGCCGGACCGACTTCACTTCCGTACCTGTCAACTTGATACCGCATTCCAAGGTCTCGGTTATGAAATAGTCATGCCGAGCCTTGCGATTCTCAATCGTTGGCTCCATGGATTTCGAGGATTTGTCCTTCGCAGCCATTCGAAACTCGTTTCAACGTTACCCGCCAGCACGCTTTTGACCAAAAAATCGGTTTCTCCCGGCCAATTCAGGGAACATAGGGCAACCCCTACTCCGGTACAACAGAGCCGTCCCCGCCTCCCCGGATACCCCAAAACCGGGCTGGAATAGAAGTTTGGTCTACATTCGTGAACTTTTGCACTTGCAGATGGTCCAATATGGGTGAAGACTATCGGTTTGGAGACCGATTGTTGCCTTTTCGGCTGGCATTCTGACAAGATGTCCCGCCACGCCCCAGCCCTTTCACTAGGAATCGACATGCCCAGAAATGGAACGCTTACCCTCGGATTGTGTGGGACCATCATCCTTGCCACATCGGCACTTGGTTTGGCCGGTGGAAACGAAACGCCTCACCAGACTTCCGGCAGACCCGGAAGCGTTCAAAACGCGGCAATCACCGAAATTCAATCTTCGCCAATTGGCCATGCGGTTGAAGTCATTGACCGCTTCTTTGCCGCGCATCCCGGAAACGACTTCCTGTACATGGGCAGTCGAATTGACCAGGTCTATGGACCGGCGTTCTCCTTTGGCGCTTCGCCGCTTCAAAGTGCTGAAACGTTCCGCCATCAGTTTGCCGGCATCTGGAACGTTGCTCCGGAGGACCTCGTCCTCGGCGGGCCGTTTGAAGACGGGCATTCGCAGCAGCAGATCATGTATATTCCAGAGACCGGAACCTATAAGTTCACGGGAGTCTATTACAACCAGCAGCGTGACAACGTCCCCGTGTTCCGCGGACGTCTGATTCTCTTGACTCGCAACGAACCGAACTACCCACTCGTGCTTGCTTCGGCGGCGGTGCGTGACCTTGGCAATTTCCATGTCGCACCAAACGCGACGGTCAACACCGCCAAGGCACTGTCAGTCGTTCGTGGAATCGCCGGCAAGAATGCCATCATCACCGGTGGCGAAACCTTCATCTGGGGTGGGTACGATGAGATTTCCGTGCCCGCCACTGGCCCGGCGCTGGCTCTTCAGTACATCGCAGAGGCTCCCACACTCAATGGCATTCCTTATCGCTGGCTCTTCCTCATTGATGCCGCCAACGGAACGGTCTACTTCAGTGAAAGTCAGGTGCATGATGTCGATGTCAGCGGAAACGTGAGCGGGAAGGGGACATCGAACTATTCCAGTTGGAATTGTTCCACCCCTGTAACGCTTCCTATCCCTTATGCAAAGGTGACGATTACCGGTGGCGGGACGGCGTACACCGATGCCAACGGGAACTACACAATTCCAAATGCCGGGAGTTCGCCCGTCACCGTTACAGCCTCGCTTCAAAGTCTCGCCTTTACCCAGCACCACCAGAATTCCGGTGGCGCGACGACTTCGCTCTCGGCAAGCGTGACGCCGCCGGGGCCGGGGAATTTTCTGTTCAATCCCAGCAGCACGGAGAACCCCACGGCGGAAGTAAACACGTTTATTGCCGCGCACTTCGTGCGGAATTTGGCCCTGTCGTTCAACCCAACCTATCCCTCGGCTTCGACGCACACCGGGTTCCCGATCAACACCAACATCGCGCTTACCTGCAACGCGTATTACTCTGCTAACACCATCAACTTTTACATCGCAGGAGGCGGGTGCGCCAACACCGGGTTCTCCAGCGTTCTCTACCACGAGTACGGCCACTACCTCGTGGAGAAAGCAGGTAGCGGGCAAGGAGCCTACGGCGAAGGGCAGGGCGATGTCATGTCCGTCGTCTGTCAGGATACATCCTGTCTCGGTGATGGTTTCCAAGGCTGCGGAAACTGTCTTCGCGATGCCAACAACACCTGTCAGTATCAAACCTCTGGCTGCTCTTCCTGCGGAAGCGAAATCCATGATTGCGGGCGACTGTTGGCTGGATGCGTGTGGAGCGTCCGGAACAACTTGATCGTCACCAATCCGCTGTTGTATCGGCAGATTCTTGGCAATCTGGCGGTGAATTCGATGTTGCTCCACACGGGCAGCACGATCAACAACGCCATCACGACGCACTATTTGACGCTGGATGACAACGATGCGGATATCACCAACGGCACGCCTCACTATACTGAAATCAACAACGGCTTCACCGCTCACAACATGCCAGGACCGGCGTTGAGTTCTCTTCTCTTCAATTACCCCAACGGCAAGCCAAGCACGATTGCCCCGGCTGGTGGCACGACCATGCGCGTCAATGTGACCGCAGGCTCCAGCACGCCACAGCCCAACACCGGCAAACTCTTTGTCAGCACCGGCGGCGCCTACACGCAATATTCAATGACGCAGGTTTCAGCCAACGTGTATGACGCGGTGTTTCCGGCTGTTCCTTGTGGTTCCAACGTGCGGTACTACGTCAGCGCTCAATCCACCACAAGCCAGACGGTGAATTCGCCGACAACCGCGCCGACAGCCTACTACGAGGCGATCGGTGCGGTGGCTATGGGCGCGATCGTGTTCAACGACAATTTCAATTCAAATCTAGGATGGACGATCACCAACAGCGGAACTCTGACCGCTGGCGGCTGGGAACGTGCTGTGCCGCGTACGGATTGCAGTCGAGGAAACCCACTGGCGGATGGCGATGCGTCCGGAAGTTGCTACCTCACCCAGAATGCCAACGGCCCGGCAGGCGATATCTGCAACTCAGATATCGATGGCGGATCAACCACGCTCACCTCACCAAACATGGATGCTTCTGGTACCGCATACGTGCTTTCTTACTATCGCTGGTACGACAACATCAACGCTGGCAACACCAGCCAGGATGATGCGTTTGTTGTGCAGTTTTCCATCAATGGTGGATCAAGTTGGTTGCCGCTGGAAACGGTCGGGCCAACGGGGTCAGAAGTTGATGGCGGATGGTTCTTCAAGCAGTTCAGCATGAATTCCGTCGCTGGTTTCACACCCACAACGCAGTTCCGTGTTCGCTTTACCGCACAGGATTTGGGAACCGCATCGGTTGTTGAAGCCGCCGTCGACGGCGTCAAGCTTCAGCAGATTAATTGCACACAGCCTGTTGCCACAGGGGCCTGCTGCACAGCCGGCAATTGCACGGTGGTGACTTCGGCTGCATGCACCTCCGGTGGCGGCACCTATCAGGGTGACAACTCCACCTGCGGTCAAGTGTCCTGTCCTCAACCAACCGGTGCCTGCTGCACAGCCGGTAATTGCACCGTGGTAACTGCTACCGCCTGCACCTCTGGTGGCGGTACGTATCAAGGCAATGGTGTCACATGTGGTGCTGTCCAGTGCCCGCAACCATGCCCGGCAGATGTCTCAAATGATGGCCAGGTCAACGTGACTGACCTTCTTGCCGTCATCAACGCTTACGGCCCCTGCGCCGGTTGCCCTGCGGACATCAACCACGATGGTCAAGTCAATGTGACAGACCTGCTTGCGGTCATCAACGCTTGGGGTCCGTGCGCTCCGTAAGGCACATACACCAATCCCTTAGTCCAATTTCTTTGAGCCCCGATCGCAAGATCGGGGCTTTTTTCTGCCCACAAATTCCCTTCCCGCTCCGCCTGTCTCGCCGCCGCCACCCCCTACAATACATCGACCGCATACGGAGATTGCCTCGATGACCACCGCCCGATCCACTCCCAGCACCATCAAATCCTCAACCGGCGCTGCACCATCGCCTGTTACCTCAAGCAAAACCGATCCGCTTCAACTCATCGATGTGGATCACGTTCGCTTCTACTGCGGCAACGCCAAGCAGGCCGCCAACTTCTACGCCTCCACTTTCGGCTTCAACGTCTCGCAAATCTCTGATCTCACCACCGGCTCACGCGATGCCGCTCACTACCTCCTCACTCAAGGCAATATTCGCTTCGTCCTCACGACCGGCCTGACCAAGGATCACCCCGCCAGTCGCCATGTCATGCACTACGGCGATGGCGTCAAAGACATCGCCTTCAACGTCTTCGATGCCACGCTCGCCTACGAACGTGCCATCAAGAACGGCGGCCAATCCGCCTATGAACCCGTCGTGACCAAAGACAATCGCGGAACCGTCACCACCGCCGGCGTCAAGACTTTCGGCGAGGTCATCCACACCTTTGTCTCACGCACCGGTGAGTACGAACTGCCCACCGTCAAAAAAGGCGGCCGCTTCATGCCGCGCTTTGAACCCACAACCTACATCCTCAACGAACACAACAAGCAGCATCCCTGTGGCCTCAAGTTTGTCGATCACCTCGTCGGCAACGTCGAAATGGGCTCCATGAACAAGTGGGTGGCTTGGTACGAGAACGTCCTCGAATTCAAGATGTTCAAGCATTTTGATGACAAAGACATCTCCACCGATTTCTCCGCCCTCATGTCCAAGGTCATGGCCAGCGGCAATCACCTCATCAAGATTCCCATCAACGAACCGGCCGAAGGCAAGAAAAAATCCCAAGTGCAGGAGTATCTCGATTTCACCCAGCAAACGCCGGGCGTACAGCACCTCGCGCTCCGCACCGATGATGAGTTGAGTTCCATCACAGAACTCCGCCGCCGTGGCGTCGATTTTCTCACCATCCCGGATTCCTACTACGACATCGTCTGGGACCGCATCAACAAAACCCTCACAGAGCACGGCCACTCCACCGTCAAGGAAGACCACCAGAAGATCAAGGAACTTGGCATCCTCGTGGACGCAGACGATGAAGGCTATCTGCTCCAGTTGTTCACCAAGCCGTTGCAGGATCGCCCCACACTGTTCTTTGAAATCATCTGCCGCCGCGGAAGCCAGAGTTTCGGCAAGGGAAACTTCAAAGCGCTTTTCCAGGCGTTGGAATTGGAGCAGGAGCGACGCGGCAATCTCTGATTGCTGCACTGCGAATTCACCGGACCCACAACGAGCATGTCCGTTCGATGACAAACGCCAACTACCGCCACCTCCTCAAGCGCTACGCCTTCTACGCCCCGCGCTACGACCGCATCTTTCGCCGTTACAGTTCCGCCACGCTCGGCAAAGCACTTGAGGCCATTCCGCTGGATTCACAATCGTGGCTCCTCGATGTCGCTTGCGGCACTGGCCTGCTTGCCGAAATGCTCTTGACCCGGCGGCCAAACCTTCACTTCACCGGCGTCGACATCAGCCCGCAAATGCTTCAGCAGGCCCAATCCCGCCTTCCTTACCTGCCCGGCAAGTACGAATGGTTGGCTGGCTGCGCAGAATCCCTGCCAGTTCCCTCTGATCGCTTCGACGTCCTCACCTGCACCAACGCCTTTCACCTCGTACAGAATCCCCAAGCCGCGCTCGCCGAGTTTCGCCGTGTCCTCAAACCCGGCGGCGTGATTGTCATCGTCGATTGGTGCCTTGATTTTCGCGTCATGCGCCTACGCGAGGCCGCCCTGCGAGTCGCGGATCGCCAGAAACGCAGTCTTCTTCACCTGTCCGAAATGGTCGCCCTCGTCCAACACTCCGGCTTCCAAGTCCAGCAGCAGGAACGATTTGTCCCCCGTCCAATGTGGGGATTGATGTGCGTCACTGCACAAAGGGAATTCGTTCCCGCACCGCAAAATCCCTATGCCGATCGTTCACCGCGACCTCAACTCGCAAGGGCGTGACATTGATATTCCTGCCTTGTCCCACCCCGTCGATCGACTAAAGTACCCTTCAACCAATAGGAGAGCAGGGGCCGCCGATGTCATTCCTCAAGATCATCTTCATGCTGTTTCTGCTGCAGGCCGGAAATCCCAGGCCCGGGCAATCGCCCGCGCCTCAAATATCCAGTGATGCAGCCATGGACACCGATCCCAACACCGATGCCGCCGCCGCCGTTACGGTCAAACCACCCACCGGGCTGGCGAAGGCTGAAGGCATCACTACCCAGGCCGTCCATCATCTGGAACAAACAATTAGCCAGACGCCTATGCTCGGTTGGATTCTTCTCTTTGCCGGAATTTTCGGTGGCCTCGTAGCCGGCAAAATTGCCCAGATCACGCTCCGCAACATTGGGCAAAAACTCACCGCCAGAGGATGGGCCGCCAGAGGCGCAATCTTCCTTTGTGTCCCCGGTCCCATCAACCTGGTGGTCATCACCACAGGCCTTTCAATCGGGCTCACAGGCGTGGCCATGGATCCGCCGGTGCGGGACATCGTGACCCGTGTCATTGGCTTTTTTTATGTCCTCTCGTTTGGATGGTTCCTTTACAACCTCGTGGATCTTGTCGAACTCGGCATCCGCAGAGTCACTGATGATGACACCATTATCCAACTGATCCGCAAGGCCCTTCGCATTTTTCTCCTGGCTGTCTTCGGCCTCTTTGTCGCACAGAATTTCTTCAACGCAGATATTTCAGCTTGGCTGGCCGGCCTCGGCTTGGCAGGCCTCGCTGTCTCACTTGCCGCGCAGGGTCCCATCAAAAATCTGTTCGGCTCTGTCACCGTTGTGCTCGATCGGCCCTTCGGCCTCGGCGATCGCATCACTTTCGGCGACAAGACCGGCGTCGTTGAAACCATGGGGTTCCGCTCCACCAAACTGCGCACCATGGATGGCCACCTCGTCACCATTCCCAACAGCAAGTTGATTGAAGATGTGGTAGAGAACATCACCGCCCGCCCCTACATCCGCCGCGCGACAAACATCACGATCACCTACGACACTCCGCCGGAGAAAATCGAACAAGCCCTGCAGATCATCCGCTCCCTCCTGGCTGAACCTTTCATGGCCAGCACTTTCGACATGGTCGAATTTCCGCCCCGTGTTTCTTTCAATAATTTCAACGCTGATAGTCTCAACATCAGCGTCGCCTATTGGTATCAGTTAAACCTCGGCGATGAAAACGCCCAACCGCGCGATTGGTGGACCTTCAACGCACAATCCGAAGAATTCAATCTCAAACTCCTCCGCGCGTTCAATCAGGCCGGCATCGACTTCGCCTTCCCCACTCAAACCGTCTATCTCGCCGGCGATCCCAAACGTGAACTCTCGCTCAACCTTGCGAACACCGCAGCACCGGCCGGCAATTGAATCCGCACTCACCCATGACCGCCGCCGCCGCCAAAAACATCCGCTTGCTCTGCTTGGATGCAGATGGTGTGCTCACCGATGGCTCCATCATCATCGATGACAACGGCATTGAATCCAAACGCTTCCACGTCCGCGATGGCGCAGGCATTCGCATGTGGCTCAAACTCGGCTTTGAACTCGCCATCATCACCGGCCGCCGCGGCAAAGCCCTCCAATACCGCGCCAAGGAACTCGGCATCAATCACCTCATCCAGGGCTCCGCGCACAAATTGGCAGATCTCACAACGCTTCTAGAAACTCTTGGATTGCAACCGGAAAACACCGCAATGCTCGGCGATGATCTGCCCGATCTCCCGCTCCTCAAGGCTGTCGGCTATCCTATGGCCGTGGCCGATGCTGTTGCGGAAATCCGTGATTCCGCCGCCTTCATCACCACGTGTCCCGGCGGCCACGGCGCCGTCCGCGAAGCCATTGAACATCTCCTTCGCGCCAAAAACTGCTGGCAGCAGGCCATGGAAGTTTTCGTCTGATCATCGTGCGTCCATTCAATGCCACAAAACCCCTCGCCATCTCCGGATCAAAAGCAGCAGGATTCTCCCGCCCCGCCGCCAATCCAACACAACCGCGCTCGCATCCTGATCCTCGGTTTGATCGCCGCAATCTTCGCCACCATCATTCTGCTGGTCCTTTTCAACATTGATAAGAAGCCCGATCCCCGCCGGGCCTCTTCCACCGATCCCTCGATCACAGAACTCATTCCGCCCGAACAACTCAAAGACAACGAACTCCCGGATCTACTCAACACCGCCCGGCAGAATGCGCATGATCTGGGCGCGGAAAACACCTGGATCCAAACCACCAAAGACGGCAAACTTGCCCAGCAATATCGCTTTGCCTCTCACGACCCCAGCCCGGAAGGCTTGCCTCCCGGTTGGTCCAAGGTCATGAAACCGGAAATCCAGGTCTTCATGGCCGATGCCCGCATCATCACGCTTGAAAGTGATACCGCACTCATCCGTGCCCCGTCGCAGCACGTTGAATCCGGCAGAATGA
The DNA here is from genome assembly GCA_964634655.1 of uncultured Isosphaeraceae bacterium. Classification (GTDB taxonomy): domain Bacteria; phylum Planctomycetota; class Phycisphaerae; order Phycisphaerales; family SM1A02; genus CAZWJR01. Next base: position 450 of record CAZWJR010000024.1, on the reverse strand, counting down.
CCGGCTCCGTCATCATTCGCATGTACGAACTCAAAGACGCACCGCGCTTTGACAAAGAAAACATGACCCCAACCGTCGAAGCCCGCACCAACGAGGCTTTCTTCGACAACATCCAAGGCGAAGTCCGCTGCGATGGTCACGTGGATGTTCAAACCCCAACAGCGCACCTCTCCGGGACTGGCCTCCGCCTGCAAATCAACGAAGTGGAGAATCGCATCGAGTGGCTGCGCTTGGAACAGGTCGACCCAATTCGCCTTGCCGCCGCACAGGAAGAGTCTTCCGCCGTCGCCGCGCCTGCACCTTCACCGCCTCCAAGCGCGCCCGCCGTTCCCCCAACTGCTCCGCCTCCGGCTAGCCCCAAACCAAACAATCCCGCATCGTCATCCAACGCGCCTACAACACCAACCGCCGCACCGCCCGCCAAATCCGCTGCCAAGTCCGCACCAAAAG
>CAZWJR010000023.1:0-21852 GCA_964634655.1 uncultured Isosphaeraceae bacterium | reverse complement strand
GACCAATTGGTTGAACTTGAGGCCGGCGAGGTGACGTTCGCCCAAGCCGAGCCAGCAGATGCGCGCGGGCAGGCCCTGGAAGGCGACGCGCTCCTGGGCGAGTTTGATCCAGCGGTGGAGGGATTCACGGTAGGGGAGCGCGGGCGTCTCGCCCGCAGCGATGGCTGTTTGCGAGGTGGCATTGGGGGAAGTTTGTGTTGATCGTGCGGGCGAGACGCCCGCACTCCCCTTGATCGGGAACAGATCAAGTATTGCTTCATCGGTAACTTTGATGTCGTTGGGATCGCCGGAGAGAGTGGCCCAGCGGAAGGGGCCTCTGCCCACGCAGAACTGCGGGCGGATGTAGGCGGGGACGAAGCCGGGGAACGAGAAAGCGACATTGTGCGGCAGGCCGTTTTCCTTGGCTCGCTGACGGATGTTGTTGCCGTAGTCGAAGGTTTTCGCGCCGCGTTTTTGGAGTTCCACCATCATTTCGACGTGATCGGTCATGGTGTCGATTGATGCCTGCGTGTATTGATCGGGGTCATCGATGCGGAGTTGGTCTGCTTCTACGCGGCTCATGCCATTGGGGTAGTAGCCGTTGAGCGGATCGTGCGCGGAGGTTTGATCGGTGAGGGTGTCCGGCGTGATTTTGCGTTCGATGAGCGCTTGGAGGAGATCGACTGCGTTGCCGAGCCAGCCGATGGAGATTGCTTCGCCGTTCTTTTTGGCTTGGAGTGCGCGATCGATGGCGCGATCGAGATCGTGCTCAATCACATCAAGGTAGCGATCCTTGACGCGTTTTTCGAGGCGTTCAATGCACATCTCTGCCATGAGGCAGACGCCTTCGTTCATGGTGATGGCGAGGGGTTGTGCGCCGCCCATGCCGCCGCAGCCTGCGGTGACGTTGAGCGTGCCTTTGAGCGTGCCCCCTCTGGATGAGAAATGTTGGCGGGCGCATTCGGCGTAGGTTTCGTACGTGCCTTGCAGAATGCCTTGCGTGCCGATGTAGATCCAGGAGCCTGCCGTCATCTGGCCGTACATGATGAGGCCCTTGCGGGCGAGGTCATCGAAATTTTCCTGCGTAGCCCAGTGCGGCACAAGATTAGAGTTGGCGATGATGACGCGCGGCGAATCGGTGGTTGTTTTCACGATGCCTACAGGCTTGCCGGATTGGACGAGGAGGGTTTCATCGGGCTCGAGGTTTTTGAGCGAGGCAATGATGGCGTCGTAGGCTTCCCATGAGCGTGCAGCCTGGCCGCGGCCGCCATAGACGATGAGTTCATCGGGTTTTTCAGCGACCTCGGGATCGAGGTTGTTCATGAGCATGCGCATGGCGGCTTCGGCCTGCCAGGTCTTGCAAGAGAGGGTGTTGCCGCGCGGGGCGCGGATGATGCGGGAGTTTTGATTGGGAGGAGTGCGCATGCGTGATGCATTTATGGCGGTCATCGTGCTTGATCCTTCATGGCCTTTAGCGCTGCGATGACGTTGGCGGGTTTATCGCGGCCCTTGGCGTAATCTGCATCAACATGTGCGTAGCGAACGATGCCTTTCGAATCGACGATGAACGTGCCGGGGTGCGGCAGTTGCCACGTGCCGGAGGCATTGAATTTTGCGACGTCAAGGTTGTACTTGGAGAGATACAACTCCTTGGTTTCCGGTGCGACATCAAAGAGAACTGCAAAGGCACGGGAGGCGTTGAGTTCGTGATCGACCAAGACATCGAAATCAAGCCCGTTCTTCTCCACGGTGCGGTTGGCGTCATCGGGTTTTTCCGTGGTGATGGCGATGAACTGCGCGCCTTGGGCGGTGATGTCGGCGTGGACTTTGTGCCATTCCACAAGTGCGGCGTTGCAATAGGGGCACCACCCGCCGCGGTAGAACGTGATGACCGTGGTCTTGCCGTTGAGGATTTTCGCTAGGCTCGTGGCCCGCTTGTCAATCGTCTGAAGTGTTGCATTGGGGACTTTTGCGCCAACGGGAAGGCCGAGGGTCGGCGTGGCATTGGTCGTGGTGGTGGCAGAGGAGGTTCTGGTTGTTTCCTTGGTTGCGGCACAGCCGGAAAGGATTGCGGATGCCATGGAGACCGTGGCGATAGCGAGTATGAATGAGTTGAGCATGTTTGGCTCCGGTGAGTGAATGGCCGTGCGATATTTTTCCAAGAAATAGGGCAACCACCCAAATGCAGCATTGTACAAGTCAAAAGGACCGCAGTCCTTGATATGATTGATTTCTTCAAAGATCCACTCCCATGAAAATGGAGGCACTTACGATGGCACAGACAGCAACCCAATCATCAACACAGGCGCCACCCGCCACTGGCTCGTTCTGCTGGTTTGAATTGAGCACTCGCAACGTGGATGGCGTGAAGAAGTTCTATGGCGAGTTGTGCGGGTGGACGACCACGCCCTCACCTATGAGCGGCAGCGTGTATCACCATTGGATGAAGGATGGCATGATGTTTGGTGGGATCATGGATATGAACTCGCCCGAATGGGCGAATGTGCCATCTCATTGGATGACGTATGTTTCAGTGACGGATGTGGATGCCAAGGCATCGAAGGTGAGTGAATTGGGCGGAAGCATATGTGTGCCGCCGACGGATATTCCAACGGTGGGGCGATTTTGCGTGGTGAACGATCCCACGGGCGGGACTTTCTCGCTGATCAGTCTAAAGCAGGCGAAGGCGATTGCCCCAGTCATGGCGTGGAATGAACTGATGACGCGCGATGCAACAAAGGCGAAGTCCTTCTATACAAAGTTGCTTGGATGGACGACCGATGCCATGCCGATGGGCGGCGATGTCGATTACCTCATCTGCAAGAATGGTGAGACAATGCTGGGCGGAATTTTCCAGATGAGCGGGCCGCAATTTGAGAACGTGCCACCGCACTGGCTGAATTACATCGACACAAAGCAGGTTGATGCGGACGCGAAGAAGGTGGAAAAACTGGGTGGGAAGATCGTGGTGCCGCCGACGGACATTCCCAACAACATCGGACGTTTTTGCATTTTCAGCGACCCGGGCGGCGGACATATTGCGCTGTACCAGTCAGCGCGGTGCTGATGGATTCGATGCAAGAAGATCAAGATGCCCGCGCTTGAATTCAGGCGCGGGTTTCTATTTTGTGAGCATCAGGCCTGATCGAATGAGCCCAACGATGGAGGCGATGTCTGGCGAAGGGGGTCGGTCCTCCGTCAGGCGCGGGACGATCTTGCGGATGGCGGCGTACACATTCTCTACACCTTGGCCGCTGCGCAGGGGGCGTTGGTATTCCATTGCCTCTGCCATCACGAGTAATTCAATAGCGATGACGTTGGTAGCCAAATCGACGGCGGCTCGCACATGATGGGCGGCGGTTGCGCCCATGGAGTTGTAATCCTCAATGCCTGCGGAAGTCGGGATGTTGTGCACGCTGGCAGGATGTGCAAGGGTTTGGAGTTCATTGCAACAGGCGGCCGCCGTGTACTGAACGATCATCAAGCCGCTGTGCAGGCCGGGTTGAGGTGAGAGATAAATGTTGACGGGGTTTTCACTGTCCGAAGCGGCAAGCAGCCAGTAAATGCGACGCTCTGCAATGCCTGCGATATGGCAGAGAGCAATTTTGAGAGTGTCAAGTGCAATGGCGAGTGGAATGCCGTGGAAGTTGCCGCCGGACACGATCGAGGGAAGTGCTGAGTGCTCAGAACTGATTGCGGAGGTTTCGAACACGAGTGGATTGTCGGTAACAGCCCCAAGTTCATTCTCGAACACGTTTCGCACGAAGTTGATGGCATCGAATGCCGCTCCCAGGACCTGCGGCGTGGCTCGCAAGCAGTAGGGGTCTTGCACGCGCGGATCGTTTTCGCGGTGGGCGTTGATGATTTGGGAGCCGTTGAGGAGGGTGCGCAGCCGTTGAGCCACTTCGATCTGACCGGGCTGATTGCGGGCTTGGTGAAGGCGAGAATCGAGGAATGCATCGGTGGCACGGCAGGCATCGATGGCAAGGGCGGCGGAGTTCACCGCAGCATTGCAAAGACGATCGACATCACACAGAGCAAGCGCGCCAACGGCGGTCATCAGGTGAGTGCCATTGATAAGTGCAAGGCCTTCCTTGGCTTGCAGAGTGACGGGTTTCAATTTGGCGGTCCGCAGTGCGTCAGCGCCGGATTGTTCGGTGCCCTTGAACCGCGCACGGCCTTCGCCAATCAATACCAGTGCTGCGTGCGCCAACGGTGCAAGATCGCCGGAGGCGCCGACCGAACCGCGCGATGGGATGATTGGTGTGACGCCGCCGTTGAGCAGATCGACGATCAGCTGGACGACTTCCAATCGCATGCCGGAGCACCCTCTGCAAAGGCTGGCTGCAAGAATGAGCAGCATGGCTCGGACGACTTCATCCGGAAGCGGTTCGCCGACGCCGGCGGCGTGGGAGCGGATGAGGTTTTGCTGTACCTGGCGGATTTGATCGGCTGGGATGCGGATTCTGGAAAGTGAGCCAAAGCCGGTGTTGACGCCGTAAATTGCTTGAGTGGAGTCATTGGTGTGGTGATCTATGACCCTGCGGGCGGCCTCGACTTTGGCTCGTGCAGTGGAACCGATTTGGACGGTCTGGTTGTGCCGCGAGACGTTCTCGACTTGATGAAGCGTAAGGGGCTGGCCATCGAGGATGAGAGGCGATCTGGCGTCAGGCGGCATGGGAACAGAATACAGGCGAATGGAGATTTCCACTTGTGGAAACACGATGCTCAAATATCAGCCAATTCCGGATGGCATGGCTTTGTCATCTTTGCCCGTTTCTTCAACTTCGCAAGGGCCAGGTAATGGATTTTGTTTCCATGAGTTCGAAAATCTGGTGGAATAACTTCTGGATGTCGCCTGTCCCGATGTGTCACAGAACACTGCCGATTGTTGTAAAAGATGTGTTTGAGGCACCAAATGCAGGGTCGTTTTGCTTTACACAAATCTGCGGTTTTCGTACACTGACTGGCACTTCAAGGAGTAAACACCATGCAAAAAATCAATCGTCCCGGCGTGTCTTTTTCATTCGTACTGATTATCGCGGCGGCCTTCGTTGCGGCCATTGTGTCGGGTTGCGAATCGCAGCCGAAGCAAGGGAACACTGGCGGAAGGGTCGATCCATACAAGACGACTATTGCGGATGAACGCTCGCCTGAAATTTCGACGGTGGGGTTGCTGGAGTTTTCCGACAAGGTGGCGGAATCGCTGGTTTCCCGGATTTCATCCATTTCCGAGATTACCAGTCGGCCGGAGAAAGTCGTGCTTGAACTTGGCGCTCTGGACAACCAGACGCGGACCAGCACTCGCGACTACAACCAGATTCGCAGGCGGATCATGTCTCGGATGGTGAACAGCGACATTCTCCGCAAGTACGCCAATGTCATGGAAGCGCCGGAAGTGATGGATGGTCAGGCCAGGCGGTTGGGCCAGGAAGCCCCGCCGGATCTGATCGATGAAGGCGGCCAGGCTGACACGGGCACCGCGCGGTATTCCAAGGACAAGACGTACCTGATGAATGGCTACTTCGGTGAGCAAGTCCGTGGCGGCGGAGCCAAGAGCACGTACTTCCTGCAAATCACGCTGACGCACCTTGGATCGCGCCGCGTGGTTTTCTCTGAAGACTTCGATATGGCCCAGGTTCGCTGATCGACAAAGATGAACTTCGTGAGAATCGTTCGCAACCACCTTGTTGAAAGGGTTATGCAATGACTTGCGTTGGAGGTTTGAAGTGTAGCGCGTTTGCGCTGGCTTTCGCGGCAAGTGTCTTGGGTGGCGGTTGCGCTGCCAACAAGCCACAAACATCGCGGTACAAGGCATCGGACATCGACTTTACATCTGTGGAAATCGTTCAGAAGTGGGCGGAGAGCGATTTTATGAAGAATCGAACTCCCGATTCGCCGCGCATTCGCCTGATGCCCAGCGAAATGGAAAATCGCTCCAGCGACCGGCTTTCACGAGTTGATCAGCGAGCGGCCGTGGCGAAAGTGGTCAACGATCCGGGGATTCAACAACTGTTGCGGGACAAAGCGATCGATGTGCTTTGGAGCATGGAAGAAGTTGCGCTTTTGAAGCGGCATGGCATTGCCGTGCCGGCATTGGAGCCGGGAGATCAACCGACTCATGTCTTCCGAGCGGAGTTTGCATCGATCCCCCGAGCGGCCGCCGCCAAGGAAGGCGAGAAGGCCAATGAGCGGATTGATCGATTTTTTGTGACGTACTCCATCGTGGAAATTCCATCTCGTAGGATCGATTGGTCAGACACGATTGAGTTTGCCCGGGCGGCCCATGGTGTTCTGGCGGATTGATAGAGTGACCGACACTTCTTTCAGCAGGGACTGAAACATGATCAGACATTCACTGGTTGTTGCGGCGGCCGCAGGATTATTGGTTTTGGGCGGATGCGCCACGTATAAGCGTGATGAGTCGCTTGTGCTGAAAATGAAGCAGGGGGACTACGGCCGTGTGCGGGAATCGCTGCGCGTGCAGCGAACGCGCAACACGAACAACCGTGATTTTGTGCTGGATCGCATGAAGCAGGTTATCGTCTCCATGGCAGATGGAGCTCCGCAGTCCAGTGAAGGCACTGTGGATTATCTCTACGATTGGCTTCGTACCCAGGGCCTGAACGCGGATAAGACGGTCAGCGCGTTCATTGGAACGGAAATGGGAGCCCGCATCTGGAAGGGCGAGCCGTTTGAACAGGCCATGGCGTATTCCTACATTGCCATGTTTGATGGCATGGATGGCGATTGGGGAAACGTTCGGGCATCGGCGGACAATTCGCTGTTTCTCCTGCGTGATTTCAGCGATGTGCTGCACAAGGCTCGCGCGAATGACGCAGCAAACAAGGCCAGCGCGGGGAACCAGCAGGAATGGAAATCCAGTGATCCAGAAGTTCAACAGGCGATGAACGATCGGCGTTTGCTGGTGGAAGAGTCCAGCCGTGTGAAGAAGGACGCCGACGCCACCAAGCCAGACGACCTCGGGCTACCGTACGCCACGACGGATTCAGATTTTGAGTTGGGCTACATTTTGAAAGCGATCGCCTGCCGGCAACTAAATTTGCCGGAGCTGTCCGAAACAACTGAAAAACTGGCGAGCGTGGCTCCGCATCTGGCGGGATTTGCAGAGCAGATTCGCTCCGGGCAGTACAACACGGTTCTGGTGGTGGATTACGGAACTGGGCCGGAGAAGTATCACACGGGGTTGGACAATGTCATTGCGCTGTTCCGGCCAACCATGCCGCCGTTGGCCCAGGGAACCCAATTGAGTGTGAAGGTGGGATCGCAACACCAATCGTTTCCCCTGGCGACGAACTTGGATCGATTGGCAACGGATTTGAAGTGGAATAACCTGGAGGACATGCGCAAGGCCAAGAGTTACATTGGCATTGGCATGCAAATTGCGGGTACTGGTGTTGCGTTGCACGGAGCGTCCAACCGTAACACCGGGGAAGCGCTTGCAGGATTGGCAATACTGGCAGTTGGCACCGCATTGCGAGCCAGCGCCGCAGCGGATATTCGCCATTGCGAGTTCCTGCCGCAGGCCACATTCGTGGCACTGCTGAATCTCAATTCACGCGAACCGGTGGAAATCGCGGTGGATGGAGTTCCACAGAGTCGTGTCGAAATCACAACCTTGACGCCTCCGCCTGCCAATGAGTGTCAATTGCGTTACGTGCGGTTGCCAGTAATGTCTCAAGAATGGGCGACGAATGGGCAAATCCGGTATTCCAATGATCTCACCGGAGAAATCGCGGGCGATCAACTGCCTTATATTCTGGGTGGGCGGTGCGTACGCATGCCCACGCCGGAGGTTTTGAGCGCGTATCAGCGCAGCGGTCATCTCGCCGGCATGACCTACAACGATCTGATGGACCTGTATCGTGAGGAAGGCATCGTCATCGCCGATGTCGCCACGGATGAAGGGTTTGGCCTGCATGTGTTGGAAGGCGGGAATTGGATGTTCACGCCGATGTCCGGCAGCACCGGCTCGCTGCGGCTTTACGGACAGGATCACCCACCGTACGTACCCAAGAGTGAACATGTAAAGGCAATCGTTCAGCAATTGCAGCAGGGCGCCACGGCGCACGCGATGGCCAACTTATCGACTCGCAACTAACACCAGAAATCTTTTTACTCAACTCCGATTGGAGATCACGACATGAAATCGAATTCATTTAGCAGCACAGCGGGCGGCGCGTTCTTGGCCGTGGCAACAATTCTGTTCGGCGCGGCATGTGATCGCGTAAAAGCGCCGCCGATGGCGATGCAGGACCCGCTGCCGGGCGAGGCCTACCCAGCCGTTGTGTTGGAAGGCGGCATCGAAAGGAGCCTGGTGGTGGACTACGACAAGATTGTTTCGGTCGCTGCAACAAGTTCCACGCCGTTGACTGTGGCGGTTCCCATTCGATCCAAAGCCGATGTGCAGATGCGCATTCAGTATGAATTCCGCTGGTTTGATGAGAAGCACATGGAAATTGGCACCAGCGGCCTCAAATTCGCGGTCGTGGAGGCCCGCCGACAGATTCAGTTGCAGGGCAATTCATTGACCTCCAAGGCCAAGGGCTGGCGGGTGGAAGTGCGAGCGGCCCGCTGACGGATGGAATGAAAGCCAGATCTGCTGGGTCCACGGTGCATGATTCAAGGAGAATCCCCATGAAGTCGTTCAAACTCGGTGTTTTCGCTTGTCTGATCGGAACCATGCTGATTGGTGGCCATTCGGTGTGCTTGGCACAGGATGGTGACAAGCCGGACGCAACACCGGAACCCGTGCCGGTGCAGCAGGGCCCAGACATCGAGGCGTGGCGGAAGGCATATGAGGTGGCTGGACGACCCACGATTCTCGTGCTTTGCGGTTGGACGACTGGAGCGCAGCAGGTGGCCGATCCCGGCAACACGCTCTGGAACTTCGATGACAGCGGGACCGCAGCGGGTATCCGGACCGCATTTGAAAAGATTATTAACGATCCAGCCGCAGATGTGGAATTGGTTGCTGATGACGCACGTCGAGCGGCACAGACGCGGCTTGCATCGGTGTTGACAACCCGAGATGAAAAAGAAGCGATCGCCCTTTTACATACAGAACTGTCAGCGGAATTGATCGTGATCATCAAGTTGCATGGCAAGATGGGTGCGACGCCAACGCGTGTCATAGTGGAAGCATCGCAGGCGGATGTTTCTCGCAAGGGATTTCAGCAGACTTTTGACTGGAAGGTTGGCACGAGGCAATCAGACATCAACGCCGTCGTCAACAGATTGGCAACGGTTTTTATCGAAGACTTTTCCGGCCGAGCTGCCCGGCCGGTGCAACGGTTGACGGTGCGAGTTCTGGGTCTGATGACGCGTGAAGATGCCACCGCCGCGCGTGAAAGTTTCAAGAAATCCGGCGGCGTGTCGGGCGTCAATCGCAGAAACGTTGAGACCGGCAAGCGGGATTCAGTTTCTGAATTTGAAGTGAGTTTTGAAGGCCGCTATGACGCTGATGATGTGGTAGATGCACTGGCAGAGGGCCTTGCGGGGACGCTCAAATCGGATGTGACCACCGTCAAGGAGGAGGGCAAGAACCTGACGTTCCGCGTGAGTCCAAAAACCGCGCCCACTCAGGAATTTGTGAAGTCTTGCCAGGAAGTGATCACCTCGGGCAGCGATGCGGGCGCGGCTAAGATCAAGGAATTCAAGAGCCTGTACAAATCGCGGAATTCTCCCAGAATCGCGCTGATGGTGAACCGGGCGCAGACAAAAGAAGAAAAGGAATCAGCCGCGGCCATGGGGAATGGCGTTTCCGCGGAGAACGTGATCATCGTCAGTTCCGCAGGGCGCGACGTGAACAACGGCACTGGCAGCAACGCAACGACTTCGGGTGGTAAAAACACATCAGAGACCGTTGCAAACGGTTTCTATTCACCACAGGAAGTCGAAGCTCTTGCCCGCAGTCTTGAAGCGGAACTGGCTCGGTGCTTCAAATCCAAATACGAGCTCAATTTTACCGTTGTGGATGCGGACGACATGCGTCGGCGACTGATGGAGAAAGTCGACACAGGTAAGAACGTTTTGCGGCAGGGTGAACTGGTCGAGATTTTGAAGACGCAGAAAATTGCGGACGTGATCATCTTCGGCACGGGCACCTCGGACACCGGTCGCCGCGATGACACCATGCGGTACAGTTTCAAAGCCGTCAATATTTCTGATTCGGAAATTCTTGGCAATGGCCGCACCGAAATCTCTTCATGGTTCGGCGTCGAAAGTGCCATTACAACTCTGGCAAATGATGCCTTTAGTCAACTGGCATGCGAAATCATGGCGACGTGGCGGCCACCATTTCAGGCAGAGATTGAGGTTCACAACGTCAGCAGCATGTCAGATGTCGATGCAATCCTGCAGGCGGTTCGGCAGCACGGTGGCGATCGGCTTCAACAGGTTGGAACAAGCAAAGTGGACTTGAGCCCCGGCCAGGGCGTGGCGGTATTCCGTATCGAATACACATGCACATCAGATGAATTGAGTCCGACGTTCCTGAAACTCTCTGAAAATTTGGGTTTCCGGCTGGAGTTTCTCTCCAAGCGGGACAACGCCTGCGTTTTCAATATCGTGCGCAAATCTTGAACCCAATCGATTGGCGAATCACTGCGAATTCGGTGTGATCTGCAGTGATTTTGCTTCCAGCACGAATGCCATGGCCGCATCGCGGATCTTCGCTGCGGTAGCGGTTTCAGATTGATCGAAGCGAATGTCGAGGTAGAAATCATCGAAACGATCCGGACGATTGCGTGCCTGCACTCGCACACCGGTCGCCATAGTGTTGAGGCGAGATTCCAACCGCCTTGCCACTTCATCGGCGTCCACCGACACTTCCAAGCGCACCTGGTCGGCATGCTTCTCAAGTCGGCCGGAGATGTTCTTTAGTTCATCCTTGTTCAAGACCGAACCGCGTAGCAGTGCCATTTTGCCATCAGGCGGCATCGGCTGAATTTCGAGTTGGACAAGTGGGACGAGTGTTGCCAGCCAGGCGAAAACAGTGGGAGGGCTTGCAGATGTCGCGCCCTGTTCCCTGCCCGCCTGAGTTGCAGCAGAATTGGCGGAATGATTTCTTTGGTTCATCCATGAGCTCGTCGCAATTACGCCTACGGCGATAAGAACCGTCGCAGCTGTTACTCCGACGATCGCTTGTTGGTGTCTGCGGGTAAATTTGCGAATGCGGTAAAGCGCCGTAGTCGGTTTGGCTCCGATGGGTTGGCCTGCGAGGTACCTGCGGATGTCATGTGCCATTGCCGCAGGCGTGGCGTAACGCTCGGTACGATCCTTCCGCATAGCCACAAGCGGAATCCAATCCAATTCGCTGCGCAGTTCACGAGTCAGCCGGTCTATCTCCGTGTGTCGATGGCGGGCAATTTCAGCGGAGTCTGGGTTCGATGGCGGCTGCTGCCGCAATGATGTCAATCGAGTGCTTGGCTTGGGTGGATCGACTTCTCGGATGATTCGCTGAATCTCGGCGTAGCCCGCCCGTCGGAGCGACTTTGGATCAAACGGCAGCAATCCAGTCAACAACTCGTAGAGCACCACGCCCAGTGAATACACATCGGTGCGGGAGTCGATGCTGGTGGCCCCCATTTCAGCCTGTTCGGGGGACATGTATTCGGGCGTGCCGATGATCTGCCCGCGCTCGGTAAAGATGGTCTTGTCCGTCAGCGTGTGAGAGATCGCTTTCGCCACTCCAAAATCAATCACAATCGGACACGCCACGCCATCTTTTACACAAACAAGAATGTTCGAAGGCTTGATATCGCGATGTATGATGCCCTTCATGTGGGCATGATGCACGGCCCCGCACACCGGAATGAACAGTTCCAGCCTTTGACGCAAGGACAGATTGTGACGATCGCAATATGCGGTGATCGATTCTCCCGGCACGTGTTCCATGACAAAAAATGGGCGGCCGAGCGGAGTGGCACCCGCATCAAACACCCGGGCGATATTGGCGTGGTCCATCATCGCTAGGGCTTGGCGTTCCTGTTCAAACCGTGCGATGACCGTTTTGGAATCCATGCCCGGCTTGATGATTTTCAAGGCCACTCGCTGAATGTGCGGTTCACGCCGTTCCGCCAGCCACACAACGCCAAACCCGCCCTCGCCCAACACGCTCTGCAATTTATATGGCCCAATGAAGTCACCGGGCCTTTCTTCACGGAATGACGAATCTGGCGGAGGCGACAATGGAGAGACACGATCTGCCGTTGAGCTTTCATCGCTGAACGAAGCAGAACGCGACTGCCGTGGATGTGGTGTGGAGTTCATAGTCAGGCTTCAGCAATTGCTACCAACGACTGCAAGCAGGGTGGCCACCCGACAACGCCATCACAGTTTCTTCCGCTCAATTGTAAGCGAAACGCGTCTGGGACCTTGTGAAGCCGCTTCTCCTGAAGCGCAGTTTGGGCACGAAGGGTCAGCATCGCCAGCCTTTCGCCGGGCGGGAACGATTGCTCGCAGCAGAACCCAAAGTCCCCACAACATGAGGAGCGTCACAACCCAGAATTGCCAGTCATGGAGAGGCATCAGGAAACTCCCATCAGGTTCATTCCGACATGAACCAGCAGCGCCGCAACATAGGCCACAGCCGTCATGTACCCCAACTGTAGCGCGGGCCACTTCCAACTGCCCGTTTCTCGACGCGTGACGGCCAGCGTTGGAAGGCATTGCATCGCCAGCACATAGAACACAAGAAGGCTGGCTGCAGTGGATCTATTGAACAGTGGCGTGCCATCAGAACGCTTGGCCGACCGAATCCGGTCGAGTACCTCGGGGCTTGTCTCATCATCGGCGCCGGCAAAGAGCACGGACATTGTGGAAACAAACACCTCTCGGGCCGCAAAACTTGTAAGCACACCAATCGTCAGTTGCCAGTCGTAACCCAACGGCTCAAAAATCGGCTGAATGGTCTGCCCAATGCGACCTGCAAAACTGTTTGAGAGTTGCTCGCGAGCCTGTGCGTTCGCCTCCTGCAAATCCTCTGCCTGGAGAATCTGTCCGCTCATCACTGCAGACTGATCACTCTCCACATGCAGTTTCGGGTAGGCGCTTAACCACCACAGCACGATGCAAATGCCGACGATGACCGTCCCGGCTTTTCGCAGAAACAGAAGGGATCGGTCATAGGTTGTAAAGAACGCCGTGCGGAGCGAAGGCAACTTGTACGTGGGCAGTTCCAGGATCATCGGTCTCGATGGTCCCTTCAAGATTGTGCGACGGAACAACAACGCAGTCAGAAACGCAGCAGAAGCGCCCAAGGCGTAACAGCCGGTGAAGGCCAGCCCGGCCAACAGAGGTTTGCCTGCAAACAGCATACTGATGAGCAAGACATAAACGGGCAAGCGAGCTGAACAACTCAAGAACGGCATGACGAAGATAGTGGCGATGCGATCGCGCTGATCCGGAATGAGACGGGTGGACATGATTGCCGGAATGGCACACGCGTGAGCAGAGAGCATCGGTACGAAGGCCTGACCAGGCAGTCCGAATTTTCGCAGCAGCCGATCCATGACAAACGAGGCGCGTGCCAGATAGCCGGTATCTTCAAGAATGCTGATGAGGAAAAAGAGCAGACATATTTGAGGCAGGAAGACAACAGTGCCGGAGACTCCACCAATGACGCCATCGATCAGAAGATCATGGAGCGCGCCGTCAGCGACCTGCCAACCGAATTGATCCTGCATGAACAGAAATCCGCCGTGGACCCATTGCCCGACGTGTTTGAAGAGTAGTTCGATCAAATCCATGGGCACACTTGCGAGCGTGAAAATGGTGTAGAACAATCCAGTCATGATGGCTGCGAAAACGAGAAGGCCCAAAATGGGATGGGTGAAAGCGGCGTCCAGACGATCGGTGAAGGTGTCGTGGGTGGGTGAACCACCAACGGCATGATTGCCGCCAACGCTTGCTGCCACCACGCCGTTGGCCCATCGGGAGCAGGCGACGGGATCTGTGGACGCGGGAAGCGTTGCTGCGGTCAGCACCGGCTCACGCATCGCCTTCAGCAGCGCATCCACTCCATCACCGCTTCGGGCGCAAATGGGAATGACGGGGCAACCCAGATATTCAGAAAGCGGTTTGGTATCGATCGTCAGGCCGCGACGCTGTGCCAGATCCACCATGTTCAAGGCCACCACAGCCGGCAATCCTCTCTGCAATGCGGCGGCTACAAAGATCAGATTGCGTGTGAGGTTTGTGGCATCGGCGACGATGAGCAAGGCCTGTGGCGGAGGCGCTATGGTTGCCTTGCCCGCCAGATAATCGCGGGCGAGGTTCGACTCCGGTCGGTCAAGATTCAAGCCATAGATGCCCGGCAGATCGATGATCTGGACCGGTTGCCTGGCGTGATCGGAGTTGCTTCGCCACGTTCCGATTTTGGCTTCAACAGTTGAACCTGGAAAATTCGCCGTCTTGGCACGCAGGCCGCACAGGCGATTGAAGAGCGTCGTCTTGCCAGTGTTGGGATTCCCCAGCAGGGCATACACAGTCACCGGCGTTTTGAGATTCCGTGGAGTGGTATCGACTGCGTCTGATTCTGGAGGAGATTGCGTAATGGAGGTCATCGAGGCTTATCCGGGATGATATGCCTGACGTATGTGATTGCGATCACGTGCGGGAAACCATGATTTGACGAGCCAGCGCCGCGGACAACCCCAGGCGAGTGGAATTGACCTGCACAATGCACGGTCCGCCCGTCGAGCCGCGTTGACAGACGCGAATTTCACAACGCTCGGTGAGCCCCATGGCGTTGAGAAGTTCGCAATCCTCGCAACACAGATCGGTCGACGCCAGCCAGCCGCGTTCACCTTCGCTCAATCGCGAAAGAGGTACGGGATCAACTGCGGGAGGGGTTGCAAATTGTTCTGAAGGAGAGGGCATGGATCTCAAACAGGGCGGAATTTCATCAGTTCATCATATCCGCGAATTCCTTCGAAAGCAGGCATGTCGGGCAGCGACTACCCCATCCAGTGGCCCCGGAGTCTAGTTTCGAGCAAAACCCCCGGATTACGCTTTCAGGGGCAGATTCCCCAGCCATTGATCACAGCGAGCAAGTCGCTGACGTTCACCAATCCGTTCCCGCCGGGCGGGGCAATATCCGCAGGACAGTTCGGGCAACTTCCCCAAGAGTACAGCACGGCGAACAGGTCACTTACGTTGACCAATCGATCGCCCGTGATGTCTGCCAGGCAGGGCGGGCGGATTCCCCAGATCTGAATGTCATCGAGGTTCCATCCGGAATAGGTCACTGAACCGTCCGTAGGTCCCATGGTCCAACGCAGATAGACGGTGGCTTGACCGTCGGCCTGCGGAACGCTGTAACTTTGAAGTGACCATGCGGTTTCAACGATGCTTTGTCCAGTGCCAGCGGGGTTCTCCCAAATCGTTGTCCAACTTGTGCCATTTGTACTGACTTGGAATCGCGCGTGGTCGTATACGGCCTGTTCTACACCTAGCCAGCGGCGGAATTTCACTTGCACGCTCGTCAGGCTCAAGCAATTGATTGCTGTCGAAGTCAACGGGTACTCGGGCATGTTGTTGCTATACGGTCCGTTGAGGTTGTATCCGTACACGTTGGCTCCGGTGTAGCCGGAAGGTGGATCGCCACCAAGTCCCTGGGGCTGTCCAAAGGCCCATAGGCCGGTTGTCGCCCAGCCGGGATTGGAATCAAGCGCAAACGTCGTAACGAGTTGCGGTCCACCCACAGTAATGGAGACCGTCGCAGTATTTGAATCCTGGCCATCGTTCAGTTTGAAAGTGAAGGAGTCCGAACCGGCAAAAGTGGATTCAGGGCGGTAGCGCACCACGTTGCCGTGATTCAACATTGTGTGCGGTGCGGAAGCAATCCATGCACCGTTCGGCTCGAACAGATTGCCGTGCCCCGGCAGTGAAGTGATGACGTAACTGGGATTACCCACGGATGAGCTTCCAATGAGCGTGATATTTGAAGTGACAATCGTCGGTACCGTGACCGTAACATCGTTGGCGACAGGCGGACATGTGTTGGGCAACGGCGTAATCTTGAGAGACCATGAATTCAGTGTCCCAACATCTTGATTGGCGTTATCGGTGACGGTGAGCGACCATGAACCGGACACGCTTCCGCCATCAAATGCTGCAAGTGCCTGATTGGGAGTGAAATTTGGCGGCGACGTCAGGTCCGGCTGGCATTGCGATTCAATCGGTCCGCCGGTGCCTTCATCATCGATGACCACATTGACAAAATTGGGCATGTCGCAACCAAAAGTGCTGGCCGGTACACCGGGCCGATCGATAAACGCAACCGGGATGTTGTTGTGCCGGAGTACAAACTTGAGGTCGCCAACCCATGTGTGAGAGACATCAACGGTGACATCGACATCGCCGACGCAGTACCCATCCGGCACCGTGATGGTGCTGGTGATTCCCACGGTATTAAAATCCGGAATGAAGATCGGCGGTTCGGATGAGTTGTAGACATAACCGCCAACTTCAAGGGTGACGGCCCGTGACGTATCGCTGCCAGAGCCCGTCCCGCCGCCCGTAATGTTGGTAAAGGTCGCGCTGCTGCTATAGAGACCGGCTCCTACAGTATTGGCTACTGAAGTAAAACCAATCGTCACATTGGCATTGGCGCCAACGCCATTAAGAAACACATCAACGGGTGTGTTCGGTGAGCCGCCATTGATCGCAATCCACGATGCCCCCGCCGCCACCCGCACCCATGTTGGTGTTGGACTTGTGCTGGTGATGGTGTAGACCTGCCCGCCCGCGGGACTGAACGGTCCGCCGACTGGTCCACTACCGTTTAATGCAGTTTGAGGCGAAACTCCAAACCCCACTTGACCTACCTCTAACGTGTGGGTTCGAAAAGTCTCAAAGCCGTTGGTGGTATCCTGGATTCGAATGGTCGCACTGTAGATCCCCGCCGGCAATGAGTTTGCAGAACTTGCGAGAGTGACGGTGAAATTCAGATTTCCTCCGCTGAAGATCACCCCATTCAATGTGGAAGTTCCGCCATTAATCAGAATCGGCGCCGTGGCCCCACCGATGATGCTAACGCTGTATTGCGCCGACATGCCGGTGCTGTTACTGATATTGTAAATCGTGGGAATATTGGAGAATGGCCCGCCGACTGGTCCTGTGTGAGTAACATTCGGCGCGGGTGTTACGCTCAGCATTGAGCCAAGCGTGTCGATGGAAGTCACACCGGTGTTGTCAGGATCAAGCCAATTGGAGAGGCGCGTTGCGGAGGTTCCACCGCCCGTCCATGAAGCAGAGAACCTCCCGAAGCAGTCGTTGAGATTCCCTTGAGCCACACCGCAAGCCGAAGGACCGCCGTGAAGTTGACCGATCGCGCGATGATTTGCATCAAAGAGCGGTGAGCCGGACGAGCCTGGCTCTGTGACACCAAGACTCCAGAACGCTCGTACATGCGAGCCGCTGAACCCGCAATTACCGTTGTCGGTAGTGGTGTTGTAGAGAGTGATCCGCTTTTCTTCCGTATTAGGGTGATGGATGCACGCGCCGTTGGGCGACTGTGCCCCGCTTTTGTCCCAGCCAGCCCAACTCAATCGCCAGGCTGGATTCGGGGGTTGGCTCAGTTCCACCAAGGTAAAATCTGATGATGCAAACGCAGCACGAAAAGTTGAGCCGGTCGAAAACTGCCCGAGCGATCCATCGCCAACTTGTCCGCTTTGGGCGCTTCCGACTGGGCGGCAGAATGAGTTCTCGTAGTTCCAAAAGACAATGAGAGATGCAGCGTTGCCGGAGGTCAAGCCACAATGATTGGCCGTCATGAAATACGGTTTGCGATCCTGACGAACGTTGTTGACCAGAAAGCCCGTGCAAAACCGACTGCCACCGGTCGATATGACACCGATCGCAGGAATCTGAAGCCGCCATCCATCGGCTTCCGGGCATGCGACGTCGACATTGCAGGAACCGGAATCAATGCCGCCGGAGCCACCGGGTGACTCGAAGGGACCGAACTTTCGGTACCCCGCATTGATGGACCCTAGAGTGAGTTGAAGACTTGGAATTTGCTCGATGGGAATGGTCAGTTCAATCACAACCGCTGTGCCGCAAACAGGCGGAGTCCAGAGTTCACCGTGGGCTGCGTTATCTTCACTGGTGAACGGGCGGATGATGTCGGCACCTTGCGGATCGTAGATGAACAGGCGACCACCTTCAGGCATGACAAAACGGCTGAAACCCAGGTTTATGTGAAGAGCGTTCGGACATTGAGCAATCAAACGCCAGACGGAATTTCGGTCATCCAAACGCTCCCATGTGCCAGCGTTCGTCGGGTTGAGGTTGACTGGATTAACAACGGCATAGCGTGGAGCCAGCCCCTCTCGAAAATCCTTCTCGTCCTCCTGCTGAATTTCGACAGGATCCAGTGCGGGGACAACAACGACAGGGACTTGACCAAGCGGTTGCAATGGCGCCACAAACGCACTCGGGCGGTCGCCTTGCGCGCTTCTCGCAGCCGAGGTGCCAACCAACAGCGTGAGACAAAAGAAGACGCTGGCCAGGACGATCACCTGTGCCCCATTCATTATCCGGGCGAACCGGCGAATCAAATGAGGAATGGTGCTCATCGAGTACTTTCTCATAGTCGATTGAATTGAACAGACCATGCATGACAAGGGTGCGATCGCCAACCGGATTCCGGAGACGGGAATCCCCGGCACAGGCGGAATAGGGAATCTGCGCAATACCCATTTCCCGATAATCAACAATACCACCAAAAAGCGGCATATCCAAAGCGAATCAGAGTAAAAACAGCCTTTCTGTTGTGGCCCATAATCAGTGATTTGCGAATAGCGCGGCAACGATTCAACTGTTCGGATTCCGTCGCATGTGGTTCCAACTCAAGGAAGTCAGTCTCGCGAGATTAAGAATCCATGAAAAAACAACCCCCGGCGAGCCGGGGGTTGTGTGAGTAGTACGAAGGATGCTTCAAAGACGATCAGGGGCAGGGGCCCCAGCCGTTGATGACGGCCAGAAGATCAGTCACGTTGACCTGTCCATCGCTGTTGATGTCCGCAGGGCAACCCGGGCAAGCGCCCCAAGAATTGATCACCGCGAGCAGATCGGTCACGTTGACCTGGCCGTCATGGTTGACGTCAGGCAGGCACGGAACAGCACACACGATCTTGTTGACCACAAAGTCATCAATGCCAGCTTCGACGATCTCGCCCGTTGCGTTATCGCGAACGGAGAACCGCACTCGGACCGTTGCGCTGGGGGAGACGTAGTCGCCAACCATGAATGAGGCGTCTTTCCAGGAATTCACTTCGCCGCCAATGGGCAAGGAATCGTGCCATTTCTCTGGTCGCGGTCCAACATGGTTCGCCACGGGAACGTAGTTGGCTCCATCATTGTTGGAGACTTCCACGATCAGGCTGTTACCGGGCATGTTGGTGTACATCCAGTAAGAATAGGACACCTTCGCGTTGCCGGGCACGTTGAGCTGCGGCGATGTGAGCCGGGTGAATCCGCCATGTACCGACGCCGCACCGGGTGCGCCGCCTGCGATACCGTTGCCAGTAACGTAGGCTTTGGATCCGCCATGAGCAACGTTGGGTGCAGCCCGCACGCCATCGTTCCAGGTGCCAATCGGCGTTGCGACTTCCCAAGACCCAGATGTTGGAGCATTTACGACCGACCAGCCAGATACAGCCCGCTCAAACGTTTCGGCGAGAATCGTTTGGGTGCTTGCGGACGCATAAGCGGAGTAATGAGAGGTTGGGGTCGATCCACCGTAATTCTTGGAAGGCGGATCAACCATGACAGCACCGGTCGAAGTTTGGCTGCTGATGTAGTAGCGAACACTCGTGCCGCACGGTTGGCCGGCGATTGTTGCCTGATACAGGTTGCCTCCAAGCGAAGTCAGATTGCTGGCGGAAAATGCGGCCCCGTTGACAGATACGAAAATCTGCGGGGTGCCAGAAAGTACGCCACCAAAAGTGCCGGTGAACTGAACATTGAAGTTCGTAGCGGCGTTGGGAACCAGTGTTGACGGCTTGCCTGAAGGATAGGAAATCGCAAGACTGGCTTTGCCGCTGTTCATCCATACTTCCGAAGAACCAGCGTTGTTGCCGCCATTCGGGTTTCCTCGCCCGAGCACAACGTCTTCCCAACCATCACCATTGATATCGAACGTTGCGACCCGATACACTGATACCAAGTTTACGATCGGAATCACTGACGGCGATGTTTCCTGCAAAGTGACGTTCGGCGCATTTCCTTGATTACGATAAAGTCGCGTCCGACGCGACCCAGTTCCGCTGGACTGACCGCTCGGAAAATTCGTGTCAGCGTCCTCATCAACGACAAAGAGGTCGAACCAGCCGTCGTTATCCAGATCCGTGAAGCTGATTTGAGTGTTGAAATTGCTCTCGGTACCCAAGGCCGACGTCAGCGTGAAAGAGGTAAAGTTTGGAGCGTTGTTGCCGTCGTTGCCAGTGTTCAGGAGATACCGGTCGGTTGAATCGTCAGCGATAACCAAGTCGAGTTTTCCATCGTTGTTGAGATCGCCGCTGGCGACCGAGTATGGCGCGCCGCCGTACACAACCTTGTAACTCGAGGTAGGAAACGTGCCTGATCCCGATGGCGGGTTGGTCATTACCGCAACATGCAACGGCGAGTTAAGCGTTGTGATCTTGACAACGTCCTTGTACCCGTCGCCGGAAAGGTCGCAGATCAGGCCGTGAGCGCCGAACGTGGAATATGCCAAGGGCTGGTTTCCTGCCGGTGACCCGTAGTTATACATAGCACCCATCTTGGTGCTGGTCTGATCGACGAAGAAGCCGGGATTGGCAGGGCCGGAATTCATGACCATCTTGTTGTCCAGATCGTTGGCACTGCTTTCTGCGGGTCCCACTTCACCCGTGTCATAATCAACAAAATAAAGGTCTGGGTAGCCGTCGCCATTGATGTCGCCAGCAGCCACCGAGCAGAATCGCGGGTTCGAAGCCACGCCAGTCTTGCTCAGAAGTTGCGGGAACCGATCGTACTCATACCGGTACCCCAGCCAATTGCCGCCGCCGTCCTTGCCGAGATTCATGTATACACGCGGGTGGCCGATGTATCGGGGAAGACCATCGGCGATTGTTCCGCCTGTCACAATGTCCAGGTAACCATCATTGTTCACATCGACCAGCAGGACCTGACGGTCGTTGGTCAGATCGAGGAAGCCTTGCGAAACACCTTCGCCGGCCGGAACGCCAAGCGCCGCAGTGGCGTAGGTTGTTGTCCGATCGACTAGGACACCATTCTCATTCATGAAAAGAATGTTGCGCTTGCCGCCAGGCCAACTCAACGGACGCTTGCGAACGAACACCAGATCGATATCGCCGTCGCGGTCCACGTCGCCCCAGGCATAATCCTTTTCGGTTGGATCATTGCCGACCTGTATATTCGTATCGTTGGCAACTCCATCCGGCAGATTGATGATCATGCGAGTGCCGGTTTGGTTTGTAAAATTGATCCACTGCGCCTGCGCAACCGGCGCAACGGCGAGGGATGCCAGGACTGTGACGAAACTGATTTGTGGGACGGAGCGGGGCAGATACTTACGCACTGTTGTTTTCCTTGTTCAAGGGGATTTGGCTTCGTGGCCAGACACTCTATCTTACCTGATATCGGACATGAAGAACGGATGAAAATGCTTTTTTTTTGATCCTAGTCACATGGACCCCAGGCGTTGATTACCGCCAGAAGGTCCACGACGTTGACAACAGAATCCCCGTTTATGTCGGCAGGACCGCCTATGGCTCCCCAGGCGTTGATAACGGCCAAAAGGTCGTTCACATTGACAACGTGGTCAAGATTACCTGCAGGAGCAATATCGGACGGGCAACT
>CAZWJR010000022.1:9824-22454 GCA_964634655.1 uncultured Isosphaeraceae bacterium | reverse complement strand
TCACCTCGTCGCGCGGAATTGCCCGTTTGGTTTAGGCCGTTTTGACTGGATCGTCCGGCAAACTCTCGTCTGGAACATACGGCTTCATCTGCATGCGGAGGTCCAAACATGAAACCAGCCAAGAAATTGCTGACCAGATCACAATCGGAACACCGATGCGGGGCTGCGAGAATGCAGTCACTACCGCGGCGATGAAGAACAGAAATGGCAAGCAACCTGCGCCGACTGGGCTCAATCGCGGGTTAGCACCCAAACATCCAATGAAGATTATCGCGCCGATACCAGCGAGATGAACCCAATCATCAGTTATCACCAAGACTATGGATGCCGCGAGGACGAGATACCCCGTGAAACGAAGGGGACCGCTGAATGAATACGGCTTACCACCGACGACTTGAACAAAGACTGGAAGGTCTTTGGATGGTTGCGGAGTTGGAGAAATCGAAGCCGGATCGCCTGTCCCCTTTGAAACCTGCTTTACGACTTGCGTCGAAGAGCGACACCGAACGCAATACCCGAGTTCTGACCATGTGGGACGCCCACAGCCCCGACAGTCCCATGGCTGCGCTCGTCCTTTGACAGCATCCATCAGCGTCCAACTCCTAATGCCACAACGGGAACTTATCGCACAGTGCGCGCATGTGTTCGCATATCGCTGCCATTCTACAACGCGGCACTCTGGAGAGCCGCGCAAACCCAAAGGCAGACGTCAACCTGTGTGGTTCAATCCGTTCTGATCTACCGCGCCCCCGCCATCGCCGGCTCTCCTGAACCCGTTCCTGCGTACTTCGCCACTTCTTCCGCGACGTCCATGGTGGAGTTTTTCATTCCGATCATTGTATTCTGGCACGCGCCTTATGTTCAGGCCAGTTATCGTATGACTCGACAAAATCAAACTGTTGCGGCTCAAGTCCCTCTTTCTCAGGATTCTCATTGACATAATCGATGCGTGCTCGAACATCGACGGGCGTATAGCAATACGCTGAATACGGCCGCTGCGAAAACACAGGATGATTCTCTGCCAGTTGCAATGGCGTGTAAGAGCGTAGTGCTGCGGCGCCCGCCGCTGATAGTTTCGCAAACATTGTTTGATAATCATCGCGATGTCTGCGAACCACAAGATGCGCATGGTTCTTCAAAATCGCACACGCATAGCACGTGTACTTCTCTTTGCGCACCACTTCGCCGAACGCCTCCGACAAGACTTGTCTCGTCGCATCGTCCAACCAGAAGATCGGGAAATTGAGAATTGGCTCAACCTGTTTGTGAAACGCGCGCAACTCCGCACGCGATGGTTGAAGATGCTTCGGATTGCGCCCGTGATGAATGGGACCAAGCGGCGCGAACTTGTCATCGTAGAACTCGAGCGATCCACTCCCGCGCGGATCGTTGGGGGGCCAGTGCGCGTACAAAGTCAGTATCAGATGATGCACGATCACCATGCGCGATTGCGTTGGCATGTCAGACATGGTGCATCAAAGCGCGCGACGAGGCAAGCCCCCACTTGCGTCCCAGTCAAATCACACGATCGAATCCGCCGCACGCTTTAGGAGTGGCTTGCCTCGTCGCATGCACGCCACAGTGCTACCTCGCCCCCGCCATCGCCGGCTTGCCTGAACCAGCCCCGGCCGCGGCGTACTTCGCCACTTCCTCCGCGACTTCCATCGTGGAGTTCTTCATGCCCACAACGTACGTGCCCACCTTGCGTTCCTTGGTCACGCGGGCCACGGCGTTTTCCATTCGCTGGGCCATGTCCTTTTCGCCCAGCCACTCGAACATGAGCGCGGCGGTGAGCAGCATCGCCATGGGATTGACCTTGTACTGCCCCGCGTATTTGGGCGCGCTGCCGCGGTGAACACTTGCTCTTGTTTCTATGTGACTATGGTTCTGACCTACGGCTTGATCGTCTGATTCGCGCCCATTCCCGGGCCGTACACCAGTGCGTTGGCCATGATGCGTGTTGTGCCAAGTGCCCCGGCACGGAACGTGGGTGAACTGGCAAACAGAATCACCTGTCCGTTGCCGATGCGTTCGCGCGTCAGATACGCAGAGTGTGCCAGTCGATCCGCGGCTTCTGGCCAGAGCAGGCCGCTCATGCGCAGCCGCAACTCGTAACCGGGCGGGGCAAGCGTCCAACCGGGCGCGGGTTTGGAATCCTTGCCATCCTTCTTGTCATCGGCGGGCACCGCATTGTCATGCGGTGCTACTTGCTGCTTGCTCATCGCTGATCGCTCATCGCTTTCCTTCACAAACATTCCCAACCGCAGCGGCGCTTGCGCTCGATCCTTTGCCATTAATACTTCATTGCCGGTGTACAGAACGGGCAGATATTCGCCACAACCTGCGGTCAACCAACTGCGATCATCAACTCGTGCTGCAAGAATCGCGCCCTGTGGCATGAAGATGGACCGCCACTCATCGCGGCGTTTCATTTCCTCGGGGCTGGCCTTGTCACCACTTCCACTTTCGCCGATCAACCACGGATACACCAGCGATGCAGGCGGACTGGCGGTCCAGATCGTGTTGGGATCAACTTCCGTCGTGCGGCTTTCCCATTCGCGCACAATCTGCTGACGATATTCATCCAGTTTGTCCAGCACATCGGGCAGAAGTTTGGCGGTGCCGATGCCATTCTCGCCGGCGATTGCGGAAGCGGAAGAACCAATGGCAATAAGCGTGCCGCCAGCCTGTACCCAGTCCTTCAATGCCGCGCCGTGTTCCTTTAATAGCGAGCCGGCATCGCCTTCGGGCAGGACGACAACGTTGTATCGCCGCAGGTCCACGCCGCCCAGATGCGCGCCATCAAGAAATGAAGCACGCAGACCGAGGATGTGATCAATGAGGTGCCAGGTTTCGCCATAACTGTACGGTTCCATGGGATCACGGCCGACAACTGCGATGCGCGGTTGTTGAAGCAGGACAAAATGTTCGCCGCCAAGGTCCGGCAGATCGCCGTCACCCATGCCAGACTGAACGGGAATCGCGTGCATTTCCATTTCAGCGGCAGCATCCGCAAGGGATTTGTTGAGATCACCATCAAAGTTGCGGTTATCGACAAGCGTAATGACCAGTGAACCGCGCGCAAATTCGCGCCCATCAAAGTTGAACGCTTTGTCCGCCGCACGCACCCACATGCCACGCTCCATCAATCGCCCGGCTAGAGCAACGCTGCGATCATCCGCGCCATCAATGACAAAACCAACAGTGGAATTCGGCAACGGCGCGGCGGCGGCCTTGGGCGTGTCATACCGTGCCGCACCGGCGGCCAGTTCCATTTCCAGTTCATACGCTTCCACGTCGTACAGCATGGTGATATTCCATGCAGTGATGTCGTAGAGTTTGGATTGACCGACGCGGAGCAGTTCTCGCCGCTCCACATTCAGAAACTCCTGCGTCATGTGCGGGTCAAAATCCAGCATCGCCGCCAGCATGTTGGCCAGTGGTTGTCGCGTGGAAATCAGAATCGTCCCCGCTGGAAACTCCTTGTCCTTCACCTCTCGCAGCAATCGATCTCGTCCAGTTGCTGTGAACTTGTTGGCCGCCACATGCACTTCAAATTTCTGAAGGGCCATGAGGTCACCAAACGCTTTCATCCTTCCCGCGTTCGCAGAAGGCACGATGGCATACATGTGCTTGGCGTACGTCCCTTCCGCCGCCACGTTCTGCCGGCGATGGTCGACGAAATCATGCAACACCTGCTTGCGATTCGCAGCAAGTGTGCCCAGATTTGCCATCGTGCTCACGAGTTGATGATGCACGGCTTCGCGATATGTTTGCAGAGTACCCTCCGCACGCCTTACGGCGTCGGTGGCAATTGCGGCTTGTTCATACAGGTTCTCGATCGCGCCATGCAGACCGCCCCATGAGCCGGAATAGCCGGGATACCACTCCTCATTCCACTCGCCCGTGTAGTAGCGCCAACCCATGCGATCGAACGCAGTACCCTGTTCCTTGCCAAAGATCGGCAACCACTTGTGGACGTTGCTGGGAATATTGGGATTGATCGGTTCGCGCGGCGGCATGAACAGGAACGCGTCCTGCGAACCCATCTCATGGCTCTCCATGAAATAATGCGGATTCCACGAACTCGCTGCCTCAATGCGGCCGCGCGTTTCCGGCTGCGAACCAAATATCCAGTCCCGGTTCATATCAAACAGATAATGATTCATGCGCCCGCTCGGCCAAACGCCGGTGTGCAACAGCGATTGATCATCAACACTCGGTTGCGCGGTACGGTTTTCTGCGATGCCCTTGAGGAAACGATCACGCCCGTCCGGGTTCATCAACGGATCGATGATGACGACAAGATTCTCCAGCAATTTTTTCACATCGTCGCCAGTGGATGCAGCAATATGATGCGCCACGGCCAGCGCCGCATCGGAGCCGGACATTTCATCGCCGTGAATGACATATGCCATCCACGCAACGGCGGGCAGTGAATCCGCCAACTTGTCACCCTCCGCAGCCGAGACACTCCGCGGATCGGCCAATTTGGCCATGTCCGCCTTCAGAGCATCCAGTTTCTTGATGTTGGATTCGGACGAAATGACAAGGTAATAAAGAGTGCGTCCTTCATGCGTCTTGCCGTATTCAAACAGTTTGGTGCGCGGGCTTTTGGCGGCAATGGCCTTTATGACCGCTTCAATCTGTGCATGATTCGCCGGCTTGAAGCCAACGGCAAAGCCCAGAACGCTGTCTGGTGTGGGAATGGCCGGATCGTATTTTGCGCCGGGGAAAAAAGGCGTGTCGTATGTCAACCCCACCATGGTCGATGGCCGCGGCGAGGTCTGCGCTTCCGCACGATCCATCGAACACAAAGCCAGCGAAAGCAACATTGCGAACAGAAGAACGATTTTGAGTTTCATGTGGCGGTCTCCGCTTGACCGTTCAGCGTACCACGGTCTTGCGAAAATCGCCTGCGGTTCAACGCCCCGAACTCTGATCGATGACTCGCCTCAATTCGCCAAGTGTAAGTGCCTCTATCGCCCTGCCCGTTACCAGATCGGTCCCCCTGTCTTCAGCCAAATCCGGCGTGCACCGCGTCAACACGATTTGCTGGCCGTCCTCCATAAAACGAACCTGCTGCAATCTACCGTGGCGCGTTTCAACGGAACCAAATGCCGGCTCGTCGTAACCAAACTCGATCAACGCTTGAGCGATTTCCACATCGGTGCGCTTCGTATGCAACCGGATGTGAACCACGACCCCGGCGTCAATTAACCCCTCCGCCGCCCGCCCAACCAGCAGTGAATGTGCCTCCGGCATGATGTGCTCAAAGACGGTCATGACCTGCTCTGCAATTCGCCAGACCTTAAGACGCAGTTCTCTGTACGCCGCATCACCCATCGCCGCCATGGACATGGCTTGAGCGTGTTTGCGTATGCGACCGGACCCCGGCAACCTTGCCCGATCATAACCGAGTGAAGTCACCGCACGGCGCATCGCATCGGGAATATCCGCCGCTCGCCCGGTCTGAATCAACCGGGCCGCCTCACGGGCAATCTCATCTGTACGCGGATCAGGCATGCGACACTTCCACGGTCTGTTGATCCGAGAAGTCTAGCGCGCCAAAGCAACTGCCGGCGAAGGTCGCCAAGGCATCAGCACATCTTGCCCCAAGGCCGTGCGACGATCAAACGCATCCAGCATCGGTCCCGGCGAAAGCGTGCCTATCACCACCAAATCGGCGACGGCTTCATCATTAATGATCTCAACGCCTGTTTCCTCCAACGCTTGCCTTACCGCCCAGGCGTTCTTGCCCTCATCCACGATCGCAACACGCTTTGCCCCGATTGCAACATCGCCGTCGTTCAGTGTTTCGCGAACATGGGATAACCCCGTGAATCGATCAAACATGTCCACTGGCATTCCATTCAAATCGAAAAGTGGCTGTTCATCCAGCGTTTGAAGCAGTTCGCTCATCCCACATGCAAATCCACAAGCAGCATTCTCTTTGACTGCTATTTTCGCATAGCGGGACACTATTTCAGCCAACTCATTCTCGCGCTGTGTGATCGGCGCGTATCGCTGCATCACCCAACCGTTGTTCCGCACAAGCCGATGCAGAATGCGATCCATGTCGCGCCCCATTGCATTTTTGTCGTGTCGCACCCGAAAGCGTTGATCGTGAACGATGCGCCATCCGTTCAAAATGAGTTTGGCACAGAGGTCATATTCCTCTGCGTAGTAATCAAACGCTGGGTCGTAGCCACCCGCTTGAACAAATGCCTCTCGCCGAATCGCAACACCGCAGCCGATGATCACTTCCGGCAGACCGCCCGCCTCACGACTTCCATCCGGAAAAAAAATATCCGCTCCAACCGCAGCCACATCGTCATCAGCATCAAGCAGCACGCGCACGTGACTGACACTCAACGGGTGCGAATCATCATCCAGCATGACAATCCACTCTCCTTTGGCTTCTTTTACACCGACGTTGCGCGCCGCCGTGCCGCGGTTTTCTTCTAGTCGAATCACTCGAATCGGAATGACATCACGATCCCCCATTTGATCTCGTAATGTTCTTGGAACTTCAACCCGGGGAGATGAAGCATTGTCAACGATAATTATTTCGGCACCGCCAATTGCTTCATGGGCCTCCGCGCTCAACGATCGCAGCGCGGCGAGCGTCTTGCCGAGACAATCAGGCCGGTTGTGCGTGGGCAGCAGATACGTGAGCACTGCGTATTTCCGGCAAGGGAGTTGTTGAGTGTGACGAGTGAGCGGGCCGGGTCGGCGTCTCCTGACTCGCCTCTCCATGATAAATCAATTGTGAGTCGCAGAACCGACGAATCCCTCGTCGAAGATCCGCCGCACCGATAACCGCATTGCCCAATCGCTGCGCCTGGGCTGCTGCTGCGACGCTCCCAAGCACCGCCGCAGTCACCAGCGAACCGCCCGCTGCCATCGTCAATGTTGCAGCCGCCAGCAGCGCATCGCCGCAACCCAGTTGATCCACCGCATGCGGCGCCAGCGCTGGAACGTGCTGGGCCATCAATCGCGTCTGCCAGTTTTCGCGGTTCAAATCACTGCCCGGCGTGCGATCAAACGCGATCAAGCCCTCGGCTCCAAGCGTCACGATGGCATTGGCGGATTGTGTGTGATCCATCGCACGCCACGCAACACTGCTCAATCCCTCATCATAATCGTGCAATGCATCGCGCAATTCAGATTCGCTTGGGCATATCAGGTTCATCGCTCGCATCGCCAACAGATTTGATCGCCGGCCGCTGACATCGCCGCTGATCAATGGAACCAGCGGTCGCAGCGCCGCACAAAGCGATGAAAGCATCGTGTGCGTGAAGAGACCCTGACCAAAATCCGCAATGATGACTCCATCGCATCCATCGCCCATCGCAACGTCGCAGGCGTTTTTGACAAATTCCTGCTGGCGAGCCGCATCAAGCGTCAGCGGCCCTCCCATGTCCAGTTTCATCACCTTCGATGTACCCACAAGAAAGCGCTGCTTCTCGACCAGAGGCGCATCCACATCCACCCAACGCATTTCAACCCCGTCACTTTCCAGACGTTTTCGGATCGCAGCAGCCTCGGTGCTCCTCGGTAGCCCCGTGAGTATCGTCGGCCGTGCCCCCATCGCCGCCAAGTGCCGCGCGATGATCGCCGATCCGCCATCAAAACTGCGATATTCCAGCGGTCGCAGCGTCATGATCGGGCTTTCGCCCGCCACCGCCGGCCGGTCGCACATCACGTACGTGTCCTTAATCAATTCGCCGATGACCAGGATTCGCTTGCCCTGGAACGAACCGATCAGTGAATCAATTCTGGCGGGTGAAATTTCGTGTTGAGTAATGAGATGCCTGATCGTCGCCTGAAACGGGCTGGCCGATTCCTCCAGCGCATTGATCAGCGCTGTGGAACTGAAAACAACATCACCGGAAGTAAACACAACTCGCCCGCCGTGTCGCTCGACGATTTCCCGCTCCAGCCGGAAGCGCGGATCGCGATTGTGCTCGTACTCCCGGCCTTTCACATAAACATCCGGCTGCACAACATCAAGCAACTCCGCAGCAGTGGTGTGCGGATTGATCGCAACCAGGTCCACGCAATCCAGCGCTGCAAGATTTTCCGCCCTCAATTCCTGCGGAATCAGCGGCCGCCCAGTCCCCTTTTCAACCTGAAGATCACCGGAAACTGTTACGACCAGAACATCACCCAGTTTTGCCGCCTGCTGCAGGTGGCGGATGTGCCCGGGATGCACAATGTCAAAGCAGCCATGACACATTACAACCACCCGCCCGGCGTCCTGTTCAGCACGGACCAACCCGACCAGCGCTGTTACATCTTGCACTTTGCGTTGTCTGGTCACGAATCATTTATCGGCCGACCACCCCATGCCGGCGCACGGATTCATGTGACCAAAACGCCTTTTCCGACTTTGCACAAACGCCGGTCCTAATGCCGATCTAACCGGTCCGCAATCGCGGCAATCGCGCAAGAAGTGCGCGAATCTTTCGTGTTCGACATGGAGGTCGAATGTCCACCCGCGCCGGCAGTCCATCCGCCAGCCAATTTGGCCCATGCAAGGTGGTCATCCTCGCCGGTGGATTCGGCACTCGACTGGCCGAGCAAACCGATGAACTGCCCAAGCCCATGGTGCAGATCGGCGGCAAGCCCATCCTTTGGCACATTCTCAAAATTTACAGCCACTTCGGCATGAACGATTTCGTCATCGCTGCGGGCCACAAATCGGAAATCATCAAGCGATTTTTTCTCGAATACCGCGAGCAGCGATCGGATCTCCTTCTTGATTTTGCCAACGACCGCGTCGAACGAATGAACGGTGATATTGAGCCGTGGCGCATTGCGATCCTCGATACCGGTTCTGAAACCATGACTGGCGGCAGAATCAAGCGGCTGGCCTCCCAACTGGGCGGCGGGACCTTCATGCTTACCTACGGCGACGGTGTGGCCGATGTTGATGTTCATGCTTTGCTTCGTTTCCACAAGTCCCACGGCAAACTCGCCACCTTCACCGCCGTTCGCAATCCGGCTCTCTTCGGCGTCCCCACACTGGAAGGTGATCGTGTTATTCGATTCGCCGAAAAACAAGTCGGCCCCAACGAATGGATCAATGGCGGTTTCTTTGTGCTGGAGCCGGGAGTTATGAACTACATCGATGGCGATTCAACCAGTTTTGAATTCCATTCCCTCAATCGTCTGGCGCAGGATGGCCAACTCATGGCATTCAAACACGAAGGCTTCTGGCATCCGATGGACACCATGCGCGATGTTCGCAATCTCAACTCAATTTGGGCCAACGGAAAACCGGCCTGGAAACGATGGAATTAGCCCGCCATGAAAACTCCCTCCATTGACTGGGCTCGATCCAATGTTCTTGTAACCGGTGCAACCGGCCTTGTCGGCTCTCAACTGGTCAGAAGATTGTTGGCTCATGGCGCTCACGTCGTCTGCTTCGTTCGGGATCACGATCCAGCCTCCGCCCTCTGGTTCTCCGGCGACATCGATCGAGTCGCCGTGGCAACCGGCAGATTGGAAGTGTTTGAACACGTCAAAGCCGCAATAGTCGAACGCGAGATCAACACCATTTTTCATCTTGGCGCCCAAGCGATCGTCGGCGCGGGCTATCGTGATCCACTTGCTACATTCGCCACAAACGCCCTGGGCACATGCCACATTCTGGAAGCATGCCGTCTTTACGCGCCATTAGTAAAGCAAATCATCGTTGCATCCAGTGACAAAGCCTACGGCGAATCACCCACGCTTCCTTATATAGAAGCAACTCCGCTTGCGGCTCGCAATCCTTACGATGTCTCAAAGAGTTGCACAGACCTTGTTTCACAGTCTTTTGCAGCGTCCTACGGCCTTCCTGTCGCCATCGCTCGCTGCGGCAACATCTTCGGCCCCGGCGATCTCAACTGGAATCGCCTCGTTCCCGGCACCATACGATCGCTATTGCACGCGGAGCGGCCCGTCATCCGTTCCGATGGCTCGCTGATCCGCGACTACCTGTATGTCGAGGACGCCGTGGATGCCTACATGGCCCTTGCGGATTGGATAATTACTGCAAAGCCCAATTCATCCACGCCGCGGGCGTTCAACTTCAGTTCCAATCAACCGCTGACCGTGTTGGAAATGACGCGCCTTATCCAAACCGCATGCGGTCGCACTGAACTGGAACCCATCATCGAAAACCGAGTCTCCGGCGAAATCACCGCTCAACATCTTGATTCCAGTCGCGCCGCACAGGAACTCAACTGGACCGCCCGCCAAGATCTCATTCTCGCGCTCCAGAAAACCGTCCAGTGGTATCAGGATTATCTGGATCAGCACGACATCGCTCCGCAATCGCTCATGATGCCCCAGCCATCCCTACGAAGAAGGGCAACGGCGTGAAGTGTCGATCATGCGGCGGCGCATCGTTCGGAGATGTCATTGATCTCGGCGATATGCCGCTGGTGAACAACCTGCTTCCGCAAGCCGAGGCGCCGTGTCCCCGCTGGCCCCTCAAGGTCGTATTCTGCAGAGCGTGTTCCCTCGCTCAATTGACCGCATCGCCTCCACCGGCGGAGATGTTTGATGAATACCTCTATTTTTCCAGCCAATCCCACACCATGCTGGCCCATGCCGAATCGCTCACCAAGCGTTTCGTTCAACCGGGCGACAGAGTGATCGAGATTGCCTCGAACGATGGATATCTGCTGGAACGCGCCAAAGAACGTGGTGCCACCGTGCTGGGAATTGACCCGGCGCGAAACATTGCTCACTACGCCAACGCGCGCGGCATTCCCACTCGTGCCGAGTACTTCAATTACGAATCATCGCAACGCATTCTCAAGGTTTGGGGATCAGCCGATCTCGTCTTCGCCAACAACGTTCTGGCCCACGTACCTGATCCAAATGAACTGGCCGCGGGAATCAAATCCATCCTCGCCTCTCTAGGTACAGCGCACATCGAAGTCCCCTCCGTCGTTTGCATGATTCAAAGCACCGCTTTCGACACCATCTATCACGAGCACCAGTGTTACTTCTCCCTCTCTGCCCTCAAATCGCTCTTCAATCGACATGGTCTGGCCGTCACCGACGCCACCATCATCGATATTCATGGCGGCTCCTTCCACCTTCAACTCAAACACTCCGGCGACGAAACCATTGCACTGCGGATGATCGAGTCCGAGCAATCCTTCGGCATTCTCAAAGACAACTTCTATTCGGCCTTCGCCGCCAATGTGCAAAAATTGAAGCACGACCTCGAACAGGCGATGCAGCCGTTCGACACCGTCGCCGGTTACGGCGCTGCCGCAAAAGGAATTGTGCTGCTCAATACATTTGGCCTGACCGCAGACCGCATCCCGTGGGTGGCCGATGTCAGCCCGCACAAGCAGGGCAAGTACATCCCGGGAACCCGCCAACCGGTTGTCTCCCCGGACTGGCTGATCGATCATCACCCAGACGCCGCACTCCTGCTTCCGTGGAACATCAAGCAAGAGGTCATTCGTCGCAATGCCGCGTTTCTCAATCAAGGCGGACAGTTCATCGTGCCGATTCCAAGGGTACAGGTTGTCGGTTCGGCAAACGCCTGTCACGCCCTCGCCGGGAAGTAAATCATGCCAACCGTAACCTCAAATCCACTATCAATTCCGTCATCAATCGCCTCGACGATTGATGGCGTTTGCGTCTTGCCGCTCCGTCGCATTCCTGATGAGCGTGGCACGATCATGCACATGCTCCGCGCCGATGATCCACATTTTCTCGGCTTCGGCGAAATCTACTTCTCCACGATCTACAAAGGAGTGGTCAAAGGTTGGCATCGCCATCACGCCATGACTCTCAACTACGCCTGCGTCTATGGCCGCATCAAACTTGTGATGTTCGATGACCGCGTCAACTCCCGCACCCGTGGCACTCTTATGGAGCGCTTCCTTGGCCCGGATGACTACTCACTCGTCCAGATTCCTCCCGGCATCTGGAACGGCTTCAAAGGCATGACCGATCCCCACGCCATCGTTGCCAATTGCTGCACTCAGATTCACGACCCCGCGGCAAACGGCACCGATCGCCTCGATCCCTTCGACAACAACATTCCCTACGACTGGCGCACTCGTTGCCATTGATACTCTGGCAAACGCCAGCCGCACTGGCTCCACTTCGGTAGACAAAATGCAGCCCCCATTGATCCCGGTCTTCAAGCCTCATCTCGGTCCTGACACGCTTCAGGCCGTGAGCGATGCATTCGACATCGGCTGGATCGGCATGGGTGCCACCACTGAAGCCTTCGAAAACGCTCTGCAAAACTTCCTTCAGACCGATCGTGTAGTCACCGCAACCATGACCGGTTCCGCCGCACTGCACCTGGCTCTCCTTCTCGCCGGCGTTTCTCCGGGCGATGAAGTCATCCTGCCTTCCTTCAATTACATTGCGGATGTTCAGGCAATTCTGTGGTGCGGGGCCGTTCCCGTCTTCT
Source organism: uncultured Isosphaeraceae bacterium (assembly GCA_964634655.1). Taxonomy (GTDB): domain Bacteria; phylum Planctomycetota; class Phycisphaerae; order Phycisphaerales; family SM1A02; genus CAZWJR01. The sequence goes on along the minus strand of CAZWJR010000022.1, from coordinate 10,012 downwards.
GCGACATTGATGAAGCCACCCAAGCGCTCGATCCTGTGCAAGCTGCTTCGCTCATTACGTCTCGCACCAAGGCAATCATGCCGCTCCATTTCGCCGGTACCGTCGGCGATCTTGATTCCATTTATCAACTCGCCAATCGCCATCGCCTTCGAGTGGTGGAAGATGCGACCCACGCCATCGGCTCCACC
>CAZWJR010000022.1:8856-9814 GCA_964634655.1 uncultured Isosphaeraceae bacterium | reverse complement strand
ACCTATCGCGGCAAGCCCATCGGTTCCTTCGGCGACATAACCTGTTTCTCCTTCGATCCCGTTAAATTGATCACGGCACTGGATGGCGGAGCCATTGTTTGTCGGTCCGACGAAGACATTCGCGCCTTGCAGCGTCTCCGCCTGCTTGGCGTCGATAAGGACACCGCCGAGCGATACAAGAACCGCAGGGCATGGGATTACGATGTCCCCACCGTTGGCTTCCGGGCTCACATGACCAACATCAACGCCGCAATCGGCCTCTCCCAATTGTCGCGCATTGACGAATTCATCGAAGCACGCCGCACCACCTGTCGCATGTACGACGATGCCTTCCATTCATTGGAACACACGAAAGCGCTGGATCGGAGTTGCATTGGTCCATTCATCTATTCATTAAGAGTTCGCCATGGCCGGAGATCCTCTTTCATAGATCACATGCGAAAGTCCGGCGTGGATGTCGGCATCCATTTCCTCCCCTGTCATCGCATGTCGCTGTGCAGCGAAATGCCGCGAGGCACGATGGATGTCACAGACCGCATCAGCAGGGAAATCGTCACACTTCCCCTCTGGTCTTCCATGCCAACGGACATTGTGTCCCGGGTGATAGAAGCCGTCACCGCATTCGAACCGGCGGGCGTCACCGCGCTGCAAGCCACATGAATCGCCTCTCGCCACGCACAAATCCAGTCCGCATGGCTGTGCTGTGTTCCAGCGACGGCGGGGTGCTTGATGGACTCTGCCAAATCAACGAATCCCAAACATGGCCATTTGAGATCGTCGGCGTGCTGACCGATCGTCCTTGCGGCGCGGAACACATCGCAGCCGAACATGAACTGCCATGCCAGCGAGTTTCGTCGTCCGCAGCATGGTCCGCGGAAGCCGCCGATGTTCTGCGTCAATGGAATGCGGACGTCGTCATCCTGCTCATCCTTCGCAAAGTCGGCCCGGAAATCTGGCG
>CAZWJR010000022.1:5223-8838 GCA_964634655.1 uncultured Isosphaeraceae bacterium | reverse complement strand
TCTCCATCCTTCACTTCTACCTGCCTACCCCGGCCTCAACGCTCTGGAGCGCAATTTCAAGGATGCATTAGCCGCCACAGCGGTAGGTAGACCACTGAAGATGGGCGCAACCCTGCACGTCGCGACCGAAACCATCGATGACGGCCCGATCATTTCACAGCATCACTTCACATTGATCGATGCCCCAACGCTCCCACAAGCCAATCATCTTTGCTTTCTATGCAAGATCGCCTTGGTGCTTGAAGGCGTGCAAGCGTTCGTCTCTGATGACCGAAACAACCTGTCTGCCGACAATCGCGGTCCTCACAATTCATCCATTATCTCGACAAGCGATGCACCCAACGCATCCATTCCACAGTGCTTGTCCCAACTGGCACAACCCTTCGCCAGGCAATGGCTCTCGCAATATCAACTTTCCGCCACTCCGCTGGCAACAAGAAAGGAATTCGTTTCATGAAGTTGGCGGTCATGCAGCCGTGTTATCTTCCCTGGCGTGGCTATTTCGCTCTGATGAAATTAGCCGATGCGTTCATCCATCTCGATGATGTTCCCCTACCGCAAGGCCGCAGTTACCAAACTCGCGTTGCCATCAAAACCGCCAACGGTCGCCACTGGCTCACCGTGCCGGTCACCCATGAATCCAACCAACTCATTCGCGATGTTCAAATCGTCGATGATGGTTGGCGTCAAAAGCACCTGCGAACGTTGCAACAGGAACTCCCCGCCGCAGCCCCAGTCGTTGCAGATTTGTACGCCCGCTCCTGGACCAAAATGGCGGATTTCAACATCGCCGCAACCCGCCGCCTTGCAGAGTCACTTAGCATTCAACTGCCCGGCGCCACATTCCGCAGCAGCGATTGCCGCGTGGAAGGAACCGGTTGGCAGAAAATCCTCAACCTTTGCAAAGCCACCGGTGCCACGCAATACATCACCGGCCACGGCGCCAGCCAGTATTTCGATCATGAAGCCTTTGACGATGCAGGCATCGAAGTGCTGTACTTGGATTACGACTTGTCGCCCTATCCACAACCCCATGGCACGTTTGATCCTTATGTCACCGTTCTGGATCTCCTCGCCCACGCCCCAGATCCCTCTGCCGCAGTTCACGCGGAACTTGTCCCCTGGCGCACCTTCATCTCCACACATCCAAGCAATCACCAGCATGCCGTTTCGGCCGCAGCCTGAAAGTCTTCCTCATGAACCGCTACGACATGTTCCCACATATTGAAGACTGTCTGAACATGACGCTGCGCGAGTGGCTGCTGTTTCACAACGTTATGCATCGGCACTACACCGGCTACAAGGGCCGCAAAGTCCTTAAGCCGCCCTTCGATTGGATCGTCCTCAAGGACGTCATCGAAGACACCAAACCGCAAGTCATAATTGAGATCGGCACCTTCGAAGGCGGCGCGGCCTTATGGATGGCTGATCTGGTTCAATCGCTCGCCCTCGACTGCCCCGTCATCACCATAGACATCCGCGACTGCACCAATGGCACGCAGCATCCCGGCATCAAATGGATTCGTGGCAACGCGGTGGATCAGTCAACCTTTGATGCCGTCAAAACCGCCATCGGCTCTCGCAGAGGCCTGGTTATTGAGGATTCGGATCACAAACAACACGTCACCGCTGCGCTTCTGGAAATGTACGCACCGCTCGTTGCCCCGGGCAACTATTTCATCGTTGAAGACACCATCTGCGAGTTCACCGGTCTGCCCCCATTCCCCGGCCCGCTTGGCGCGGTCAAAGAATTCGTCGCCGCCCACCCCGAATTCATCATTGACCGCAGCCGCGAAAAATACGTCATCACCCACAACCCAATGGGCTACCTCCTCCGCCAGCGATGAATCAGCCGCTCATCACCGTCGGCTTGGTGGTCTACAACGGCCAGGAATTCCTGCGCCAAGCGATTCAATCGTTTCTGAATCAGACATTTCGCGATTTTCGGCTCGTCCTTTACGACAACGCCTCCACCGATCGCACACCCCAGATCGCTGCGGAGTTTGTCGCATCCGATCCGCGCGTTCATGGCGTTCGCCACTCCCAAAATATCGGCGCGTTGAAGAATTTCATTTTCGCTGCTCAAGACACCAAAACGCCTTATTTCTGCTGGGCAGCATTCGATGACCTGCGGGAACCAACGTTTCTGCAAGACTTGCTCGCCAGCTTGGAAAATGAAACCGATGCCGATCTTGCCGCCTGTGGATCGATGGAACTCGATCCCGATGGCACACCTCGGTCCCAATGCCCCGCAACCGCCCTGCTCAAATCAACAATCGGGATGAATCAGCGCCAGCGGCTGCAGATGTATCTGGAATATTCTCCGTGCTCGCCAATCTATGGGCTCTTTCGCACCGCCGCACTGAAGAGAACTCTTCCCATTCTTCAGGCAAACCGGCGAGCGGGGAACGCTTCGGTATTTGGTGGCGATTTGGTTTTCCTTGCTGGGTTTCTTCGAGACCATCACATGGTGTTCCTGACCAAACCGCTGCTCATGCTTCGCGGCGGAGGTGAAAGTCATCGCCCGGATTCGTTTCGGGGCCTGCGCCACCTCATTGCCGAGTATTGGCAATTCAGTCGCCGCCTCAAACAGGAAACACGTTGCAACTCATGGCAGGATCGGCCTGCAATCTGGTGGTCTCGTTGCAAATTGATGTGGCGCTATCTGAATTGGCCGCCCACGTTGCGATTATTTGAATTCCACCTCATGCACGCGCTTCCGCTCCTCCAGCGCATCAAAGCACACAGAACGGCCGGGCAACCTGCCATTCGAAGATTGGCCAGCCGCCTTGCAAAACTGCCGAGCGGTTCATCCATCATCATCTTTGGCGGGGGCAAGCACACAAAGCGCAACTTCCTTCCCCTTCGATCCGCCATCGAATCAAGGCACACGCTCACTGCCATTTGCGATGATCATCCAAACCGCGTGACCGCATTTGGAGAGACTCCCGTCATCAGCCCCGAACGACTCAAATCGATCGGCCCCGCCATCATTCTGGTTTCAACAGATTCCTACGAACGAATGCTGACCCAGCGGGCACATGCGGTGGCCCAACCCGATCAAAAGGTCTGGTGCATTTACGACCTGTCGCTTGAGTGTGCTGATTCCGGCATGGCACCCTGTCATCACCGTGATTTCCAATCGGACCTCAAAAGTCAAGAAGAAGCGGACGCCACTGATTGCCTCTCGCTCGCTTCAACATCCGCCAGCCACTCTCTCATCCACTCCATCGAGTCCTGACCGTTTATTTCATCCGGTTGCGTGGCTCTCGATTTGATGGAACGAATGAATGCCGCTCGCTGTTGAAGCGATCGTTGCGGATCGCATGCCATTTGCAGTTCACAGCAACACGCCTTCGCCAGTTCGATTCCTTTTTTCGCGCTCGACAGAACGTTGCATTGCGCTTCGGCCAGCGCATTCACATTACCCACCGGCACACATTTCACCGATGGCACGTATTCCCGGATGCCAACGCGATCCGACACAATCACCGGCCGATCGGCCGCAATGGCCTCCGCCGCAACGTACGAAAATGATTCGAACCGACTGGGAACCACCACAACGGCGGCACCGCGAATCGCCAAATATGGCTTTACTTCCAAGCCTCCTGGAGG